>NZ_JANJER010000008.1:0-146379 GCF_044878485.1 Dermacoccus sp. BD5 | reverse complement strand
GCCGGCAACGTCCGCGACCGTGTCCACGAGGTCAGGGTCGCACGGTCCTCTTCGCTGATCTCCAGCACAGGTGACGGCATATGCCATCATCCCATACTGTCAACGAATTAATGACGCGCGACACTAGCTGCCTTACCACTGTCATCTGCTCAGGCTGGAGCCCCACCGTCCGGTAGGGCGCGGGCCGGTCGTCCCCTCACCGTGCGCAGACCTTACATCCATCACCCGACACCGCATCCCCTCTCGAGGAGTCACATGAATTCATCGACCAGCACTCCGAACGGCGAACACGGCAGCTCGGGCGGCACAGTTTCGGAGGGTCTGGCGTCGCTGGAGTTCATCGGCACAGCCACGTGTCTTCTCCGCCTGGGTCCTTTCACTGTTCTTACCGATCCCAACTTCCTTCACCGTGGCCAGCTGGCCTATCTCGGCAAGGGGCTGGCAAGCCGACGATTGACGGAGCCTGCCATGCAGCCATCCGAACTACCTTCGTTGGACGCCATCGTGCTGTCACACTTGCACGGGGATCACTTCGATCGGATCGCGCGGCGCGAACTTCAGCGCACCCCGCCCGTCTATACCACCGCCCCAGCGGCACGCCGACTTGAGCGCTGGGGGTTCGACGCGCATGCCCTTGACACCTGGGACACACGCCTTCTCACCCGTGGCTCGTGGACCCTGCGTCTCACCGCGACCCCGGGTCAGCACGCGCCGGGGCCTGCCACCCATCTGTTGCCTCGGGTCATGGGCAGCGTCCTAGAACTGCGCGAGAACGAAGCCCTGCGTCTACGTGTCTACGTCACCGGCGACACGCTCTACCGACCCACCCTCGCGGCCGTCACCGAGCGCTGCGGCCCGATCGACTCCATGATCATTCATCTGGGTGGCACTCGGATCCTGGGCTTGCTGGTGACGATGGACGCGCGCCAGGGAGCGCAGATGGTTCGAACCGTCCGCCCACACGTCATCGTCCCGGTTCACTTTGACGACTACACCGTTTTCCGTTCGCCACGCGAAGACTTCGCTGGCCTGTTCGAGCGGGCCGAGCTACCCGGTGAGCTTCGTCTTGTGGAACGCGGCCAACGCATCAGTCTCATGCCGTAACCAACATGGCTGACTCCTCCTTCGTGCCATGAGCGGCACGGTCAGACAAGGATCAAGGCGCCGGTCGTTTTGGCATTGGCATTAGCCGCCATTGCCCTCCAGATCGGCGCGATGCTAGGGACCTCGCCGGCGAAGGGAAACCCGGCGCCAGTGCCTACACCAAGCGCCTCGGCGACCTCGGACGCCCCGATAGACATGCAGAAGTGACGATCCAAACGTGCGCCCTTCACGCCACCCGAAACGCGACGGC
Organism: Dermacoccus sp. BD5; assembly: GCF_044878485.1. NCBI lineage: Bacteria > Bacillati > Actinomycetota > Actinomycetes > Micrococcales > Dermacoccaceae > Dermacoccus > Dermacoccus sp. BD5. Next base: position 145,025 of record NZ_JANJER010000008.1, on the reverse strand, counting down.
TGCGATTCTCATCGGCTCCACACTCCGGCCCCGCTCCCGACTGGCGGTGGACGCCTCGAGTATGCGAGTAGGGATACCCCTAGATGCGCGGTGGTGAAAGTGTGCATCTGAGGGGGTTTCCACTTGCGTGGGGTGGGGTACAGCCCCACTCGCGGCGAGTGTGCATGCATACCACCCACCCCAGATGCACGCCACGGCACGGAGTGGATGGTGCACAAACCTTCGTTGAGCTACTTGGCAGCGCGTGTCCTCGACGGCTGGCGTGCGCGCCAGATCGCGTGGTCGATTTCCCACAAGGTGTACTGCCCCTGAAGGGTTTGTGCGACCTGAGCTAGCACATCGCGAGCTTCCTCGGGGTTCTTGACTCCAGCGCCGTTCGTGGCAAGCCACCTCATGACCATCCGATCAGGCTTGATCGCGGCGTCGTCACCAATAAGCATCCATAGGTATCCCCGCCGGATGCCAGATGCCCCTTCACCGGGAACTGTGCGTAGATCCGCGTCGATGGACTGAAGTGCGGTGGGGTTCAGCAGGGCGGATTGAGCTTCCCCGAGAGTGGCGATCCCATGGGAGAGGAAAATTTCAGCGTGCTGCCGCACAGCAGCAGCCTTGGTGATCCCACCCTTTGTCGATGTTCGCTGTCGGTTGGTCACTGCGATGAGGCTCTGCTCATCGGGAAACTCCGAGAGGAACGCGTGAAGCGGCAGGGGGTCCGCGGCGTCCACCCCGGGGGTCTTCGTCGCGGGCAGGCCAGGGGCGCCGTGCTGTGCCGCCACCCTACGTACCAGGGGCGCGACGACGGAGGTGTAGTTGGCGCTGATGCTCCACACGGCGTCGAGCACGCAGTACGTGAGGCTTGACCACTGTTGCTCACGAGGGGCGGGCTCCAGGGCTCGAACCTTGTCTGCGAGATCCTCGATGTTCATTACGGACTCTCCCTCGTCGTCACGGCTGTCGGTGCTGGCGTTTACGGTCCGGATCGGAAGGTGACGATGAAGCAAGCCGAGGAGTCCGCATGCTCAGGTTAGGTGCTGCAGGCAAGTCACTAGGGGAGATCGGAGTGGAGGCCCCATCCGTGGGGGATCGCATACGCGCCATTCATCGCGCACCAATTGAGGTGCGCAGTGCACCCCTGGAGCAGTTGTTGATTACTCAGCGACTGGATGGGCAGGTGCAGCTTCTCGTCACGATGGGAAGCTCTCTAGTGAGACTGTGAACAGCTTCGCTCTGTGTCGTCCTTCTGGCTTCGCTTCGTGTCGGGTAGCCCGGTCGCTACGGCTGCAGGAGCTCTCGTTCGATGCGTTCTGCGACGGCGTCCCGCATTGGTCGCACGTCTTCCGGTGACCAGGAGTTGGGGTCGGGGAACGACCACTCCAGGACCGTGCCGCCAGGTTCTGCGGGGAGTTCGAGTCCGGGCTTCATGAGGACGACGATGTCCGCGTGTTCGAGCAGGTCGGGCGTCACGCGCCGCGGCATGCGTGCGGTGATGTCGAGGCCGAGTTCGCCTACGGTCGCGGCGATCGAGGGGTTCACCTCGTCGGCCGGGGTGATGCCGGCGGAGGTGGCCGTGTATCGGTCGGGTGCGGCGAGTTCGAGGAGTGCTGCGCCGAGTTGTGAGCGGCCGGCGTTGTGCTTGCAGATGAACAGGACAGTGGGCTTCGTGGTCATGGATGCAAGTCCGGTCAGTTGGTGCAGCACGAGGTGTTGCCGGTAGCCGAATCAAGCGGAGTGCAGCAGGCAGCGTCCTCAGCGGCAGGAGTGGCGGTGGCGGGCGGGGTGGTGCAGCAGGAGCTGCCGCCGATGTCGGTGGAGCAGACACCCGTTTCGGGGAGGACGAGTTCGAGCTGTCGGGCTGCGGTGTGGTCGCCGGCGAGTTCGGCGGCGATGGAGCGGACCTGCTCGTAGCCGGTGAGGAGCAGGAACGTGGGCGCGCGGCCGTAGGACTTCATGCCGGCGATGAAGAAGTTCGGCTCCGGGTGCGCCAACTCGGCGACACCGTGCGGGGGAACGGAGCCGCAGGAGTGCAGGTTCGGGTCGATCAGTGGTGCGAGGGCTCGGGGTGCTTCGACGATGTCGTCGAGGCCGAGGCGGATCTCGCGGAGCATGTCGAGGTCGGGCCGGAATCCGGTGGCGTTCACGATGACGTCGACAGTGACCGCGAACGGCTCTCCCGCGCGCCGGCCGGTGACGGTGACCTGGTCGCCGTCGGCGCGGACGTCGTCGATCTCGTACGAGGCGATCTGCTGCAGCTGACCGGACTCGACGAGGCCGTGGACGGTGGACCCGAGCTGACCCCTGGCCGCGAGGCCGTCGGCTGCGTCGGCGCCGAGCCGGGCGGTGCCGGCGTTTCGGACAGCCCACAGCACTTCGGTACCCGGCGCGGTCTTGGCGAGGCTGGCGAGCTTGATGAGCGTGTTCGCCGCGGAGTGGCCGGCACCAACGACGAGGACCCGCTTCCCCGAGAACCGGGCCCGGTCGGCGCCGAGGACGTCAGGCAGTGCGTGGACGACGCGGTCGCCGAGGTCCGCGGCGGGTGCGAGCCCAGCGGCAGTGAGGGGGTTCGGTGATGTGTAGGTGCCGGAGGTGTCGACGACCGCACGCGCGGTGATGTCCGTGACGCCGTCGGCGGTGTGGAGGCGGAGCAGGAAGGGGGTGTCGGCGCGGCCGGTGGAGCGGGTGCGGTCCATGCCCTGCCGTGACACCGCCTCCACCCGGGTGCCGTAGCGGATCACCGGTGCGAGCTGCGGGGTCGCAGCCAGGGGCGCCAGGTACGTGTCGACGAGGTCCTGGCCAGTGGGCAACGACGCCGCTCGAGGCGCTTCCCAGCCGGTGGCTTCCAGGAGACGCTGCGCGGCAGGGTCGATGACGTACTGCCACGGGGAGAACAGGCGCGTGTGTCCCCACGCGCGGACGCTCGTCCCAACCGTCGGGCCAGCTTCGTAGACGACGACGTCGAGGCCGCGCTCGAGGAGGTGCGCGGCGGCAGCGAGCCCGACGGGGCCGGCACCGATGACCGCGACGGGCAGCCCGGTGAGGCGGTCCGCGTCGGTCCGGGGTGGGACGGTGAGGGTAAGCGTCATGGTCTGCGGCTTCCTGGTCGTTACGCGGTTGCTTCGGTGGGCAGCAGCTCGGCGAGGAGCGTCTGGACGCGGTGCTTGACGTCGTCGCGAATGGGGCGGACGTCCTCGATGCCGCGGCCGGCGGGATCGGTGAGTTCCCAGTCCTCGTACCGCTTGCCCGGGAAGATCGGGCACGCGTCGCCGCACCCCATGGTGATGACGGCGTCGGAGTCGCGGACGGCGTCGGTGGTGAGGATCTTCGGCTGGTTGCCGGCGATGTCGATGCCGTCTTCGGCCATCGCCTGGATCGCGATCGGGTTGATCTGGTCCTTCGGCGCACTGCCGGCGGAGAGGACCTCGACGCGGTCGCCGCCGAGTGCCTGCGCGTAGCCGGCGGCCATCTGGGAGCGTCCCGCGTTGTGGACGCAGACGAACAGGATCGTGGGCTTGTCACTCATGGGTGTGTGTCTTTCCGGGTTCAGCGGATGAGGGTGAGCCAGCCGGCGAGGGCGGCGAGGGTGACGGCGAGGACGGGGACGGTGAGGACGATGCCGGTGCGGAAGTACTGCCCCCACCCGATGTGGATGCCCTTCTTCTCCAGCACGTGCAACCACAGCAGGGTCGCGAGGGAGCCGATGGGGGTGATCTTCGGGCCGAGGTCGGAGCCGATGACGTTGGCGTAGACCATCACCTCGTGGGTGAGCCCGGTCGCTCCGGCTCCGCCGATGGCGAGGGCGGCGATGAGGACGGTGGGCATGTTGTTCATCAGGGACGCGAGGATCGCGATGGTGAACCCGACGCCGAGCGCCGTGACGAGCACCCCGTGGTCGCCGAACACGTCGAACAGCTTCGCGAGGTGGTCAGTGAGGCCCTGGTTCTGCAGGCCGTAGACGACGAGGTACATGCCGATGGAGAACAGCACGATCTGCCACGGCGCCTCCCGGATCGTCTTCCACACCGGAATCACCCGCCCCGACGGCGCACCCGCACCGCCACCGGCGGCACCGACGGTGGCGGTGCCGCCGGTGGTGACCAGGACCGGTGCGGCCTGGGCGCGGGCGAAGAGGAACGCGGGCTGCCGGGCGGCAACGAGCACGATCACGACCGCCCCGACACCAGCGACGGCCGCGAGCGGCACACCGAGTGGGTCGGCGGCGAAGTAGCCGACGAGCAGCAGGGCGAGGACGACCCAACCGGCGCGGAACGTCGCCCGGTCCGTGATCGCGGCGGTGGGGCTGGTGAGGGCGAGGACGTCGTACCGCTTCGGGATGCTCTTGCCGAAGTAGAGCAGCAGCATGCCGAGGGAGGCGAGGACGGAGACGATGCCGACGGGGATCATGACGGCGGCGTACTCGGCGAAGCCGAGGTGGAAGTAGTCGGCGGAGACGATGTTGACCAGGTTCGACACCACCAGCGGCAGGCTGCCGGTGTCGGCGATGAACCCGGTGGCGAGGATGAACCCGAGCGCTGCCTTCTGCGGCATGTTCAGGGCCCGGAGCATCCCGACGACGATCGGGGTGAGGATCAGTGCGGCCCCGTCGTTGGCGAACACGGCCGCGATGACGGCACCGAGGCCGACGATGAGGACGAACAGCAGCCGTCCGTTGCCGCGGCCCCAGCGGGCAACGTGGAGGGCTGCCCACTCGAAGAACCCGGCCTCGTCGAGGATCAACGAGATCAGCACCACCGCGACGAACGTCAGTGTCGCGTTCCACACGATCCCGACCACTGTCGGGATGTCGGAGAGGCCGACGACGGTGGTGGCGAGGGCGATGACGGCGCCGATGAGCGCGGTGTAGCCGATCGGGAACCCCTTGGGCTGCCAGATCACCACCACGAGCGTCGCGACGAAGATCGCCGCAGCCACCACAGCCATCACCATCAGCCGATCACCGCAGCCTGGTTCACTGCAGCCTGGTTCGCTGCGGCGGCGGCGCGTTCCCAGCCCTGCGCGGCGACCTGCACGGCGTCCCACGGGGACCCGAGCGGCGGCGTGTAGGAGAGGTCGAGGTCGATGACGTCGTCCACGGTGAGCTCCGCGTGGAGGGCAGTGGCGAACGTGTCGATGCGCTTGCTGATCTCTGCCGAGCGCTGCCCGACGATCTGCGCACCGAGGAGCCGACCGGTGCTCTGGTCGCCGGTGACGCTGATCGTCAGCGGGACCGCGCCCGGGTAGTACCGCTTGTGGTCATCCGCCACCGTCACCCGCGTCAACGGAGACACCTCCAGAGGGCCGGTCTCGTGCTGGCGGAGGCCGGTGCGGGCGGCGACGAGATCGAACACCTTCACCACCTGCGTCCCCACCGAGCCTGCGAAAACCTTGCTGCCGCCGAGCATGTTTTCCGCGGCGACGCGGCCCTGCTTGTGCGCTGTCGTCCCGAGCGGCAACCACGTGGTGCCGAGGAGCCGGTGGTGCGTCACGACGCAGTCACCGGCAGCCCACACATGCGGCACCCCGGTCCGCATCGATTCGTCGACGACGATCGCGCCGGCCTGACCGAGCCGTGCCCCAGCGGCGACCGCGAGGTCCGTGACGGGATGGACGCCGACGCAGACCACGACGAGGGCGAACGTGCCCTCCGCGTCACCGGACGTCGACCTGGTGGCGACGCGCCACTGCCCACCGCCTGTCGGGGCGATCCCGGTGACGGTCGACCCGGTCAGGACGGCCGCGCCATGGCGGCGGACCTCGGCGGTGACGAGGGACCCGAGCTCCGGGTCGAGGGTGGAGAGCACTTCCGGGCCACGCTGAATCAGCGTCGTCTCGAACCCGCGCGCGACGAGCCCTTCGGTCATCTCCAGGCCGATGTAGCCAGCACCGACGACCGCCACCCGGCTCCCCGCCGGCAGCAGCTCGAGGGCAGCGACCACCTGCTCCGCATCAGTCATGGAGTGCAGCAGGTGGATGCCAGATTCCCCGAACGGGACCCCGGCCGGGCGCACGGGCTCGGCGCCGGTGCCGATCAGCAGCTCGTCGTAGGAGATCTGCTCTTCCCCGGCAGCGCCGGTGACGGTGAGGCGGCGGCGGTCGACGTCGACGGCGGAGGCCCAGGTGGAGGAGCGGACGGTCATGCCGGCGGCTTCGAGGTCCGCGCGGGTGCGGTGCGCGAGGGACGCTTCCGTCGCGACGTCGCCGGAGACCCAGTACGGGATGCCGCAGATGGAGAAGTTCGGGAACTCGTCCGCGAGTACCACCGTCACATCGGTGGTCGGGTCAAGTTCGCGGGCGCGGAGCGCTGCGGCGATGCCGGCGTCACTGCCGCCGACGGCGAGGAGGTGAGTCATCAGGCTGGTCCTTCACGGATCGAGCGGGAGCCGAAAGCCGGCCCGTACATCGAAGCACGTCGATATCGATGAACGCAAATATAGACGCCCGTCGAAGTCGGTGGGAGGATGAGCCCATGACGATCGAGCTGCTTCCCATCCAGGACGTCACCGCGTGCTGCTCGCCCGTCACCACCGAGGCGATGGACCAGGCGTCCGCCGAGGTCCTCGCGAAGTCGCTCAAGGCGATCGCGGACCCGGCCCGGCTCCGGCTGATCTCGATGGTCGCCGCGCACGACGGTGCCGAGGCCTGCGTCTGCGACCTGCAGGAACCGCTCGGCCTGTCCCAGCCGACCGTGTCGCACCACCTCAAGGTCCTCGTCGACGCCGGGATCCTCCACCGCGAAAAGCGCGGCACCTGGGCCTACTTCTCCCTCATCCCCGGCGCCCTGGACACCCTCGCCGGCCTCATCACCGCGCCGGCGAAGTAGTCCACCGCGACATGGTGGCGCGAAGTGCTTGCCGAATGTCCGCCGGCCGTGTCAGAATCGTCCTGCGTTCATAGTGCGCGCCTACAGCCGGTCCTCTGGATCGGCTTTTTTCATGCCCGCCTGCTCCGCTACCCTGAGGCTGCTCGGCACGCGTCTGCCCGGAATCTCGCGGGTGTCGCATAGGCGCTGTACGCTGACACTCAAGGCAGCACGACGCTGTCTCCGGCCGGCCCTCTCAGGACCGGCCTTTTTTATGCCCTGATCTGACTCGGGCATTCGCAGGGAGCTCTCGACGCTCCTGCCATCCGCTGCCACGCCTCGTTGCGCGCCGGCGGTCCTCATGCCCCCACCCGAGGACGGGTGGGTTCTGGCCGCAACTGGCCAACCCCGAAGGAGGCATCATGCCCATCACCGACACGGTGGACATGCTGACGGCCTCCGGTGGTACTGCTGCCCTGACTGGCGTCATCGCCGTCGCCGGCGGCGTGCTCAGCGCGTTCCTGTCCAAGCAGGTCGTCGCGCTGATCCAGCACGTCATCGACGTCATCGACGACCGCACGCTGGCCAAGGATCCCGAGCGAGCTCGCATCGTCGCAGAACTGCGTCGAGCCCGCCGCGGGCAGCAGTAACCACCGGTTCAAAAAGCCGCCCCTCATTCGGCCAGGAGAGCTCTGTCTCCATGTTGTAGCGAAAACGAAGGTTTTTGCTACACCGCTAGGACTGCCCGTCGATCGACGATGACCCGCCTGGCCTGAGCTCTCGAGTACGCAGGTAGGGACATCCCTAGATGCTCAGCGTTGAAAAGTGCGCATCTCAGAGGGTTCCTACTTGCGTGGGTTGAGGTACACCCTATTTGCACAGTTGCTCCGCTATGTGGCTCGCGTGCACATGGGGTCCTCGGTGGCCCTATTGCTCACCTTGCGGGTAGGGACTAGACATGCCGGGTCGAATCGCGGGGTACGCGCGCGTCTCGTCGACGTCGCAGAATCTAGCCAGGCAACTAGAGGCGCTCGGGCGGTCGACGAGCTGTTCACCGATCACCAATCTGGCAAGAGCCGAGCCAATCGCGCTGGCCTGTTGGATGCGCTGCGCTACGTGCGCCGCGGTGACACGCTGCGCGTCGCGTCGATGGGTCGGCTCGCGCGATCACTGATCGACCTCGAGCAGATCGTCTCCGACCTCACCACGCGCAAGGTGAGCGTCGAGTTCGTCAAGGAACGCCTCACCTTCACACCCGATGCTACGGCCGACCCGTTCGCGACGTTCCAACGCCAACTCATCGGCGCCGTCGCCGAACTCGAGCGCTCCTATCCGCGAACGCCAACGCGAAGGCATCGACCTGGCCAAAGCCCGCGGCGTGTACCAGGGCCGCGCCCGCCGCCTCACCGACGAACAGATCGCCCACGTGCGTCAGGCGGCGGCCGCGGGCGATCCCAAGGCCAAGCTCGCCGCCGACCTTGGGGTCTCGCGCCGCCTCATTTACGACGTCATCGCCGGCAACGGCTCAGAAGTTCTGACCGCCCATGTCCTTGAACCGTGAGTAGTGCCCCTGGAACGCGACGGTGATGTCGGCCGTCGGGCCCGCGCGGTGCTTGGCGACGATGATCTCGGCCTCGCCGGCCTTCTCCGATTCCTTGTTGAAGTAGTCGTCACGGTGCAGCAGGATCACCATGTCGGCGTCCTGCTCGATCGAACCCGATTCACGCAGGTCCGCCATCTGCGGGCGCTTGTCGGTGCGCTGCTCGGGTCCACGGTTCAGCTGCGAGATCGCGATGACGGGTACCTCGAGCTCCTTCGCGAGCAGCTTGAGCGCACGCGAGAACTCCGACACCTCCTGCTGACGTGATTCGACGCGCTTGCCCGAGCTCATGAGCTGCAGGTAGTCGATCGCGATGATCTTCAGGTCGTGGCGCTGCTTGAGCCGGCGCGCCTTCGCGCGGATCTCCATGAGCGACATGTTCGGTGAGTCGTCGATGAACAACGGCGCGTCCGAGACGCGACCCATCGTCGTCGCCAGACGCGTCCAGTCCTCGTCACGCATCTGGCCTTTTCGCATGTGCTGCAACTGAATACCGGCCTCGGCCGACAGCAGGCGCATCGTGATCTCCGTGCGCCCCATCTCGAGCGAGAAGAACGCGGCCGTCATGTTGTGATGAATCGCGGCGCTGCGAATGATGTCCATGCCGAGCGTCGACTTTCCCATGGCCGGTCGTGCCGCGATGACGATCATCTGCCCGGGGTGCAGACCGTTCGTCAGCCCGTCGAGCTCGGAGAAACCCGTCGGCACGCCGACCATCTGCCCGTCGGTGCCGGAGGCCTGCTCGATCTCGTCGGCCGTCGCCTCGATGACGTCGCCGAGCCGCACGTAGTCCTCGCCGCCACGCTTGTCGGCGACGGCGTACACCTCGGCCTGCGCGGCGTTGACGATGTCCTCGACGTCGCCGCCCTCGTCGCCGTAGCCCATCTGCACGATGCGGGTGCCGGCGTCCACGAGCCGGCGCAGCACGGCCCGTTCGGCGACGATCTGCGCGTAGTACCCGGCGTTCGCGGCCGTCGGCACCGACGCGATGATCTGGTGCAGGTACGCCTGCCCGCCGATGCGCGCGAGTTCGCCGCGCTTCGTCAGCTCGTCGGCGACGGTGATGGCGTCCGCCGGCTCACCTCGGCCGTACAGGTCGGTGATCGCGTCGAAGATCGTCTCGTGCGCCGGGCGGTAGAAGTCGATGCCCTTGACCTCGGCGATGACGTCGGCGATCGCGTCCTTGCTCAGCATCATGCCGCCGATGACGCTCTGCTCCGCCTGCAGATCCTGCGGCGGCAGCTTGCCCGGCGGCATCGACGACGAACCCGCCCCGTCGAACTCCGGCGGCGCCTCGTACGGCTCCAGCTCAGCCACGCTCACAACTCCTCGAATCGGGTGCCACCCGCCCGGCCGACGCCGCACGATCCGTCACGACCCACCCTTGCACTCACCACCGACAACAGTAGGCAGACGCCCCGTCCGTTCACGAACCCGTCTGTGGACGGTGCTGTGGACAGGGTGTTGGAAACGCCGGTGGCGGTTGTGCACAGACCCGGGACGAACCTGTGGATGATTCGCCAGCCCGTCGTGGGAACCGCGCCACTGCGGTGATTCGCCGATCCACACCCTGTGGACGAAGATTGCTCCCGGTCGTCGACAACCTGGGTTGTCGTCCACAGCCCCGAAAGCCCCGAAAGCTCCCCCACCCCCCACCAGCCGGTCACGTCGCGTTCACGGCCCGCTTGGCGCCCATCGTCCTGCGCGACGCGGACCACCACGCCGCATCAGCCCCACGAGCACCTCGCTGGAGCGAGCGAGGACACCCCGACGCACGAACGTTCGCCGTGATCATCTTCCGAGGGTGGAACTCTCACATGCGGTCGAGTTCCGCCCCCTGAAGCATGGCGAACCAGTGGGGGGCTGATGCGCCGGGGTGCCCTCCCACTCAATCAAGACCACCCCGGCTTCTGGGCGTCACGACACACCTCAGCGCTGGATCGAAACTGTTTTCACAGGTTCACACGCACGGCGCGTGAGCGCCTGCCACCCGTCGACAGCCCGCGCGGTCGACACCCAGCCTGCGCGGCATCCCACGCCGCGCCGCCACGGCAGCGCACGTGAGGCACCCCACCCGGGCAGGCCGGGTGGGGTGTCGCCGTCAGGATCCGTTGCGCGAGACGCCGATCGTGCCCGGGACGTAGGTGGTGCCGAGCTCCTTCGAGTCGGCGATCTTGATGCTCGTGTAGGAGGAGCAATCAACGATGCCCCAGTGCAGGTGCGGTCCCGTCGAGAAGCCGGTGTTGCCCGACAACGCGATCTTCTGCCCCTGCGAGACTCGCTGCCCCGCAACGACGTTCATCGACGACAGGTGCGCGTACTCCATGCAGAAACCGGAGGCGTCCTTGATGAGGACGGTGTTGCCACCGGTGACGTTGTTCTCGGTCTTGAACACGACGCCCGACGCGGAGGCGACGACCTGCGTCCCCGTCGGAACCCCGAAGTCGACGGCGTGCTTGTCGTAGTACTTGTGATGGCTCGCTGCCCCGTACGGACCCTGCGTGATGGGCGCCGGGTAGCCGTTGAGGAACGGCAGCTCGTACGGCGCGTCCGGGTGGACGAGCGGCGGGACGCCCGGCTGGCCGGGGGTACCGGTGTCACCACCGGTCGCCTGGTCCGTGGCGAGAGCGAGGGCATACGTCGTCTTCGCCCCGACGACACCGTCGACGACGAGGCCGTGCGAGCGCTGGAACGTCACGACCGCCGACTCGGTGAGCGACCCGAACACGCCGTCGACGTTCACCCCGAGCTTCGACTGGATGGCGCGCACGAGCGGGCCCGAGTCGCCGCGTCGGACGACGTCGCCGGCGCTCGGCTGTGCGGACGACGCGTCGAGCGCCGCCCACGTACGGGGGCCGACGACGCCGTCGACGTCGAGGCGGTTGGCGCGCTGGAAGTCCTTGACGGCCGCTGTCGTGACCGGGCCGTACCAGCCGTCGACGACGAGAGCGAGGCGAGCCTGCAGGGTCTTGACGGCCTCGCCGCGCGAGTCGAAGGTCAGCACGGGCGAGATGGTGGGAGCGGGCGCCGGCGCCGGCGTCTCCTGCGCCGCGAAAGCCGGGGCAGCCATCACAGCCGCTCCGGCGACGGGCAGCGTCGCGCCCACGCCGAGCGCGAGGGCGGATCGGGAGCCGCGGGCTGCGGCAGCACCGACGCACGCGGACTCGACGCGGCCGTGGCGCGTGGCAAGGTGCTTGGGCAAGTACTTCGTCATGGCGGTTCGCTCCGTCGTCGAAGAGCGCCAGTCGACTCGCAGTGGGCGCTCGTGCTCACGTGTCGCACGGGGGTGCGACATGTCGAGGATGCACGAGCCGAACGTCGCCGCAAAGCACCCCGAAAATCACATGCATGTCGTTCTGGCACCCCGTGATCTTCCCGTGATCACGCGGCTGACGGGCACTTTCGGCATGGTTCCGGGGAGCACGAAACGAACATCCTTTCGAGCCTCGAAAAAATGTTCGACGAAATATTCATCATTCAGTTTTGTCCACGATGTGGGACGGCGCTCGGTCCGTCGTCCGCGTCAGCTTCCCCACTGTCGGTACGACCGGATCCGAGCGCCATCCCCTGCCATCGCGGCAGTCTCGACGCCGTCTTTCAGCGCAGCACGCGCGCGTAGCTCGACGGCTTGCCGTAGATCGCGCGAACACCCACGGTGGAACCTGGGTGCGGTGCGTCGATCATCATGCCGTCGCCGAGATAGATGGCGACGTGATACGCCGGGTAGCCGTAGAACAGCAGGTCACCCGGCTGCGGGTTCGTCGTGCTCGGGAAGTACGCCTGCTGCTGCGCGGAGACGCGCGGCATCGTGATGCCGTACTGCTTGAACACGTACGAGACGAAGCCGGAGCAGTCGAAGCCCGACGGCGTCGAACCGCCCCACACGTACGGCACACCCTGGAACGTCTTGGCGTACGCGATGATCTGCGCGGCCGTCGCGGACGGAGCAGGCGTCGTCGGCGTCGTCGGCGTCGTCGGCACCGTGGGAGGCGTCGCCGGCGTCGTGGGCACCGTGGGAGGAGTCGGCGTCGTGGGAGTCGTCGTCGAGCAGCCCAGCTTCGCCCACGTCAGCTTGCCGACGATGCCGTCCGCGTACAGACCGTTCTGCGCCTGGAACGAGACGACCCCTGCACGAGTGGCCCGCCCGAAGATGCCGTCGACCTCGACTCCGAGCTTGCTCTGCAGCACCTTGACGAGCGCGTGCGTCGAACCGAAGCGCAGCGTCGTGGTGTTCGCGGAGCACGTCGTCGGCGTGGTCGGCGTTGTCGGAGTGGTCGGCGTTGTCGGGGTCGTCGGCGTCGTCGCCGCAGCGAGCTTCGCCCACGTCAGCTTGCCGACGATGCCGTCGGCGTACAGCCCGTTGCTGCGCTGGAACGACTTGACAGCCGACAGCGTCGCAGGGCCGAAGATGCCGTCCGCGTTGACCTGGAGCTGCGCCTGGATCGCCTTCACCGCTTCCCCACGGGAGCCGAAGAACAGGACGGGCTTGACGGTCGGTGTGGTCGCGCTCGGCGTGGTCGTACCCGTGCCGGGTGCGGCCATCGCGGGCGCGGCCGCGACGAGGGCTCCGGTGGCCGGGATGGCGAGCGCCACCCCGGCTCCGAGGCCGGATCGAAGAGCGAGCTGCGGGCGCACGGTGCGCTCGCGTCTCCTCATGTGCAGGGGAGCATGTGTACTCAAGTGAGCAGCCTTTCTACGGTTTTCGCGTTCCAGCGCACCGCGTCTCCAGGGTGGAGACGCACGCCACTGCCACACCCTCGCCAGCCCCCGCTCACAAAGGTGCAGGCTTCACTCTGCCCGAGCGTTTCCTGAGTGTGAAATGAAAGTTGCCGACACGCCCGGTAAATGCTTGACTCGACGCGCGCCGCGCGAGATAAGCGGCCACGACGCCCACCTGGATATTTTCCCGTCGTTCCGCGTAGTTTCGGGCCAATACCAGGAGTCAGGGGGCTCCGCCGAGCAGGCGCGCCGACGCGGTTGCACGAGAGGACATTTTTTCTCATATGATGAGACGGGTAGCGCGAGAAGTGCAGGAACCCGACTCCCTGGGGCCCCAGATTCGCGCCCTTGCCGTGCCGGCCTTCTTCACGCTCGTGGCCGAGCCTTTGTTCCTCATGACCGATTCGTCGATCGTCGGCCACCTCGGCGTCACGCAGCTCGCGGCGCTCGGAGCCGCGAGCGCCGTCCTGCTCAGCCTCACCGGCATCTTCGTCTTCCTCGCCTACGCGACAACCGCACTCGTCGCACGCCGCATGGGCGCGAACGACGAGGACGGAGCGATCGGGGCGGGCCTCGACGGCGTGTGGCTGGCGTTGGCGCTCAGCATCCCGCTCGCCGCCGCGACGTTCGCCGCAGCGCCACTCGCGGTGCGCGCGATGACCAGCGCGCCTGAGGTCGTGGACGCTGGCGTCACATACCTGCGGATCAGCGCGCTCGGCATCCCGGCGATGCTGGTCTGCCTCGCAGCGCAGGGGCTGCTCAGGGGCCTACAGGACACGCGGACGCCGCTGCTCGTCACCGTCACCGGATTCGCCCTCAACGCGGCGCTCAACGCCATCCTCGTCCTCGGTCTACACACCGGCCTCGCCGGCTCGGCCGCCGGCACCACGGCCGCGCAGTGGCTCATGGCGCTCGCCCTGCTCGCCTCGATCGGCCGACGGGTGCGCCATCTCGACGTCCGCCCCCACCCGGGACGTGTCCTGGGTGCGGCACGCGCCGGGGCGCCGATCCTCGTGCGTACGATCGCGCTGCGCGCCGTCCTGCTCCTCACGACGGCCACCGCCGGGTTGTTCGGCCCCGGGACCCTCGCGGCGCACCAGATCGCATCGACGATCTTCACCTTCCTGACGTTCGCGCTCGACGCCGTCGCCATCGCGGCGCAAGCGCTCGTCGGCGAATCACTGGGCCGCGGTGACGCCTCACGCACCCGCGAACTGACCGCGACGCTCACTCGATGGGGTTGGCGCTGCGGACTCGTCGGCGGTGTGGCGACGCTGGTCACGGCGTGGTGGGTGCCCCTGCTGTTCACCTCCGATGCGACGATCGCGCACACGACGAGCGCCGCCCTCGTCGTCATCGCCCTCGTGAGCGCACCGTCGGGCGTGCTGTTCGTCCACGACGGTGTGCTCATGGGTGCCGGGGACGGCGCGTTCCTCGCCCGTGCGCAACTGGCGCTTCTCGTGGGCTACCTGCCGCTCGTGTGGGTCCTGAGCACCTCGCGGGATGCCGTCACAGGCTGGGGGGACGCGTCGCCGCTCGTCGCGGTCTGGGTGCTGTATGCGCTCTACCTGCTCGCGCGCATGGCCGTGCTCGACCACCGGCGTCGAGGCACCGCCTGGATGCACCTCGAGAGCGCCGGCTGACGCCCCGGTCCCGCCGCCCCCGATGCTCGCGGGCCGCGAATGCCCCATGGGCCGCCCTCACCCACTATCTTGAGGTCATACGCAGGCATCTCTCAGGGAGTTCCCATGACGCACGACCTCGATGATCGACTGCTCACGAGTCACGGCGTCAGCCGCCGTACCGCACTCACCGGAGCGCTCGCACTGGGCGCCACCGGCGCCGTCTCGACGCTCGGGGCGACCCAGGCCTCGGCCACCACGGTGGGGCTCTACGACAAGATGCACGCCATCGACGCATCCACGACCGGCGGGTTGTCCGTCGCCGTGCACGATCGGCGCAGCATGCGGGTGTGGCAGTACAACGCGCCGTTCCGCAACGAGTGCGCGAGCATCGTCAAGGTGCTCATCCTCGCGACCGTCTGCTCGCGCGCCCAGAAGGCGGGGCGCGGCCTCACCGCGTGGGAGAAGAGCCAGGCCTCCCCGATGATCCGCGTCAGCGACAACAACGCGGCGACGAACCTGTGGCGCAGCGTCGGCGGCGCACCCGCGGTGCAGGCCGTCGCGAACAGCCTCGGCATGACGTCGACGCGCGCTGCCGGAGCCTGGGGCCTGACGACGACCTCCGCCTACGACCAGATCGTCCTCATGAACGAGATCAGCTGGCGCGGCAGGCTGCTCAACGCCGCCAACCGTGGCTACATCCTGACGCTCATGGGCCAGGTCGCGGCGGATCAGCGTTGGGGCGTCGGCTCGATCGGCACGAGTCAGGTGAAGAACGGCTGGCTGCCCTACGCCGGTCTGTGGCGCGTCAACAGCATCGGCCACGTCGGCGGAAACCGCAACCACACGCTCGCCATCCTGCAGCGCACCCCGACGATGGCGATCGGCACGTCCGTCGCCAACCGCGTCGCCGCGACCATCCACGCGCACCTCGCGACCGCCCTCTGACGCACGCACGACGAAGCCCCGCCCACGGACGAACCGTGGCGCGGGGCTTCGACGTCGGCCCGCCCCGGACGAGGCCGGGGTGGGCCGGTGAGGATCAGGCGCGGGCGACCTTGACGTCGACCGTGGCCTGCACCTCGGGGTGCAGACGCACGAGCACCGAGTACTCGCCGAGCGAACGCATCGGCGTCGTGATCTCGATCTTGCGCTTGTCGACGGAACCGGCGCCGGCTTCCTTGATCGCGTCGGCGATCTCACCGGTCGTGACGGCGCCGAAGAGGCGGCCGTTCTCGCCGGCGCGAGCCTTCAGCGTCACCTTGGCGTTCTCGAGGTTGCCCTTGACGGACTTCGCCTCTTCGAGCGTCTTGATGGAACGCGTCTCGCGAGCCTTCGTGATCGAGTCGACCTGCTTCTGGCCGCCCTTCGTCCACTCCGTGGCGAGGTTGTTGCGCAGAAGGTAGTTGCGGGCAAAACCGGGCTTGACGTCGACGACGTCGCCGGCCGTGCCGAGCTTGGAAACCTCGTGGGTCAGGATGACCTTCATGTCGGTGTTCCTTTCCTCGATCAGCGAGCGGAGCTCGAGTAGGGAAGCAGAGCCATCTCACGCGCGTTCTTGACGGCGTTGGCGATGAGGCGCTGCTCCTGGACGGAGACACCGGTGACGCGACGGGCGCGGATCTTGCCGCGGTCGGAGATGAACTTGCGCAGCAGCGCAGCGTCCTTGTAGTCGATGTTCTCGACCTTCGCCGCCTTCAGCGGGTTGGCCTTCTTCTTGGGCTTGCGCACAACGGGCTTTGCCATCGTGGTGCTCTCCTTCTATGAGAGCCCGAGTGGTGACTCGGGATAGCGAGTGTGTGAGTGGCCGGCACGTGCGTGCCGGGCCGGTGGGGCGTCATCGTCGTGGTGACGCCCGGGGAGAGGAGGAACGATCAGAACGGGGGCTCGTCGTACGACGGGCCGGTGGACCAGCCACCGTTGCCGCCGCCCTGCGAGCCGTTCGACTGGCCGCCGGCGTTGCCACCCGAGTTGCCGCCGAAGCCGCCACCCGAGTTGCCACCGGTCGTCCACGGGTCGTCGGTCGGGCTGCCACCGAAGTTGCCGCCCTGAGAACCCGAGTTGCCGCCGAACCCGTTGCCACCGCCGGAGTTGCCCCCGAAGTTGCCCTGGCTGACGTTGCCGCCGCCGTTGCCACCTCCGAAGTTGCCACCCTGGCCACCGCCGGAGCGCTGGGTCTTGTTGACCTTCGCCGTGGCGTACCGCAGCGACGGGCCGACCTCGTCGACCTCGAGCTCGGTGACGGTGCGCTTCTCACCCTCCTTCGTCTCGTACGAACGAGACTTCAGACGGCCGGTGACGATGACGCGCGAGCCGCGCTGGAGCGACTCCGAGACGTTCTCCGCTGCCTCGCGCCAGATGGAGCAGGACATGAAGAGCGCCTCGCCGTCCTTCCACTCGTTCGACTGGCGGTCGAAGACGCGCGGGGTCGAGGCGATGCGGAAATTCGCCACGGCAGCGCCGTTCGGCGTGTAGCGCAGCTCGGGGTCGGCAACGAGGTTGCCGACCATCGTGATGTTGACGTCACCTTGCGCCATGGGTGGTTCCTCCTACTGAATGTGGGGAGTTCTCAGGCGTCCTTGCGCAGGATCTTGGTACGCAGGATGGACTCGTTGAGTCCAAGCTGACGGTCAAGCTCTGCAGCGG
Source organism: Dermacoccus sp. BD5 (assembly GCF_044878485.1). NCBI lineage: Bacteria > Bacillati > Actinomycetota > Actinomycetes > Micrococcales > Dermacoccaceae > Dermacoccus > Dermacoccus sp. BD5. Next base: position 127,645 of record NZ_JANJER010000008.1, on the reverse strand, counting down.
TGGCCGGTGTTGCGTTGAAGTCGACCACGACGTAGATGCCTTCGGACTTCTTCTTGATGTCGTAAGCCATGCGGCGACGGCCCCAGACGTCGACGTTGTCGACGGTGCCGCCGTCCTTCGTGACGACAGAGAGGAACTTCTCCAGCGAGGGCTGGACCGTGCGCTCGTCGAGCTCACCGTCGAGGATGATCATCATTTCGTAATGACGCATGCGGTAACCCACCTCCTTTGGTCTCAAGCGGTCACGGTCTCTCCGTGACAGGAGGGTTGCAGCGTTGCCGCGCCCTCTCGTCGTCGCACGCACCACGATGGCCCATCGAGCCGTCGGGGAGCACGCGCCGGAGCCACAGGTTGTGGATGAGACGGCACGAACCCCACAAGACTACCCGTAGCCGTCACCGGCGACCAATCTCTGTGGATGAACTCAGGCTGACGCGGCGTTCGCGTGCTGCCGAGCCGTGAGGCCGGCGCGGCGTTCGTCGTCGCCGTCCTCGGATGACGCGACGGTCGACGAACGCGTCGCGCGGATCGCCGCGGTGACCAGGTAGACCAGCCCGGCCAGTCGCACCAGGGTGAAGAAGCAATACCAGCCGGAGGGCAGCGCCTTCGCCATGTTCGAGGCGCGCGCGATGAACCCCCACACGGTGATGAAGTAGACGAACTCGGCGCCCGCCCAGACGAGGTGGTCGCGCCACGGCAGCGCGCTGAGCGCGATGAGCGGCAGGACCCACAAGCACGCCTGCACTGGCAGGGCACGCGACGTCAGCATCACCGTGACGAGCATGAGCAGCGCGATGGGCGCAAGCGGCAGCCGCTCACGACCCTGAGCGAGAATCGCCCCCAGCGCGATCGCCGCGATCCACCCGAGCACGGCGAGGCCCGTCAGGACGGCAGGTGACAACGTCACGTCCGCGAAGCTGAGGATGTACCAGAGCGAGCCGTACCCGGCGCCCTGCTGGCGCCAGGCGGTGAACGAGGTGAACGGGTCGCCGCCCCACACGGCGATGACGGCGAACATCGCGACGCACGTCGCGCCCGCCCCGAGGAAGAGTGCCAGGGCGCCCTTCGTGCGGCCGCGCACGAGCGCGACGACGAGCGCGGCCACGAGGACGGCGCCGAGCGTCGGACGCGTCAGGAGGGCGCCCGCGAGCGCCACCCCCGCGAGCGGGAAGCGCGTGCGCTCCCAGGCCAGCAGTCCGGCTGCGACGAGGGCGACACCGAGCGCGTCGAACGAGATGAGCGCACTCGTGATGAGCACCGGCGACAACGCGATGTGGGCAGCCACCCAGGGGCTGTCGGGTCGCGACGCGGCACTCGCGCACACGGCGAGGGCGATGAGCAACGCGACGACGGCGGCCCCCCACGCGAACATCCCCTGCTGCAGCCGTAGCTGCGAACCGCCGGGCACGATCGTGCGCACGAGCCAGGTGATGAGTGCCGTCAGCGGGGGCTGGCCCTGCATCGTCGGGTTCGACCACGGCGACGATCCGGCGGGCGCGGCGACGGCGACGGGCAGGTCGGAGTAGCAGGCGCGCCACAAGGATCCGGGCGTCGCCCACCCCGTCGAGACACAGTGGTTCTTCTGCAGCACCCCGAGCGCGACGAAGACCGCGCTCAGCGCACTGAGGACAGCGGCGGCCGGGCGCCACCCGCGTCGCCCGACGACGGCGTGACGCCCCAGCGGCCCACCGACGACGTGACTGGCCGCTACGGCCACCGGGTCGGTGCGCGTCGGGGCTCGACCCGAGCTCGGAGCGGTCGTCGGGTGCGCAGGCGTGGCCGTGTGCGTCATGGGGTCAGCCTAGGCGGGGGTGCCCGGTCAGCGACTCGCCGAGGCTCCCGGGGATCACCGGCCGCTCGCGACGGCCGATGACGCCGCCGTCTGCGGCGGGCTCGTTTCACGTGAAACAGCCGCGCTGGAGGAGGCCGGCAGCGTCGCGTCAGGCGCCGTCGACCCGGGCGACGCCGGGCCCGGGGCGTCCGTCGCGTCGGGCTGGGTGGGCTGGACGTTCGACTGCGTCGGCTCCGGGTAGGGCTGCGACGCGGCGCTGGAGGGCGCGGCGTACGTCTTCGTCGGGGTCGGTGACGCAGACGTGGACGCCGACTCGGGCTTGTTCTCGTTGTAGTACGAGCGCTTGGGCAGTTGCGTCTTCTTCTGCCCCTCGAGGGCGGCATCCATGAAGTCGACCCACACCTTGCGCGGCAGACCCGCGCCGTAGACGTCGCTCGCCGTCACACCTGGCAGATTCTGCATCGGCTGCGCCGTCTTGCCGTCGGTGCTGTAGTACATGCCGACACTCGTCGTGATCTGGCCAGGCGTGAAGCCGTTGAACCAGAGGTACTTGTTGCCCGAGGCCGTACCTGTCTTCGACGCCATGGCGCGCCCGAGCTCGTCCTGCGCGCCCGCCGCGGTGCCGTAGACACCCGTCTTGCCTAGCGCCCACGTGAGGTCGTCCGCGATCGCCTTGTCGTACACCCGCTTGCCCTTGGTGTCGACGGTGTAGGAGTACTTGCCGTCGAACGACTTCACGGTCGAGATGAGGTGTCGGTCGTAGAACACGCCGCCGGAGTTGAGGGTGTTGTACCCCGTCGCCTGGTCGACGACGCGGCTGTCACCCGTGCCGAGGACGTTGAGGATGTTCGTGTCGTTCATCCCCCCGAGCGTCTTCGGCATGCCCGAGGCCTGCGCCGCCTCGAGCGTATTCGCCGGCCCGATCTCCCGGTTGAGCCGGACGAACGCCGTGTTGATCGAGTACGCGAGCATGTTGCTGATCGGCTGCCAACCCCACGACTCGTTCTGGTTGTTCTGCACGTACTTGCCGGCACCGATCGGCAGATAGTTGTTGCCGTTGTACTGGGTGTCGACCGACTTGCCGTGCTGCAGCGCAGCGATCGCGGTGTACAGCTTCATCGATGACGCCGTCTGCAGCATCGCCTGATCTGCGTCCGAGTAGGGCGACTTCACCGGGTCGTAGTCGGCGCCGCCATACATCGCGACGACGCCGCCGTCGTTCGCACGTTCGGCGACGAGGCCGGTGTGCAGCTTGCCGAGCAACGTGTCAGGCGTGTGCTTCTCCACCGCCGCGACGGCCGCGTCCTGCGCGCGCTTGTCGATCGTCGTCGTGATGCGCAGACCACCGCGGTCGATGTCCTCCTGGCTGAGCTTCAACTTGCGCGACAGTTCGCCGCGGACGGAGGCGATGACGTAGCCCTGCGGCCCGTCCGCGTACTTGATCGGCTGACGCGGATAGAACTTCGGCATGACGGCCTTGTTGCGTTCCTCGGCCGTCAGCCACCCCATCTTGACCATGCCGTTGAGCGTGTACGCCATGCGCTCGTTGGCACGCTGCTCGGAGTTGGGCCCGACGCTCGGATCCATGTTCTCCGGGTTGTTGACGACGGAGGCGAGGAACGCGCCCTCCACAGTCGTCAGCTGGGAGACGTCCTTGTGGAAGTACGACTGCGACGCAGCCTGGATGCCGTACGTCCCGCGCCCGAAGTAGACGTTGTTGAGGTAGGCCTGGAGGATCTCGTCCTTGCTCATCTCCTGGTCGACCTTGAGGCTGATGACGACCTCCTTCACCTTGCGGGTGACCGTCTTGTCCTGCGTCAGGAAGTAGTTCTTCACCCACTGCTGCGTCAGCGTCGAGCCGCCCTGGCTGCCACCGTCACCGGTGAAGTCGTTGATGAAGGCGCGCGCGATGCCCGTCGGGGAGATGCCGCGGTTCGAGTAGAAGCTGCGGTCCTCGGCGGCGATGAACGCGTGTTGAACGTCGATCGGCACCTTGTTCAGCTCGACGGGGTCACGGTTCGTCGTCGTGAAGCGGCCCATCTCCGTCTTGCCGTCGGCGTAGTAGACGACGGAGACCGCCTGCGTCGCCTGGGCGTTGGCCTTGGGGATGTCGATGAACAGGTAGAGGCCGATGAACGTGAGCACGGCCAGCAGCACGAGGCTCGCGAGGGCGAGCAGGGCGGCGCGCACGATGCGGAACGGCAACGAGTGCGCGCTCTTCTTCCTGCTCCCCCGTCGACGCCGCGCCGCGGGACTCGCGCCCTGGGCGCCCCGCGCACCGGCGCGGGAGGTGGGTGCCTTGGGACTACCGCTGTTCGACGGACGCGACCCGCCCCTCGACGGGGGTCGCTTCGAACCGGAATCGTTGACCACGGACGTGCCTCACTTTCGCGCGACGCACGACGTGCGGCGTCATTCTCATCGATCAGCGTACCGAGCGGGCTCCCGCCGCGTCCTCGTGGTGGCTGTCAATGCCTGTGCGTGAGCCGTGCCCGGAGCGCCAGCGTCGGGGCAACAGGGTGGTGGAAGTGGCGACGTGGGCAGGCCGTCGGGCGCAGTGCGACGTCCTGTTGGCCGCGGGGCGCTGCCGGCAGGTGACGTGCGCGGGCTGCATCTGTTTGGATGCTCTTCATGAGCCGACGGTCTCTGGAACGCGCGATGGCGACGTACACCTCCCGCTATCCCCGCACGCGGCGGCGTACGGACGACATGGTGCGCAAGGTGCGTTCGATCATCGACGACGCCGGCATCAACTATCTGTCGATCACGGGGCGCGCGAAGTCGCCGGCATCGTTCTCGGACAAGGTCGCTCGTCGTGCCAGCGAGTTGGGGCACACCGATTTCGACCCGGCGCTCGACATCACCGATCAGGTCGGCGTCCGCATCATCACGTACGTGCACAGCGACATCGAGCCCGTCGCACAGTTGCTCGCGGAGAACTTCACGGTGCTCGAGGATCGCGACATGGGTCGTGAGACGGCGAGCGAGGGACGGTTCGGCTACGCGAGTCGTCACATGCTGATCTCGAACGATCCGTCGGCGACCGCGTACGACGCGGCGCAGTGCGTGTCGGTGCAGTTGCGCACGGTGCTGCAGCACGCGTGGGCGGAGTTCGAGCACGACGCGCGGTACAAGGGTGACGTGCCGGCGGAGTTCGCGCATGAGCTGGATCGTCGTTTCACGTTGGCGGCGGGGCTCATCGAGCTCGCCGACCGTGAGTTCTCCGTCATTCGCGACACGTTGTCGAGTGGCCTCTCGCAGCAGGGTGAGGGCCGGTTCGAGGACGGGTTGCGCGTCGACGCCCGCGAGCTCGCGTCGTTCCTCGCGGGCCGGTACGAAACATCGGGCTTCGCCCGGCCGGAGGCGTACGTCGAGGCCGCGAACTGGTTGACGGAGCTCGAGGTGACGTCGATCCCGATGCTGGCTGACGAGCTGAAATCCGTCGACTCGGAACGCATCTCACGTTCGATGGGCTACCGTCACCAGCCCGGTGCCGTGCGCCGGCTCGAGGACGACCTCCTCGCGCGTTACCGCGAGCGTTTCGTCGAGCTACCGGCGAACGAAGAACGTCGCGATTCTCTTCGCGGCCGCTTGCAACGGTTGGGCCGCGTCGGAGATTGAGCAGGCGTGTGAGCCGAGTGATGCGCACCGAGGCGCTCACCCAGTGAGGGACAAGGGGTGACGCAGCGCCGACGTCCAACCCCGCCACGCTCCATCTCCAGGCTCAGAGACCCGCAGCCCCGACCACCCGCGACGCGGACTCGGGATGACGAGAGCCGCCCCGGCCGAACACCGAGCCTGCGAGGTGTGCGGTCGAGGCGGCTCTCGTCATCCCGCCCGAAGGCCTGTCGCACCGAGGCGGCGCGGCGATCCTGGGCGAGCTTGCGAGCTCAGGATCCGCGCCACCCGGAAGACGGGCCGAGGGATCAGGCGAACGTCTTGGCGTCGATGACGAAGCGGTAGCGGACGTCGGAGTTCACGACGCGGTCGTAGGCTTCGTTGATCTGGTCGGCGTTGATGAGTTCGATCTCGGCAGTGACGCCGTGTTCGGCGCAGAAGTCGAGCATTTCCTGCGTCTCGCGGATGCCGCCGATGTTGGAGCCGGTGAGGGACTTGCGGCCGCCGATGAGGTTGCCGGCGTTGACTTCGAGGGCTTCGGTCGGCAGGCCGAGCAGCACCATCGCGCCGTGGGGGCGCAGTGTCGCCATGTAGGCGCGCACGTCGATGTGGGCGGAGACGGTGTTGATGATGACGTCGAACTGGCCCTTGTGCTCCTTGAGCGCGTCGGGGTTCTCCTTCGTCGCGATCCATTCGGTGGCGCCGTACTTGCGGCCGTCCTCTTCCTTGGAGCGCGTCTGGCTGATGACGGTCACCTCGGCGCCCATTGCCTTGGCCAGCTTGACGGCCACGTGGCCGAGACCGCCCATGCCGACGACGGCGACCTTGGAGCCTTCGGTGACGCCCCAGGTGCGCAGCGGCGAGTAGGTGGTGATGCCGGCGCACAGCAGTGGCGTGACGGCGGCGGCGTCGAGGTTCTCGGGGATGTGGAGGGCGAACGCCTCGGAGACGACGATGGCCTGCGAGTAACCACCGGCGGTCGGGCGCCCGTCGTGACGGTCGATGCCGTTGTAGGTACCGACGGCGTTCGGGCAGTTGTTCTCCTCGCCCTTCTTGCACCATTCGCACTCACGGCACGAGTCGACGAGGCAACCGACACCGGCACGGTCGCCGACCTTGAACTCGGTGACGTCGGAACCGATCTCGGCGACGCGGCCGACGATCTCGTGGCCGGTCACCATGGGGTAATTCACCGGGCCCCACTCGCCGCGGACGGTGTGGATGTCGGAGTGGCAGATTCCGGCGTACTCGATCTCGATGCGGATGTCGTCGGGGCGCAGGTCGCGGCGCTCGACGGTGCCGGGCTCGAGGGGCTTGTCGGCGGCAATGGCCTGGTAGCAGGCAACAGTCGTAGTCATGATGCTGACGCTACGCCGACGCGGAGTGAGAAGCATTGTCACGTCGGCGAGCGCCGTCTCACATGGGTTCCGTGAGGTCACGAAGGCGTTCGGCGATCACGCCGACGTCGTCGAGACTCCCGGCAGCGACGTCGACCATGAATTCATATCGTTCGTCATCGCTGCCGACGAGATGAGTCCCGTTGAGGGCGAGGAACAGCCAGAGCGCACCGAGCGCCGTCCGCTTGTTGCCGTCGACCAACGCGCGATTCTTGGCCAGGGAATGGACGAGTGCGGCTGCCTTCATCAGGATCCCCGGGTAGACGACCTCCCCGAAGACCACCGCTTGCGGCCGAGCCAGGGCCGATTCCAGCAGACCCCAGTCCTGCTGGCGCGCCGCGCCGACCGCCGGTCAGGGCGCCTCGAGCCGTGAGTTGAGGGCCGAAACTCTGCCATGCAGGAATTCGGGCCTCAACTCGACGACAACGACGAGGTCGACGACGGACGCTCTCCGTCCAGTAGGTGCAGTGAAACCTCCCAGCAACCGGAATACCCCCTAGGGGTATTAGCGTTGCGCCTGACATGAGCGAACACGAACACCATCACGGCTCAGGTCATGACATGTCGTCGATGGCTGCGTCGGCCACGCTGCACTGCCTCACCGGATGCGCCATCGGCGAGATCGTCGGGCTCATCGCCGCAACGGCCCTGGGATGGGGCAACGGCCTCAGCACGGCCGTCGCGATAGCCCTCGCGTTCGTCTTCGGGTACACGCTGTCAGCGACACCGCTGCTGCGCTCAGGCATCCCCGCCAAGCAGGCGCTCCTGCTCGTCCTCGCAGCGGACACCGTCTCGATCGCCACGATGGAGCTCGTCGACAACCTCGTCATGTGGCTCGTACCGGGTGCGATGGACGCACGGTTGATGGACCTGCTGTTCTGGGTCTCGATGGCGGTGGCTCTCGTCGCGGCCTACGTCGCCGCCTACCCGGTGAACAAGCACTTGCTGCGCCAGGGCAGAGGTCACGCGATCACTCACCACGCCAGCGGTGCAGCGATGGACAACAAGCCCCTGGCGTACGCCATCACCGCGTTCCTCCTCGGCGGCGCCGTGGCATCGCTCGGCACACTGCTGTGAACCCACGCCGCTCTGACAGAACTCAGAGGGACGTCCGCTATGTTCGTCGAACACGCCCCCGAAGCGAAAGGCCGCACCTCATGAACCGTCGAAATCTGGCCGCCACTGCGGCCGCCGTGGCATTGGGCGCCGGCACCGCATGTTCCTCCGGCAGCGACCATTCCTCGCACTCAGGCATGCCGACGTCGGCCGCGGCCACGTCGACGTCGGCCTCCTCCGGCCATGGTCACATGCACGAGATGGACGGCGGCCCGGCCCCGGCGGACATGACCCAGGCGAAGAACCCGAGATTCCCGGTGGGCAGCAGGGTCACGCTGACGACCGATCACATGGACGGCATGAAAAATGCCCCCGCGACCGTCGTCGGGGCCTACCGCACCGCCACATATGCGGTGAACTACCAGCCCACCACCGGCGGTGCGATGGTCAAGAACCACAAGTGGGTCGTGCAGCAAGAGCTGAAGAGCGCCGGCACAAAACACCTCGCCGACGGGGAAGCCGTCACCATCACAGCTGACCACATGGACGGCATGCAGGGCGCCGAGGGCACCATCGCGTCGTCCACCACTCAGACGGTATACATGGTCGACTACACGGCCGACGGAATGACGATGAAGAACCACAAGTGGGTGGTGGAGGACGAGATGAAGTCTCGTTGAGGTCGCACCGATCGTTGCGCCGGCCCGGCTGCGCCCTCGCGTGAACGCACAACTCGTCGCGTGCAGGGTCGCGACGCCCAGCGACGTTCCGACGAGCGTGACGAGCAACGCGCCGGGCCCTTTCGACCGGCCGACGCGGGGTGTCGCGCGGCCGGGTGCGTGCGCAGACTACCCACCCGTGGGGTCTGAAACTCCGCAATGCAGAGTTTTAGACCCCAAGCCATGAGTTGAGGGCCGAAACCCTGCAGTGCAGAGTTTCGGCCCTCAACTCGTCAACCCGTTCAGGTCGCCGGACGGCGCGACATCGATGCCGACTCAGCGCTCTTCCTCTTCTGAGCGCTTCCTCAACGCTCACTTCGGCAGGATCCTCGCTTCGCTGCGGTCCTACCTCCGCTCGCTTGATCGTCAGCGCTCTTCCTCTTTTGAACGCTTCCTCAACGCTCACTTCGGCAGGATCCTCGCTTCGCTGCGGTCCTACCTCCGCTCGCTTGATCGTCAGCGCTCTTCATCACCGCGGATGAAGGCCTCCAACATCTCGCGGCCGACGGTGTCCTCGCGCTGCTCGGGCGGGCTCTTCATGAGGTAGCTCGACGCCGACAGCAGCGGGCCGCCGACACCACGGTCCTTGGCGATCTTCGCGGCGCGGATGGCGTCGATGATGATGCCGGCCGAGTTCGGCGAGTCCCACACCTCGAGCTTGTACTCCAGGTTGAGCGGCACGTCACCGAACGCCCGGCCCTCGAGGCGCACATACGCCCACTTGCGGTCGTCGAGCCACGCGACATAGTCGGACGGGCCGATGTGCACGTTCTTGTCGTCGATCTTGCCGGCGAGCGAACCGGAGAGGTTCGACGTCACGGCCTGCGTCTTCGACACCTTCTTCGACTCGAGGCGCTCACGCTCGAGCATGTTCTTGAAGTCCATGTTGCCGCCGACGTTGAGCTGGTACGTGCGATCCAGCGCGACACCGCGGTCCTCGAACAGCTTCGCCATGACGCGGTGCGTGATCGTCGCACCGACCTGGCTCTTGATGTCGTCACCGATGATCGGCACGCCCGCGTCCTCGAACTTCTTCGCCCACTCCGGGTCGGACGCGATGAAGACGGGCAGCGCGTTGACGAACGCGACACCCGCGTCGATCGCGCACTGAGCGTAGAACTTGTCGGCGCTCTCCGAACCGACGGGCAGGTAGCTGACGAGGACGTCGACCCGCGCGTCCTTGAGCGCCTGCACGACGTCGACGGGCTCCGCGTCCGACTCGTCGATTGTCATGGCGTAGTACTTGCCGACACCATCGAGGGTGTGCCCGCGCTGCACGATGACGCCCGTCGGCGGCACGTCCGCGATCTTGATCGTGTTGTTCTCGGAGTTGTTGATCGCCTCCGACAGGTCGAACCCGACCTTCTTCGCGTCGACGTCGAACGCCGCGACGAACTCGACGTCACCGACGTGGTAGTCGCCGAACGTGACGTGCATGAGACCCGGCACGTGTGCGTCAGCGGACGCGTTCTTGTAGTACTCGACACCCTGCACGAGCGAACTCGCGCAGTTGCCGACGCCGACGATGGCGACGCGAATATTTCCCATGGAACTCACTCCGTTGTGGACGAGCCTTCGATCCTGACGAACGACGCGAGCGCCGCCCGAATCGTCAGGTCTCGGAGGCGAGGGGGCGCGGATCGGCAACAGCCTTCCGCTCGATCTCGATGAGTTCGTTCACCCAACGCACCTCACGCTCCGTCGACTCGATGTCATGACGGAACAGCTCCGCAATGTACGAATCGCGTGTGCTGCGGCTGTCCATCGCCTGTTCGCGGGAGCGCTCGAGACGCTCCTGCAACCGCAGACGTCGCCCCTCGAGGATGCGCAGGCGCACCTCTGCGCTCGCGCGCGAGAAGAAGGCGAAGTGCACGTCGAAGTTCTCGTCGTCCCACGATGCCGGGCCGGAGCGCGACAACTGATCCGCGAAATGATCCCGACCCTCGTCGGTGATCTCGTACGTGATGCGCGGGCGCCGACCGCCGGGAGCGAACGACGCGCTCTCGGAGATGAGGCCCTTGCGGGACAGCTTCGCGAGACACGGATACAGCGACCCGTAGCTCACGACACGAAACGCACCGAGCACACCGGTGAGCCGCTTGCGCAACTCGTACCCGTGCAAGGGCGCCTCATGCAGCAGACCGAGGACGGCGAACTCGAGCACCGTGCCACGACGTGACATGCCACTCTCCTTCGCCTCGAAACAGTCTGCGTCGCACCGCGCGACACGAATGCTCAGTTTTTCAAACGGACGCGCCACACGGAAATGACGAGCGGGTGAACGCTCAGAGACATTCCTAACAGATGTATCGAGTCGAGATATCGAAACGCGGCAAACTTCTTCCGAACGGGTGGGGATGGCGAGAGGCCAGCGCCACCCGTCGGCACAGCGCCACGCCGGAGGATCTGCGCGCCACGCCGGCTGACCGGAGTAGGTCCCCGGGCCGCAAGGACGCCCTGGCGTGAGCCTTCCGCGCGACCCTTTGCCGCCCGTGAGGGCGCGCGTCAGGCCAGCGCGAGGGCGACGAGGGCGCCGGCGATCATGAACGGGCCGAACGGCATGCGCGCCTGCCGTCCCCTACCGCGCGCGAGCAGCACGACGCCCCATGCACCGCCGAGCAGGAACGCCGCGAACGCGCCGGTGAGCCACACGTCCCACCCTGCCCAGGCGAGCAGCGCGCCGAGCGTCGGGGCAAGTTTCACGTCGCCGAGCCCCATGCCGGAGCCGCCGCCGAGCAACGCGAGAGCGAGGTAGCACACGCCCAGCGCGACGGCACCAGCGATGGCGCGGTGGGCGGCGTCAGCGTCGAAGACCGTCGTGCCGGAGCGGTGTGCGTCGACAAGACCCGCCAGCACGAGACCACCCGCGACGACGCCCGCCGCGCGCAGCGTCAGCGCGTTGGGCAGGCGATGGACGTCGAGATCGATGACGGCGAGCCTGACGAGGGTGGGCGCGACAAGTGCGAGCGTCAGCACGAGGCCGGGCCGCGTACCCCACCACACCTGCATCGCCGCACCCATGAGCACGACGGCGAGCGTCGATGCTGCCAGCCACACGATGTCGAGGCGTGCGAGCGCCGGCGCGCGGTAGGTGACGCCCTGACGATGGCCTGCGGCGACGACCTCGCGCGCACCGAGCGTCAACGCACCGAGGAGGAAGAGCATGACACCGGTCACGGGCAGCAGCATGCGTCGATCATGTCAGCGCAACAGGCATCGGACGCCGTTGCCGATCGAGCAGTTTCCGCGCCAGGCACGAGACCGGCGACGAGACTGGCCGGGTCGGCCCTGCGAAACGAGCGCGCGTCACCGCACCGCCGCGAGCAGCCGCGCACACACCTCGCGGCCACCGAGGACGCCGGACGCCGTCGTCACCTGCAGGCCCGGGCACGTCCAGTCGAGATCGTCGAGCTCCCCGTGGCGTGGACGGACGGGGGCGTCGACGGACGTCAACAGGTCCGTGTCGAGCAGCGAATCGCCCGCCGCGGCCGTGAACGTCGAACCCGTGCGACGCCGCACCTCCGCCAGGCCTCGCGACTTGCGCAGCGGCCGCGGCACGACGTACAGCTTGCGGCCCTGCAGCGACACCTCCCAGCCGCGCTCACCCGCCCACCCCGTCAGGTCGCGCACCACCGACGCCGGCAACTCGGCGCGCTCCACGACGAGGTAGGCGAACATGCCCTCGGCGTCGCGCAGCTTGCGCAGCCACCCCGGATCGGCGATCGCCTCGAGGTGCTCGCGGATCTCGGCGAGAGGCGCGCACGAGCCGTCGAGCTCGTCGAGGACGGCACGGTGGTAGTCCTCGTCGCTGACGCCGTCGACGAGCAGGAACCCACCGTTCGTCGTGACGGCGTACTGCGGGTCGATCGGCAGCCGGATGCGCTCGTACTGCGCACGCGTCCGCGTCGTCGACGGCACGAACGTCGCCACGCGATGCATCTCCTGCACGAGCGCGACGGCGTCGACCGTCAGATACGACAACGGCAGCTTGTCGTACACCTCCGCCACGAGCAGGACGGGTGCGTCGGCGTCAGCGCCGGCGAGTGCGAGCGCCTTCGCGGAGTAGACGAGCGTCCGGTCGAGGTCGCACGCGACGATGGCGTCCCCGCCTGAGGGCCGGGGCGGCGCGGCGTCCGCGTAGGCCGCGACGAGGGCGCGCAGCTCGTCCGTCATCGGCATCGAAACGGGATGCGTCGTCATGCTCGCTCCTTCGGGTCGCGTGTGGCCGAGGTGCCGTCATCGCCGGTCGCCCCGCGGGTGAAGCGCGGGTGGATGAGGCCGACGCAGCTGTAGTCGAGGCCGGGATACTCCTCGACCGGCACGCCACGCGCCGCGGCGAGCGCCTCGATGTGGCGCAGATCCCCGCCAACGCCGGGCGCGACCAGGATCTTCCAGGGCACCCGGCGCAGCAACACGCGGGTCGTCTCGCCGACGCCCGGTTTGACGAGGTTGACGCTGCCGATGCCGAACTCCTCGGCGAGCTTCTCGACGGTGGCCCACCCCGTCCACCGAGGTGGCTCCGCCGCGCATCGCGCCTGCGCCTCGGCGCGGATGTCGTCGGCGTCCGCGGCCGGCGGGAATGCTCCCGTGACGGCGTCGACGAAGAGTCCCGACACGTCGTGCGGCGCGAGTTCGGCGTAGAACTTGGCCCCATGGAACTGGCCGGGCCCGATCAGAGCGTCGTTGAGCACGGTGCGTGACACGAGACCGGAGACGGTCGAGTTGAGGCAGGCGGAGGGGATGAGGAAGTCATCACGCGTGCCCCACATCGTCGTGCACGACCCGGTGTCGGCGAGCACGGCGAGCGTCGGATCCAACTGCACCCCCGTGGCTTGCTCGTACTCTTCGAGCGCCGCGACGAGTTCGCGGCTGATCGCGCCCTTGCCCGTCCAGCCGTCGACGAACAGCACCGAAGACGCGTCGTGCCGCGCCACGATGTGATCGAGCGCCACCGTGTCGATGCCGCGCCCGCGCACGATCGAGACGGCATAGTGCGGCACGTCGAGCCCGCGCGCCTGACGAGCCCAACGCTTCATGAGCACCCCCACGGGAGTGCCGGCCCGGGCGAGGGAGACGAGGACGAGGTCATCGCCGCGCTCTGCGAGCGCGAGCTCGGCGACGGCGGCGACCGCAGCAGCCACCCGGGCCTTCGACATCTCCAGCGCATCACGGAACAGCTTTCCGTAGGCCGCGTCCGGTTGGTACTCGACGGGCAGGCTCTCGGCATAATGCGCGCCGCCGGACTGGATGGCTTCCTCGCGCTCCTCGGTCGGCGCCTCGAGCGTGACGCCGGACAGATCTTCGAGCAGCCACGTCACCTCCTCGGGCGCGTACGAACCAAACGTCGGGCCGACGAGTTCGCGCGCCGGGGCCGTCGCCGGCTCGGGCAGCCGCGCGACGACGACGCAGTCCGTACTGGCCGCGAGCGCCTCGATGACGCCATCCGGGGCGTGCAGCTGCGGCGTCAGGCTCGGCGGGTCGACGCACAGGACGATCGTCCGCCACGGTGTTTCACGTGAAACGTTGTACGTGAAACGCGGGCCGTCACCGTCGGCCGGGTCATCGAAGGCCGGGAACGTCAGCGCGTTGCGGATGGCATAACCGGGGTCGTCCACGGCGAGTACGGGCGAGCGGGTGGTCGTCGAGAACCGCGTGGCGACACCGCGTTCGCGCAGCGCGCATGCCAGACGCAGCGGCGCGTCCATCAGCTCTTCGGTGCCGAGGACGAGCACCTCACCGTCGCCGTAGGGCAGAGCCTGTGCGACGACGGTCGCCGCCTCCGGAAGCGTCGCGGTCAGGGGGGCGAGCTGCGCAGGCGTCACCCCATGACGCCCCGTCAACGGGGTGCGGGGCGGCCACGGCACGTCGACCTCGGTGATGGTTCCCCGGGCAGCATTCGGTGCGGCCGTCGAGACATTGGCGCGCCCCGATGCCCACGCAGCCTTCGATTCGGGCCCCTGCTCCGGGCCGGCATCTCTCAGGACGCTCGCGCGCGACTCCACCTGCTCGACGAGCCGCTGCCCGCGCTCGAGCACGTCGCTCGGCAGGTCGAGGTGACCGGCCGCGAGCGAGACGACGTCGATCTGCACGCCGAGCTCAGCGGCGCGGGTGGCCATCGCCGCGCGATCCTTCGCGTTGCGCATGTCGACGAGCGTCGCGATGACGTAGCGCTCGCGCGGCAGGCTCTCGTGCAGCGCGGCGATGGTGTTGAGCACCGTGCGGCCCGTCGACAGTTCGTCGTCGACGAGGACGAGCGGCACGACGCGCCCAGCAGAACGCCGCGCGAAGAAGCCGTCGTCCGAAGGCAGGACGAGGTGGCTGGTGGCGTGCGAGTGCTCCTCCTCGAAGGCGCCGACGGGCGTGAACCCGGCGACGGGGCGTCGCGTCGAGTGGATCGCCGGCGCCCGCAGCACATCCGCGACGCACTGGCCGAGCGCCGTCGCCGTCTCGGCGAACCCCATGACGACGCATGCAGGTGAGTGCTGCAGATCGACGAACGAGTCGACGGCGCAAGTGAATTCATCGACCACCCGCGCGTCGTCAGGAGCCCGGAGAGCCTCGTGCAGCGCCTGTCCTACGCGTGCGAGAGCACCATCGACGACGTCATGGCCCTGCGCACCCGAGTCGTCGCTTCCCGCGTCACTGCTACCAACCGCCGCTCCTGCGTCGAGAACCCGACGCACCAGCTCGCCGAGCGCCCGGCCACTGCCGCGCACGATCTGCGGGTCGACGGGCACGTGCTTGCCGAGGACGTTCGAGACGAGCAAGTGTGCGCGACGAGGGTTGCGTCGCACCGCGAGCCCGACGAGGTCGTGCAGATCGAGCCCCGGCAGCGCCTGCGTCGTGCGCAGGTCGGCACCGAGGCGTTCGGCGACCCACTCGCCCGGCCACGTCGTCGTCATGGTTTGCTCCTTCGTCATGCCTGCTCACCGGCTGGGTTGCCCGCGCCACGACCCGAGAGGGCCTCGACGTGCGCGAGGAGGAAGTCGACCATGCCCAGACCGGGCCGCGCGACACCGAACAGTTCGGCGCGCGTCATCGTGCGCTCCGCCCACCCCCGATGCGGGCCGGCTTCGTTCATCTTGTTGCCGGCGCTGGAGGCCTGCACCCCACCACCGCTCGCATGCTTGGCGAGGATGTCGACGGCGTCGGCGTGCTCCTCGCTGGAGACGACGCTCAGCGCGTGCACGATGCCGACGTGCTGGGGGTGGATGATCGTCTTGCCCGTGAGCCCGTTCGCCCGATCCAGTGCGAGTTCGCGTACGAGGCCGTCGAGGTTCTCCTCGAGCAACTCCTCACGGATGTCGTCGTGCTCGAGCGCACGGAACGGGGTCTCGCGCAGCTGCGGTTTGAACAGGCGGCGCGAGTTGGCGAAGTACTCCCAGACGGGCCCGGAGATCGGAAAGCCGGTGCCGTCGGTGCGGCCGAACACGTTGACGATGTCGTACACCACGTCCGCGACGGGCCCGATGTTGTAGATCGTCAGCTCGCGCGGGCGACGCAGCCCGAGCGCGGCGCCCAGGTCGGTACCACCGATGCGCACGCAGGCGACGACGTCGCGATGGGGTGCGAGCAGCGTCGAGACAGCCGACAGCAGGCCGCCGCGCGTCTCCCGATGAAGCAGGCCGGGCGTCTCGACGACGGGCATCGCGAGCAGGCGATACCCCGCGAGCGCGCTCGCCTCCGCGAGAGCGTCGAAGTAGGCCGGCGCGTTCGCGCCTGTGAACTTCGGCATGACGAAACCCGCCAACACCGCTGAACTCCAGGTTGATTCGCCGCCTGGCCCCTCGTTCACGAGGGTGGCGAGGTCGCGCAACTGCTGCGGCGTGCGCACCCGGACGAAGATCAGCGGCAGCGCCGCGGCGACGTCGTCAGGCGTCGGAAACCGCGCCGCGAGCGCCGCGAGGTGCGTGACGATGTTGGCCTGCGCTGCCGGCACCTCGCTCTCGGAGATCGAATCCTCGAGGCACCACACGGTGCTGACGAGACCACGCGCGTAATGCGTGACGACGTCATCGGCGAGCTGCGGGCGCGTACCGGGCATGTAGAGGCTCGCCCCGAGACCCGAACCGACGTGCTGCGCGTCATCACGCGCCGAGAAAGAACGAGGCGGGCTCGCGAAGATGGCCTCGCGGGTCGATTCGTCGAGATGGGAATAGTGCTGCACCGCATGCCCTCCCTGATGTCGGTGTGCCTGCGCCCAAGTCTGCCCCGTCGACGCCCGTCATCCGCCAACGGGACGCCACGGCATGTGAGGATCGAGACATGACCCAGCTCACCAAGGGCGCCAACGTCGCCGTCCCCAGCGATGCCGTCAACATCGTCGTCACCTGGACGGCGGCACCCCAGGCGCCGACCGTCGACCTGTCCACCCTGCTCGTCACCGCCACCGGCAAGGTCCGTGACGACTCGGACTTCGTGTTCTACAACGCCCCGCAGCACGCGTCGGGCGCCGTGCGTCTCGGCCCCTCCTCGCCCGGATCCGCGTCTGTCGAAGCCCATCTCACGGGCGTCGAGGACGTCGTCGAACGCATCGTCGTCGTCCTCAGCGCTGACGGCGGCCCGTTCTCGCAGGTGCCCGGCCTCACCGTGCGCGTCGACGATGCGACGAGCGGCCAGGTCGTCGCCCAGTTCGGCGACATGGGCGCGACGAGCGAGACCGCCCTCGTCGCCGGCGAACTGTACCGACGCGCCGGCGCCTGGAAGTTCCGCGCCGTCGGCCAGGGCTGGGATTCCGGCCTCGCCGGCCTCGCCACCGACTTCGGCATCAGCGTCGACGACGCCCCCGAACAGCCCTCGTCGTCAACGGCGCCGGCTGCCGCCCCTGCGTCGGCTCCTGCCCCGGCACCGGCGGCACTCCGGCCTGCCGAGCCCTCGCCGGGCGAGCAGCCAGGCAGCGACACGAGCCGGCCGTACGCGGCGCCGGTGTCCCCGACGCCCGCGCCGCTACAGCCTCCACAGCAGCCGTCGGCACCGCAGCAGGCCCCCCTGCAGCCGCCCCACCAGCCCCAAGCTCCGCTTCGGGCCCCGCTTCCACAGCAGGCGCCGCTGCAGCCACCCCACCAGCCGCAGGCCCCGCAGTACGAACCCCTGCAGCCTCCACACCACCAGCAGGCTCCCCAGCAGCTGCCCTCGCCGCAGATGGCACCGCCTCCCCAGATGGCGCCTCCCCAGATGGCGCCGCCTCAGATGCCCCTGGCCGCGCCGGCCACTCAGGCCGCGCCGTCGGTCGTCAACCTCGACAAGGGCCATGTGAGCCTGCGCAAGGGTGATCGCGTCAGCCTGACGAAGACGGGCGCGCCGCCGATGAGTCGCGTGTTCATGGGTCTCGGGTGGGATCCGGCGAAGCGCGGACGCAACATCGACCTCGATGCGTCCGTCATCGCCTTCGACGCGAACGGGCGTGAGCTGGAGATCGTCTGGTTCATGCACAAGAAGGAGTTCGGCGGCGCGATCGTGCATCTCGGTGACAACCTCACCGGCAAGGGTGACGGTGACGACGAGGTCATCACGCTCGACCTGACGGCGATTCCGCCCACCGTCATGCACCTGGCGTTCACGATCAACAGCTACTCGGGGCAGAAGTTCACAGATGTGCGCAACGCCTACGCCCGCCTCGTCGATGCGCAGTCGGGTGCCGAACTCGTGCGGTTCTCGCTCAGCGAGTCGGATCGCGCGACGGGTGTCGTCATCGCAGCGCTGAGCCGCACTCCGCAGGGCACGTGGGACATGCGCGCCATCGGCCAGTTCGCCAACGGCCGCACCGTCAAGAAGCTCGTCAAGCCGGCCGTGCAGATGCTCGGGCTGTGACCACACACGTGTGAGGGGTGAGGGCCCGAAGGCCCTCACCCCTCACACGTCGCAGGAACTGCTCAGCCGACGTTGACGCCGAAGTCGCGCGCGATGCCCGCGAGACCGTCGGCGTAGCCCTGGCCGACGGCGCGGAACTTCCACTCGCCGTTGTTGCGGTAGACCTCGCCGAAGATCATCGCCGTCTCGGTCGAGGCATCTTCCGTCAGGTCATAGCGCGCGAGCTCGGCGCCGTCAGCACGGTTGACGACGCGGATGAACGCGTTCGCCACCTGCCCGAAGCTCTGCCCGCGCTGCGGCGCCTCGTAGATCGACACCGCGACGACGACGCGCTCGACGTTCTGCGAGAGCGTCGACAGGTCGACGTTGATCGACTCGTCGTCGCCCTCACCCTCACCGGTGAGGTTGTCACCGGTGTGCTCGACGGCGCCGTCAGGGCTGCGGAGGTTGTTGAAGAAGACGAAGTGCTGGTCGTCGATGACGCGGCCGTCAGCACCGAGCAGCAGCGCCGAGGCGTCGAGGTCGAAGTCGGCGCCGGTCGTGGTGCGCACGTCCCAGCCGAGGCCGACCGTGATGGCCTGCAGGGACGGGGCCATCTTCGTCAGGGAGACATTGCCACCCTTGGAGAGCGAAACACCCATGAGATTTCTCCTCGTTCGATGTGAGTCGTACGGATCGTGCGTCGAGATCGAGCCGGACGCGACGCGTCAGCCGACGTTGACGCCGAAGTCGCGCGCGATGCCCCCAAGGCCGTTCGAGTAGCCCTGGCCGACGGCGCGGAACTTCCACTCGTCGTTGTTGCGGTAGACCTCGCCGAAGATCATCGCCGTCTCGGTCGAGGCGTCCTCCGTCAGGTCGTAGCGCGCGAGCTCCGAGCCGCCAGCCGCGTTCATCACACGCATGAACGCGTTGCGCACCTGCCCGAAGGTCTGCTGGCGCGTCTCCGCATCGTAGATCGACACCGCGACGACGACCCGGTCAGCCTGCGGCGGCAGGCCCGACAGGCCGATCTTGATCTGCTCGTCGTCACCCTCGCCCTCACCGGTGAGGTTGTCACCGGTGTGCTGGACGGTGCCGTCCGGGCTCGCGAGGTTGCCGTAGAAGACGAAGAAACCGTCGTCGATGACCTTGCCCGACGCGTCGACGACGATCGCCGAACCGTCGAGGTCGAATTCCGTGCCCGTCGTCGTCCGCGCGTCCCATCCGAGACCCACGACGACGTCGGTGAGACCGGCGGGCCCGGCCTCCTTGGTGAGTGAGACGTTTCCGCCCTTGGCGAGGCTGACAGCCATGACTGCTCCTTGATCACCTGATGCTCCGGTGGCCGTGACCAGCGTGACGCAGGTCTCGGCCCTTGCTCGTGACACTACCAACGCACGAGACGCTGCGAAGGTTGCAGCAGTACGCTCTGTGCGAACACTCGAACGCACCGACGAAGCCAGGGAGGCAGTGACGATGGGCTTGTTCGATCGGCTGGGCGAGCGCGCAGCGTCTTCAGCAGCCCCAGCGGCCCCATCCGCCCCCGAGCCCGGCTCGGTGGAGGCGATCGCCGCCGGCAACGTCACGCTGCTGCAGTTCCTGCGCCGCGAATCCGGCCGGATCCCCAACCGCGCCTACGTCCTCGCGCGCACCATCGCCCAGCACCTCGACGACGTCGTCGCGGACCCGTCGGCTCACCTGCTCGACGTCGGCTCCCGCATCACCCTCGAACGCATGGCGACGACCCACCTGCCCGACACGATCAACGCCTACCTCGCAGCCCGCACCATGCCCGACGCCGACGAACTCCTCGTCGAACAGCTCGCGACGCTCGAGGTCGCCGCGTCCAAGGCCGCCGCGCGCTCCATCGAAGCGGCGCGCGACGCGTTCCTCATCCAGGGCAGCTTCCTCGAGGACAAGTACGGTTCGTTCCATGTCTGATCTCGTCCCCGGCGCCAACGTCTCACTGCGCGAGGTCCCCGGCCTGCGCCTGCTGCGCATCAGCCTCGAATGGGACGCCGGACGCGAGAACGTCCTCGACGAACGTCTCGGCGTCGCCGCGCTCCCCCTCGTCGACGAGAAACTGCCCGGACGCAGCCACGTCGTGTTCGGCAACCAACCCACCTCACCCGAGCAGTCGACCCGCCTCGGCGCCTCGAACGGCGTCGTCGAGATCGACCTCGACGCCGTCCCCGCCGACGTCGGGCGCGTCGCCGTCATCGTCTTCATCCACCCGCGCCCCGGCGCCGCGCGCCGCTCCCTGTCGCAGCTGCGCTCGCTGCGCGCCGTCGTCACCGACGCGGAGAAGGGCACACCCATCACCCGCTCCGTCGACCTCGCCAAGAGCGCCGGCAACGTCACCGCGCTCATCGCCGTCGAGGTGTACCGCCGCGGCAGTGAGTGGAAGGTCAAGGTCAACGGCCAGGGCTTCGACGGAGGACTCGACGCGGGCCTCGCGCAGTTCGGCCTGCCGGCATGAGTGACGGCTTCCTGCGTCCGCCCTCGGCGGGCGGCCCGGGCACGCCGGACGGCCCGACGCTCGCGCCGCCCGGGACCTCCGCGCCCCCATCGACCCCGGGCCCATCGACCCCGGGCCCGGCGTCCGCGGCGGGGCAGGCGCAGCCCGCCGCCTCGCCGAGCGCGTCCTCGCCGACGACGAGTGGCCCGCGTCCTTGGCTGTGGGTCCACACCGCGCGACCCAACCCTCTCGAGGCGCCGTCCGCGACGCCGGTGAGCACTGCGGCAACACCGGCCACGACGGGCGCCCCTGCCGTCAGCCCGCCGGCGGCGGGCCACCGTTCCACGTCGGCCGGCACCCCGCCCGGGCCTGCCAGCGCCTCCCGCACGCCGGCGTCGTTCCCGCCCGCGCGCGTGTGCCACGACGCACCTCGCGGCCTCGAGATGACAGGCGGGACCACGACGCAGCTCGACGGCGCGATCACCCTCGACCGTCTCGCCTCCGGTTACGGTGCCCTGACGATCTCGTGGTCGCACACCGGCGAGGGCCGCGATCTTCTCGCACTCGTCGACGGCTCCACCGTCGACCCGCGCGGCGACGAGTTCGTCATCGATCTGCTCCCCGGCCTCGATCGCGTGCTCATCTGCACGGGCACCGCGCGCGGCGTCGAGCTGCCCGAGTCGAGCATCATCGTGGCGAACGGTTCGACGCGCGTCGAGTGCCGCCTGCCCGCAGGCACGAGTTACGGCGTCTGGCCCCGCCTCAGCCTCGTCGGGGTCGACGAGTTCGTCGTCCTGCTCGACGAGCACGACCCCAGCTCCGGCGACCTCGGGCCCGTGGCCGCTGCCTACGGCCACGATGCGGCGACGTTCGTGCGCGCGGGACGCTGACGGCCACCCGTCCCCATCAGGACGAGTGGCCGCGCGCTGTTCGTGAGGGCTCAGCCGCCCAGGTGCTCAACCTGACCGCCGGCCGCCTCGATGCGCTTGTTGCGCACCAGAGAGCTGAGGTAGGCAGCGCCGATGAAGCCGACACCGATGAGCCCGGTGACGACCTCCGGCACCTCGTGCTTGATGCTGATGAGCAGGATCGCGGCCAGCGCTCCGATGGCCCACATCGCGCCGTGCTCGAGGTAGGCGTAATCGTCGAGCGTGCCCTGACGCACGAGGTACACCGTCAGCGACCGGATCCACATCGCCCCGACGCCGAGGCCGAGCGCGATGATGAAGATGTCCTGGCTGATGGCGAACGCGCCGATGACACCGTCGAACGAGAACGACGCGTCGAGCACCTCGAGGTACATGAACAGGAAGAACGCCGCCTTGCCCGCCGTGGTGCCGACACCCTTCGACGCGGGTGCCTGCGCCGCAGTGTCGCCGGCCTTCGTGGCGACGCTGCGCTCAGCGTCGTCATCGCCTGCCGCAGCGTCGTCGTCATCCTCGCCCTGGCTCTCGAACAGGTCACCGAGACCGCCGACGAGCAGGTACGTCATGAGGCCGAGGATGCCGGAGAACAGGACGGTGCCGGGCTCCTTCGCGAGCGTCTGCGACACGACGGCGAGCACGAGCAGCGCGACGACGACGGAGAGCTGATCGAGCTTGCCGATCTTGGCGAGGGGACGCTCGATGGGGCGCAGCCACTGCAGGTCGCGCTCCTCGAAGACGAAGTCGAGGAACAGCATGAGCAGGAACATGCCGCCGAACGCGGCGATGCTCGGGTGCGCATCGTGGAGCATGTGCGCGTATGTGCCGGGGGTCTCCTGGTCGCCGCCCTTGATGGCCAGGTCGATGGCCTCAATCGGCCCGACGTGACCCGTCAGGCACACGATGAGCAGGGGGAAGATCAGGCGCATGCCGAAGACGGCGATGAGGATGCCGACCGTCAGGAAGATCTTCTGCCAGAAGGCGTTCATCCGTTTGAGGATGGTCGCGTTGACGACGGCATTGTCGAAGCTCAGGGAGACCTCGAGCACGATGAGGATGGCGACGATGGCGAGGCCGGAGGGCCCACCGATCAGGAAGCCGCCGACCAGGCCGGCGATCGTGATGGCGGCGGACCATCCGAACGTCTTGAGGAGCATGAGGATCCGTTTCCGAAGGGGACGCGCCCGGCGACATCGGCACGGGCTGCGGGGTCATCGCTCAGCCTAGCCGCGCAGCGACGGGGAACGTCCGCGGCACGACGGAGCACCACCGTGTTTCACGTGAAACTTGGCGCCGCAGAGCCGGACGGGGAACGTTCCCCGGGCCTCAGCGCGTTGTCACCGGCGTGGACTAGGCTCGACGCAACCCAGATGTCTTGGCCGCGTGACCAAGGAGGAGCACGATGACGAACCCTGAACCCCAGCCCATGCTCGCCCCGCCGAAACCGGTCGACGTGGTCGAGCCCGAGAAGGCTGCGGCGATGGTGCCGATCGACGAGCAGCACAAGCAGCTCGCCGCCACGGAGGCGACGCAGACCGTCGCGAGGTTCGAGGAGATCGACCCCAACGACCCGGCGTTCCGCGCGCGGCTCAAGGAGATCACCAACATGGGCCGCGAGGAGTCCATGAAGGCTGCGCAGGTCAGCAACTCGATCCTGCAGCGCCCCTCTCTCGCCGGGAAGGACAGCGCCCAGAACAAGGTCGGCAACACCCTCGCCGAACTGCGTCAGACGGTCACCGACCTCGACCCGCACCGCGCCGACCTCAAGGGTGCGAAGAAGCTGCTCAAGTGGATGCCGGGCGGCGACAAGGTCGACCGCTACTTCATGAAGTACCAGTCGAGCCAGACCCACCTCAACGCCATCATCGCCGCGCTCGAATCGGGCCAGGACGACCTGCGCAAGGACAACGCCGGCATCCAGCTCGAGCAGACGCGCCTGTGGGAGTCGCTCATCCGCCTGCGCGACCTCGACGAGAAGATGACGCAGCTCGACGCCGCCATCGAGCAGCGCGTCGCCGAGCTCGGCGCCCGCGGTGAGACGGAGAAGGCCGACGCGATGAAATCGCAGGTGCTCTTCACCGTCCGCCAGCGCCGTCAGGACCTCGCGACGGAGATCGCCGTCGCCACGCAGGGCTACATGTCGCTCGGGCTCGTCCTGCAGAACAACGACCAGCTCATCACGGCCGTCGACCGTGCCAAGTCGACGACGGTCGCCGCGCTCTACACAGCCGTCATCGTCTCCGAGGCGCTGGCGCGTCAGAAGCTCGTGCTCGACCAGATCAACGCCCTGCGCTCGACCACGTCGAACATGATCGAGTCGACGTCGCAGCAGCTGCGTCAGCAGGGCGCCGAGATCAACGCGAAGTCGACCGAGTCGCTCGTCGAGGTGCAGAAGCTCGAGAACGCGTTCACCAACGTCTTCGCGACGATGGACGCGATCGACTCCTACCGCAGCGCCGCGACGGACTCGATGGCCGCGACCATCACGTCCCTGCAGACGCAGATCAAGCGTGCAGAGCCGTACATGGAGCGCGCCCGCAAGCAGCAGCTCGAGAGCAACGAGAACATGCGCGGCCAGCTGCCCGGCGGGCCCGCCTGAGCCTCGTGACGCACCGCTTCGCAGGAAGGATCTGACGTGGGGTGGTTCTCGCGCGACGACGCGCGCCAGCAGCAGCCCAGCGGGCCGACTCCGGGCACCGTCGAAGCCGTCGAGGCGGCGCTGCACCCGTACGTGCGGTGGCTGCGTTCCCTAGGCGCGCAGGTACCCGGGCGAGCGATGGTGCTGTGCCGTCTCATCGGCGACCACCTCGAGGACGTCGTCGCCGACCCGTCGGCGCGCCTGCTCGACGTGCAGACCCTCGTGACGCTGGAGCGCACCGCTAGCGCCCACGTGCCAGACACGATCAACGCCTACCTCGCGGCGCGCGGCGTCGCCGGGGCGCAGGACATGCTGATCCAGCAGCTCACGACGATCGAGCACGTCGCCTCGTCCGCGGCGCGCCGTTCGATCGACAACGCCCGCGACGCCCTGGAGATCCAGGGCGCGTTCTTGGAGGAGAAGTTCGGCCATGGCTGACGAATCCCGCGCGCCCGGCACCGGCGCCTCACTCGACGGCGTCCGCATCGTCTCGCTCGACGTGCGCTGGAACACCGGCGCGCAGACCGCGCTGGGCGACCGCATCGGCATCGCCGCGATGCCGCTCGTGCGCGACCGGGTCGAGAGCCGCGAGCACGTCGTGCACTCCAACCAGCCGGCCACCCCCGACGAGACGACGCGCCTCGGTATCTCCGACGGCGTTGTCGAGGTCGACCTCGCGGCAGCGCCCGCGGACGTCGAGCGCATCGTCGTCCTCGCGTTCGTTCAGCCGCGCGCCAACGCCCCGAAGCGCACCCTCGACGAGGTGAGCAGCCTCGACGTCAGCGTGCGTGACGACGCCACGGGTCGCGAGATCACGCGCTCGGGCAACCTCGCGTCAGCGGCGGGGCCTGTGTCGGCGCTCGTCGTCGCGGAGGTCGTGCGAGGGGATGCCGGGTGGCGTGTCGAGTTCACCGGCCGCGGCTACGACGCCGGCCTCGACGCCGCGATGCAGCAGGCCGGGAGCCGGCTGTGACGCTGCAGCCACCGCCCGGTTACGGCTCCGGGCAGGGGGATTCGTCGCCCACTCCATCGTCGGGGGGCGCTTTCTCACTTCCGGGAGGCGCCGAGGGCTACGCGCAGGATCAGCCAGACCGGGTGCAGCCCCCGACGCCGGCGCCGCTGCCTGCGGACGCACCGGAGGACGCGCCGTCCGAGCGCGGTGTGCCGGGTTCGCAGCTCGGCAACCCCGATGGTGCCTGGCTGCGCGTTCTCGCGCGGCAGACGAGCCCGTCGGTGACGGACATGGCCCCGTCCACGGGCGAGCAGGGCGTCGCGGTGGGGCAAGGCGGCGAAGCGCCCGCTCCGAGCGGGCGGGTCGAGGTCGTGCCGGCACGTCGACGCCCGTCTCCGCCGCCGCTGGGCGTCAGCGTCGTCGGGGGGCGCACGGTGAAGCTGCACCGCGTCGCCGCGCTCGACCGGCTTGCCTCGGGCGTCGGCTACCTGACGGTCGAATGGCTCGTGCGTCGGCGTGGTCTCGACCTGCTCGCGCTGCAGGACGGCTCGAGCGTCACCCCACGCGGCAACACGCTGACGATCGACATGACGCAGCCGATGAACCGCGTGCTCATCGCCACGGGGACCCAGGGCACCATGCCGCTGCCGCCGTCGGAGATGCGGGTGAGCAATGGTTCGACGCAGGTCATCGTCCCGATCGATGGGGGCACGAGCCTTGGCGTGTGGCCGCGCCTGACACTGACGCGCGTCGACGAGTTCGTCGTCATCCGCCACGAGCACGACCCGCTGTCCGGTGTGCTCGGGGCCGTCGCGTCGGCGTACGGCTACGACGAGCGCTCGTTCGCCATCACGCACACGCACCTGTTGGGCTGACGTCCGCCGCGCTCGCCTAGAGGCCGCGTCGCCGGCCCACGCGCACCTTCCACGGCTGAGGGCCGAAACCCTGCAATGCAGAGTTTCGGCCCTCAACTCGTCTCGTGAGAGCTGCGATCCCGCAGCGCGCGGTCTCGGCTCCGAAGGAATCAGTCGACGTCGATCGGTGACACGGCCACCTTCGGCGCGTCGTCGTGGCGCAGTTCGTGCTCGAGCGCCTCGAGTTCGCTCACGCCGGCCATCTGCGCCGTCAGCTCGTCGAGGCCGATCTCGCGCTTCGACGCATCGAGCGTCACGCGGCCGAGCTTCAGGACGACGAAGTGGTCGCCGACCAGGTAGGCGTGGTGCGGGTTGTGCGTGATGAGCACGACGCCGAGGCCGGCGTCACGCGCCGCCATGATGTATTTCAGAACGACGCCGGATTGCTTGACGCCGAGCGCGGCCGTCGGCTCGTCGAGGATGATGACCTTGGCGCCGAAGTAGATGGCTCGGGCGATGGCGAGACACTGCTTCTGCCCGCCCGAGAGGCCACCGACGGGACGGTCGAGGTCGGGCACCGCGATGCCCATCTTCGTCAGTTCCTCGTCGCAGACGGCCTTCATGCGCTTGATGTCGAGCGCTCCGAACGGGCCCTTCGTCAACTCGTTGCCGAGGAAGAAGTTGCGCCACACCGACTGCAGCGGCGCGAGCGCGAGATCCTGGTACACCGTCGCGATACCGGACGAGAGCGACTGGCGCGGTGACGAGAAGTGGCGCACCTCGCCGTCGACGACCATCTCGCCGCTCGTGTAGTCGTGCAGGCCAGACATGATCTTGATGAGCGTCGACTTGCCGGCACCGTTGTCACCGAGCACGCACGTCACCTCGCCGGGTCGGACGGTGAGGTCGACGCCACGCAGGGCGTCGACGTTGCCGTAGGCCTTGCCGACGTCGACGAGCTGGACGATGGCGGTGTCATCGTGGGAGTTCACGCCCGTGGCGCCCCTCGTCTCGCCCGCACTGTCCGTGCCCGAGGAGGTCGTTTCACGTGAAACATCCACCGCGGGGGACGCGGTGCGCTCGGCCGACGCCGTTCGGGTCTCTTCGGCCGCCTCGCGCCGGGGGGCAGCGTCATCCGGCGTCACCGACTGCGTCGCGCCAGCAGTTTCGCCCGCGCCCGGCGTTCCCGTCGCGCCCGGGCGGCGGCGGCCGCCGTCACCGGTCTTGATGCGGATCATCGGGCGTCCGCCTTTCGCTTGACGTAGGTGTTGAGGAGCACGGCGGCGAGCAGCATGACGCCGAGGAACGCCTTGAACCAGTCGGGGTTCCAGCCGGCGTAGTTGATGCCGAGCTGCGTCATGCCGAACATGAGCGCACCGAAGCTCGCACCGACCGCGGAGCCGTAGCCGCCCGTCAGCAGGCAGCCACCGACGACGGCCGCGATGATGTAGATGAACTCGTTGCCGATGCCCTCACCGGACTGCACCTGGTTGAACGCGAACAGCAGGTGCATGCCCGACAGCCAGGCGCAGAACCCGACGAACATGTAGAGCCCGACGCGCACCTTCCACACGGGCACACCGACGGCGCGGGCCGCTTTCTCGTCGTCGCCGATGGCGAAGATCCAGTTGCCGACCTTGGTGCGCAGCAGCACGAAGGCGGCGATGATCGTCAGGATGATCCAGAACAGCACCGGGATCTTGAGGTTGACCGGCCCGATCTTCATCGAGGCCGCGAAGAATGCGTGCGCGGAGTCGAAACCGGCCATGTCGGAGATGTCGTTGCTTGCGACGCCACCCGTGACGGAGCGCGTCACGCCGAGGTTGACGCCCTGCAGGACGAAGAACGTCGCGAGCGTGATGAGGAAGCTCGGCAATCCGCTGCGGTTGAGCATGAACCCGTTGAGCGCACCGATGGCGAGCGCGATGAGCAGGCTCAACCCGACTGCGGCCCACACGTGGAAGTTGAAGTACCAGGCGAGCAGCGACGCCGACAGCCCCGCCGTCGTCACCGCGACACCGGCCGACAGGTCGAACTCGCCCGCCACCATGAGCAGCGCGACGGGCACGGCCATGATGCCGATCGTCGCGGACTGATAGAGGATCGTGCCGGTGTTCGCCATGTGACGGAACGGCTCGGCGACGAGGAGGAAGAACACGGCGATCGCGAGAACCCCGAACAGGGCACCGATCTCGGGGCGTGACAGGTAGCGCGCGAGGACGTTGCGGTTGCGGACGCGGTCGTCCGCTGAGCTGGCGGGCGCGGGCGTCGCCGGTGACGAACTCGGCTCGCTCGACGTGGCAGGAGTCGACACGCGAGGCTCCCTTTCGAGTGTGCGGGCAGGCGAAGGGGTACCTTCACCGTCCTTCATGGTAGAGGACAGGTGTATCGAACCGATACATTTCCCGACCGCGCCGCGCGGCGCTTGCTCACTGAAGGACGACGAGGACGTCGCCCTCCTGCACGACGTCACCGGGCTGGACCCGGATCTCGACGACGGTGCCCGGCTCCTCGGGGACGACGGGGATCTCCATCTTCATCGACTCGAGCAGGACGAGTTCATCACCGGCCTCGACGCGCTGGCCGACGCTCACCGCGATGGAGTGGACGTTCGCGACGAGGTCGGATGCGATGTGTTGTGTGCCCATGCCAGCATCGTGGCAGAGGCGCGCTGTTACCCGCGCGTTCGCGGCGTCAAGCCGACGAGGCCGTTCGTCGAACCCGTGACGGGATGGGTGAGCGCACGGTGACGGCCCGTCAGTGGACTTGCCGACGGTTGCATCTGCGACGAGGGCGCTGACGGCGAACTGGACGGCGACGGCGACGCCGACTGCTGTGACGTCGAACCCGCCGAGGCTGCGAACATGGGGAACGTCTTGCCCATCCACGTGAAGACGTCGGGGAACGTGCTCTGCCACACGCCGACGCGGTGGCCTGCGTGAGGCAGATCGACCTGGGTGACGTCGTACGCCGTCGCCGCCTTGATGAACGCCTCGCTGGAGGCGCCGGACAGCTTGTCCGCGCCCGAGACGAGCACCCACAGCGACTGCGGGTGCGGGTTCTTCTTGACCTGCGCAATGAGGTCGTAGCGCCCGGGAACCTTGCCCTTGAACGGGTTCCACGTGTCGAACTGCGGCGAGTAGTACCCACCGAGGCTCGCGCCTCCCGCGTACCGGTCGGGGTGCAGGATCGTCGCCATCGACGAGCACCAGCCTCCGGCCGAGACGCCGATCGTCGTCCACGCCTCACGGCTGGCCTGGGCGCGGAAGTTCTTCGTGATGTAGTCGGGCACCATCGACGTCAACCACGTCTCCATGTTGAGGCCGCCGCCGTCGACGCACTCGGTGTCGATGCCACCCGGCATCTCCTGCGGCACGATGATGATGGCGTCGCGCATCGCGCCGCGGCTCACCGCGTCACGCAGCGAGGCGTCGAGGTGGAACACGCGCTGGTAGTCGAGGGTGCCGCCCGGGATGCCGTGGAAGGCCTCGATGACGGGGTACGTCCGCTTCGTGTCGCTCGTATACGACGGCGGCAACCACACCATGACACGGCCGATGTCGTTGCCCTGCATACGAATACCGGGCACGTTGATGTTGATCCACTGCCCCGTCGCGGACGGCTTGAGGTGAAGGCCGGCCTCGTAGCGAGCGCGCTGGGCGGCGTACTTCGAGTCGGCGGCGGCGTCGCTCTCCTGCGCCTGCTGCGCCGCCTCGCTCTTCTGCTCCTGCGTGCGGGCCTGGCCGTGCGTATGCTGCTCGATCGTGGGCGGCGTCCCGGTGACGGCGGCCTGCACGTCCTGCCAGGACGAGTACCACCCGTACTTCGCGTTGAGCGTCACGACGGCGGCGAGCACGAGGACGAACGTGCTCGTCAGCATGCCACCAAGCCGCATCGCAATGTGCTTGAGCGACTTCGTGCCGAACGCATGGCCCCGCAGCGCCACGAACAGCGTGATGAGCAAGCCCAGAATCCAGATCATGACCGCGAACGTCATGCTGTCCGGCTCGATCATCTCCCCGCCCTTCCCGTAGGGCACCTCGCGGTTCGAGGCACCATCGACGGACCCTCCCCAGGCCCAACGCTCAGCGCATCACACTCAGGTGAGTGCCAGCTGTGCCACCGCCGAACCAGAGGTGCACGCGCGATGTGCTGGGAACGAAGAGCCGGGGCCGGGCAGGGCTCAGCGGCGGCCGGACTTGGCGTACTTCTCGACGTCGGCGACGTTCGACTTGTCGATGAACGCGGGCCCGGTGAGCACGGGTTCGCCACCGCCGACGATGTTGCCGTTGTTCTTGCGCAGCCACAGCGAGTCGACCGCGAGGTATCCCTGCAGGTACGGCTGCTGGTCGACCGCCCACTGGATCGTGCCCGCCTTGATCGCGCCGAGCACCTCGTTGCTCGTGTCGAACGTGTAGACCTTGGCGTCCGAGCTCGCGTCCTTGACCGACTTCGTCGCCGCCATCGCGTACGGGCCGCCGAGGCCGAGGACGGCATCGATCGTCTTGTCCTGCTGCAGCTTGCTCGTGATCGCACTCTGCACGCTCGGCATGTCCGTGCCGTTGACGTAGATGTTCTCCGTCGCGTCGAACTTGCTCTTGACGCCCGCACAGCGATCCATGTGGCCGACGTTGCCCTGCTCGTGGATGACGCACAGCACCTTCTTGGCGCCGCCGCTCTTGAGCTTGTCGCCTGCCGCCTCGCCGGCGATCTTCTCGTCCTGGCCGAAGTAGCTCTCGACGCCCATCTTCTTCCAGTCGTCCAGGCCGCCGTTGAGCGCGACGACGGGGATGCCCGCCTTCTTCGCCGCCTCCACGGAGCCCTTCATGGCATCCGGCTTCGCGAGCGTCAGGGCGATGCCGTCGACCTTCTTGTCGACGGCCTGCTGCACGAGGTTCGACTGCTTCGAACCGTCCGGGTCGGAGGTGTACTCGAGCTTGACGTTGTCCTTCGCCGCCGCATCCTCGGCGCCCTTGCGCACGATGTCCCAGAACGTGTCACCCGGGCCCGAGTGCGTGACGAGAGCGACCGTCATCGTCGGAGTGTTCGCGTGACCGGCGTTGTTCGACGCCTCCTCGACCGCCTTGCGCCCACCCGTGGAACTGCACGCGGCGAGCGAGGTGGCGAGCACGGCGACACTCGCCATCGTCAGGGACTTGCGCATGTGGATGATCCTTCTCCGGGGCGCCGACGGCGCGGACGTGACTATCAGCGTCCATTGTGCCCCACCTGATGTCTCGGTTCGATACATCGCGGGTCGGCGGGGTGCCTGTGTCGGCGGTGGGGCGTGGGTGCCCGGTGGGCCAGGGCGCTGTCAGGATGGCGGGTAACTCACGCGTCGGCAGGCAACTGCGCGCCTACCTGTGAGTTACTCGCCACCTCGTGGGGCGAAAGGTGCGGCGTCACGCTCTCGCCGGCACCCACGGGCGTCGAGGAGCGCCCACACGATCCACAGCGCTCCGGCAACGACGTACGTGTTGCCCAAGACCTTCTGGACGAGGCTCCACGACAACTCGGCGTCCTCGTAGTGAGGTGGCCACCACGTCGAGCGCGAGACGAAGACGAACAGCCACACCATGAGGAGCGCACCCGTGGCGACGGCCCAGCCGGGCGCCCGCTCGGCGGCACCGATGCCCCGCGCGTCGCCATGGTCTACGTCATCGGCCGCATGCTCGCCATTTCCCCCGCGCGCACCCCGGAGCTGACGGGCGAGCGCCGCCACGAGCACCAGAGCGGCCGGCCACGCCCAGACCCAGTGATGGCTCCACGAGATCGGCGACATCGCGAGCATCCCGAACGACGCGGCGATCACCGACTCGAGTTCACGACCGCGACGGTGGAGGTAGGAAGCCGCGACGAGCGCCGCCAGACCCGCCAGCGCCTGCGCCACGAGGACGACGGCGTGCGGCAGAGGCTCACCGGCCCACCGCGGCAGCACCCCGGTGAGGGCCTGATTACCGGCGAAGAAGGCCGAACCCACGCGCGACGGATCGCGCACCGCATCCGTCCAGAAGACCGCCGCGCCATGCGGATTGAACAAGAACCCCACCGCGACGGTGGCGGCGAACGTCGCGCACACCGTCGCCGCAGCCCGGAACTGCCGCGTGAACACCAGATAGACGACGAAGAACAGCGGCGTCAGCTTCAACCCCGCAGCCAGACCGACCATGACACCGCGCGCACGATGACGGCCCGTCAGATCGAGCAGACACAACGCCAGCACGATGAGGTTGACCTGCCCGAACGAGAACGTCGCCCACACCGGCTCGAATGCGATCGCCAGCACGCCGACCGGGATGAACCACCACCGCATCCCTCGGCCACGACGCCCGAGGCGGGACGCGGCGGACAGCGCGCGCCGCGTGACGAGCATGAGCGCGGCGCACGACGTCGCCGTCACGAGCGTGGCTGCCACGGGGAACGGCAGGTGCCCGAGCGGCGCCATCACCATCGCGCCGAAGGGCGGGTACGTGAACGGCAACGACGCGACGGGGTACTGCTGGTCGTAGAGGTCGGGCGAGAACGCGTGCCGAGCCCCCAGGAGATAGACGCGCAGATCGATGAGCCACGTGTCCGGATCTTGCGCGGCCAGCTTGTGCAGGATGAACGCGGTGACGGCTGCGATGGCGAGCAGCGCCCCGGCCACAAGCGCGGCCCCGGAGCGCATCCGGGTGCGACGGTCGCTGGAGCTGGCCTCGGCCGGCGGCTCAGAATGCACCGGATCGCGAGCCGGGGGTTCGACCATGGTTCTCGTCATGGGACGTCGACGCGCGCGGCGAGATCGGGGTAGGTGAGCACGAGACCATGATCGTCGACGGTGAGGTCGACGCTGACGTCGCGCGTCGCCGAGCGGTAGTGCACGACCGAGAACACACGCGGGTCGAGCACCGTCATCGCCTCCGTCAGCGCCTGCGGACCCGACGAGTACACCTGCGGCGACGGCATGACGGCGAGATCCGGAAGGCGCACCCACGCCGTCGTGATCGACCGTTCTCCGACGCCGGCAGCGTCGACCCCGAGACGACGGATCGGCATCGTGTTCGTCACCGGGCAGCCGCCGAGGTCAACGTCGACGGCGTCGCTGAGGAGCAGTTCCATGCCGTCCTCCATGCCGAGCGGGGCCAGCCAACCGGGCGCGTCGCCCGACCCGTCACCCTCCCAGCGCCACAGCGAGCGAGCTCCGTCGTCACGGCGCCAGAGGTTGAGGTGGCGTTGCCACACCGGCTCCCGCCAGCCGCCCTCGTCTGCTGTTTCACGTGAAACGTCGTCTGTTTCCGGTGAAACAGGCGCGTAGCCCTCGGCGTCGAGCGTCACGAACTTCGTGCGCCAGAGTGAATCCACGACGAGATCCCACTGCACGCGCCACGTCTCCGTCGACTGCCGGCCGGTCGCGACGAACCCGCCTTCCTCGGCGAAGTCGATCGACGCCACGTCAAGACGCGTCTCGTCGTCGAGGCCCTGCCACGCCACGTCCACTGCCGTCATGGCACCAGCTTGTCAGGCACGCCAGCCGTGACGGCGGCAACACGCCCGCCGCAGTCCACGGCACCCGCCATCGGCCCGCGACGCGCACCCGCGAGAACACGAATGACGCAATGACAACACGAACAGCGCAATGCCCCCGTCAGCCCTGCGACTCGGGCTGCTGCGCCCACCATTCACGCAGCCGCTCGCTCGCGGCGTCCTTGCCGATGACGCCCTCATCGAGGCGCACCGCGAGCAGGTGCTTGTAGGCACGCCCGAGTACCGGCCCGGGCTTGATGCCGAGGACGGCCTGGATCTCGTTGCCGTCGAGCTCGGGCCGCACGGCGGCCAGCTCCTCTTCGGCCTGGAGGCGCTCGATGCGCGCCTCGAGGTCGTCGTAGGTCGCTTGCAGCCGGGCTGCTTTGCGCTTGTTGCGCGTCGTCGAATCCGCTCGCGTCAGCAGGTGCAGGCGCGGCAGCAACGGCCCTGCGTCCGTGACGTAGCGGCGCACGGCCGAGTCGGTCCACTCACCGTTGCCGTAGCCGTGGAAACGCAGGTGCAGCTCGACGAGACGGGAGACGTGCTTGATCGTCTCCTTGTCGAAACGCAGCGCGCGCAACCGCTTGCGCGTCATCTTCGCGCCGACGAGTTCGTGATGGTGGAAGCTCACGCCGCCACCCGGCTCGAAACGTCGCGTGTCGGGCTTGCCGATGTCGTGCAGCAGAGCCGCGAGGCGCAGCACGAGATCCGGCCCCTCGACCTCGGTCGGCGCCTCGACCCCCGGCACCTCGCGCGGTCCCTCGAGCGCCATCGCCTGCTCGAGCACGATGAGTGAGTGCTCGTACACGTCCTTGTGACGGTGGTGCTCGTCGATCTCGAGCGCGAGCGCCGGAAGTTCGGGCAGCACGTGTTCGGCGATGCCCGACTCGACGAGCAGTTCGAGCCCTCGGCGCGGCGTCGGTGACATGAGGAGCTTGACCAGTTCGTCCCGCACGCGCTCGGCCGAGATCATCTCGATCGACGCGGCCATTTCGCGCATCGCCCTGAACGCTTCGGGCGCGACGTCGAACCCGAGCTGCGACGAGAAACGTGCCGCGCGCATCATGCGCAGTGGGTCGTCGCCGAACGAGACCTCCGGGTCGGTCGGGGTGCGCAGCACACCTGCAGCCAGGTCGGCGAGACCGCCGTACGGGTCGACGAACGTCAGGTCGGGCAGGCGCAGCGCCATCGCGTTGACGGTGAAGTCGCGGCGGACGAGATCGTCGTCGAGCGAGTCACCGAACTCGACCACCGGCTTGCGCGTCTCACGGTCGTAGGCGTCAGCGCGGTAGGTCGTGATCTCGACCTGGACGCCACCCTTGCGCACCCCGATCGTGCCGAACGCGCGGCCCAGATCCCACGTCGCGTCGGCCCATCCGGCGACGATGCGCTCGGTGTCATCGGGGCGGGCGGACGTCGTGAAGTCCAGATCCGGCGAGGTGCGGGAGAGGAAGGCGTCGCGCACCGGCCCACCGACGAGAGCGATCTCGTGCCCGGCCCCGGCGAACAGCTCACCGAGCTGCCGCAGCAGCGGCATGACCGGTTCGAGATGCGCGATCGCTGTCCCGAGCATCCTCGCCCCCGACGCCGGAGGCGCCGCGGTCGTGCCCGTCCGGGCGTCCTGCTGGGTGGAGGTGGAGGTGTGCGTCACTGGTCAAGGGTATCGAGTCGCCCACCTCCGGCCGCACCCCCGTTGCGCTGCCGCGTGATGGCTGCCGCCACGCCTGAGTGGTAGCCGTCGCCTCGCGGCCAGCGCCTCTTCGCAACGGGCTTCCTCAAATGGAGTCGCTGCGATGAACAACGCGGGCGATCGTCGCCCCCCGTCGCCATGTTCCACGTGAAACATCGCCTCGTCCTCGCACGACGTCGGTCGCATCCACGCCAGCATCGAATCGACGGTCCCCCCATGAGCACCTCAGCAGACGTGCCGCCGTTCCTACCCGCTCGGCGCATCCGCGCGGTCGCTGCCGCCTACGGTGCGGTCTCGGGGCGGTGGCCGGCCTCGCGCTGACCCTGATGAACGGTGCGCAGCACCTCATCTGGCACGGGCCCAGAGCCCCGTACGATCTGCCGCCACCATCTGGCTCAGCGGTGTCATCATCGTGCCGCTGCGGCGCAAGGATGACCACCTCGACACCCTCGACTCCCTCATCACCGACTCCGAGGATCCCGTCGCCGTGCGCTGGCGGCGCACGCTTCACCTGTGCGCCCTCGGTGTCGCGGCCGTCGCCGGCTTCCTCGGCTGCGTCGTCATCCATCAGGCCACCAGCGGTGAGCACGTCGCCCTCGGTCTGCCGACCGTCGGCGGCGGTCAGGAACAGATGCTGTGGGCCTTCGTTCCCGCAGCCGCGGGCGCTGCGATCGCCGCGCTCTTCAACGCCGGACAGCCGCTGCTGGGCAGATGGCTCGATGCGGTGCCGGCACCGTCATGGGTGCAGGCCATGCTCGCCACGATGGCCGTCGCCCTCCTCGCGGCCTTCCTCCCGCAGGCCCGATTCTCCGGACACGAGCAGATGCCGGAGATCGCCGCCTTCATCCACGACGGCGCATGGGTGACGCTCGCGGCGCTGGCCTGCGCAAGCCCCTCGCCGCGCTGCTGTTGTGCGCCCTCGGCGCCGGCACCGGCGCCCTGATCCCGCTCATGGTCGCGACGCTCGTCGGCGCCGTCATCGCTCGTCTGTTGCCGGAGCGCGAGCAACACTGACGGGGCACCCCCAGGCCGCCCACGAACGGCCGCGACGGACGTCAAGACCGGGCGCCGGCGAGTTTTCCGCATCATGCCGGGGCCTGCGGGCGAGCGCGGGCGCAAACGCCGAACCCTCTCGTTAAGGTATGAGAATGACCGTCTCCTCGCACCGCGTGCACCGGGCTGCGCGCCTTGCGACGCTCGAGGAGATCTCTGCGGGCGGCGTCGTCGTCGACGTTCGCGACCACCAGGCCTACCTCGCTCTCATCGCGCGCCACAATCGCGCCGGACGCGTCGAGTGGTGCCTGCCGAAGGGCCACATCGAAGCCGGTGAGACGCTCGTCCAGACCGCGGAACGCGAGGTGGAGGAGGAGACCGGCATCAAGGGCCGCGCCCTCGTGACGCTCGGCGTCATCGACTACTGGTTCTCCGTGCCCGGCTACCGCATCCACAAGATGGTGCACCACTACCTGCTCGAAGCCGTCGGAGGCGAGATCAGCATCGAGAAGGACCCGGACCACGAAGCCATCGACGCGCAGTGGTTCCGCCTCGACCGCGCCCACGAACACCTGACGTTCCCCAACGAACGCCGCATCGCCGCGACGGCGTGGGCCCGCCTGACCGGTCATTGAGTCGATGACGAGACGAGCCCACCTCGCTGCGTTCTCGGGCCTGCTCGCCACCTGCCTGGCAAGCGGCCCGCCATGCTTGACGAGCACTGCCGCAGCGTCGACGGTGGCGAACGCATCGTCCGTGGCCGGCATGTCGGCCCATGCCGCGAGCACCTCGCGCGCCGCGACGAAGAGTTCGGCGCAGAGCGGTCCGATCGCTGTGTCGCTGACGGGCTCGACACCCCCCACCCTGAAGAGCGGTGACTCGCTCTCGCTCAGCGTGCAGGTGCGCAACACGGGCTCGACGCCGCTGACGAACGCAACCACCCGCATCAGCGTCGCCAAGCGTGCGCTCGACACGTTGGAGGTGCAGTCACGCTGGAGCGCCGGCGAGGTCGCGATGACCAACCCCGTCACGGCGACGACGAACGTCGAGACGCTTGCACCGGGCGCGAGCACCAACGTCACCGTGACGATCCCGGCGAACCAGCTCGACGTCAGCTTCTCGATGGCGACGATGCCGCTGCAGGTCGATGTCACCGGAGGCGGCTCCACCGCGACGATCCGCAGCTTCGTGACGACGCAGGCCGATTCGATGAAGTTCACGCCGATGTCGACGTCCGTCGTCATTCCCATCACGCTTCCGGCCGACCCGAAGCTGTTCACCGCGAGCGGTCGCGAGCGCTTCGACGCGTGGAACAAGGCCATCGGGCCGGGCTCGGACATCCAGCGTCTCCTCGCCTCGAACCCGGGTGCCCCCGTCACGTGGATGATCGACCCGGCGGTGCTCGATCCCGCTGCGGCACAGGACGGTTCGCTCCCGACGGAGGCTGCCGCGGACCGGGCGACGACGTCGACGCCCAGTTCGTCGAGCTCCGCGTCGGCCTCGCCCGGTGACACGGGTTCCGCCGGCAGCACGCCGTCCTCGTCCTCCGCGTCGTCGACGGCGAGCGCCGGTAGTGCCTCGCCCAGCAACACCGCACCGAGCGGGGCATCGACCTCGTCGACCTCGTCGAGGGACGCGTCCTCGTCGTCAAGCAGTTCCTCTTCGAGCAGCTCGTCCTCGCAGGATCCTGCTCCGGCGACGACCGTCGAGGCACTCGCGGCCGGCCTCGTCGCGACGTTGAAGGACCGTCCGAGCGATCAGCAGGTCGTGTTCACGCCGTACGGCGACCCCGATCTGTCGTCTTTGACGGCGGACGATCGGCCCCCGGGCAGCGACGCCGTGCTGCGGCGCGCACTCGCCCGTCCACTGTCGCCGGCGTTGAAGGAACTGTCGACGACGGTGGTCGCCGCGCCGGCTGCGCCGCTCAGCGTGTCGGCGACGAACCGGTTGTCGCAGGTGTGGTCGTCGGTGCTCGGCGGCAAGCCCCTCATCATCACGCCCAACGTCACGCTCGACGGCTCCGACTTCATCTCGGCCTCATCGGCGGCGCGGCGCAGCACGTCTGGCATCCCGATGATCGGGTACACGAGCGCCCTCAGCGCGCCGCTGAGCTCGGACGGCGCCGACAGCGACGTCGAGGCCGGGTTGCGCGAACAGGCCGCGGGTCTCGCTCTCTACCAGCAGTTTCCGTCGGCCGACCGCAGCCTCATGGTCATGGGCGATCGCCTCGGCACGACGTCGCCGTCGCGTCTGGCGCAGGTGCTGTCGGCCATCGACACGGCGCCGTGGATGACGACGAGCGCCCTCGACGTCTCGAGCAGACGCTCGGCGGGCACCGTGGCCAAGCTGTCGACCGAGGCACCTGCCTCGGACGGCGTCTGGCCCCGGCCCAGCACGCAGGCCTTCGATGCACGCGACCTGCAACGCGCATCGCGCACCCTCGCGTCGCTGACGCAGGTGGCGGGCGCGGTCGTCGACGGTGACGACATCGTGCCGGCGTGGAGCCGCAATCTCGATCAGCTGACGAGCACCCGCTGGCGCGGCACCTCGCCGGACGTCGACGAGCTCGTCCAGCATGCCTCCGCCGCCGTGTCGACGATCCCCGAGCACGTCAGCGTCGTCCCGGCGCGCATCAACTTCTTCTCCGACTCGGGCACGATCAGCGTGACGGTGAAGAACGACCTGGCACGCGACGTCAAGGACGTCAGTCTGACGCTCACGCCACGCACGTACGCGGTGCAGTTCCGCTCGCAACCGGAGCCCGTGACGATCAAGGCGAAGGGCCAGACGACGGTGCGCGTCCCCCTCGCCGCGCAGGCTGCGAGCCTCGTCGACGTCGATGCGAGCCTGACGGCCGCGAACGGCGTCGCGCTCGGCCCGGACACGTCTGACACGTCCCCGTTGCGCATCAACGCGCGCCCGACGGGTACGTGGATCTTCTGGGTGCTCGGTATCGTGGCGTTGCTCGTCTTCTGCTACGGCCTCGTGCGCGGCAGGAAGGCGGGAACCCGCCGACGCGATGAGCTCGCGCGGGACATCCAGCTGGAGGAGTAGCCGATGTCGAACGCCGAACCTGATCCGTCGCGCCCGAACGGCGCGGCGTCCGGATCGCTCGGCGCGATGTACGAGACGGCGGTACGGCACACCATCGCGATGCCGAACGTCGCGGGTACGAGCATCGGTTCGGCCTACGAGTCGTGGTTCGAGGCCGACCAGGAGGCGCAGTGGTTGCGCAACCTCGAGTCCACGCGCAGCCACGCGAGCAGCGACCACACGCAGGTCATCGACCTCGGCGAGGTCGACGCCTACCGCGAGCGCCGCGAGGCCGAGGACGCCTGGAACCTCGAGGCTGACGACGCCTTGGCCGTCTCCGGCAGACCCGGCGCCCAGCGAGGCTCGGGCGCCTCTCGTGTTTCACGTGAAACACGAGGCGCGCGGACGGCCGCCATCCCGACGACGGGGGCCGCAGGCCCGGCGACCGACGCCGTCGAGACGCCCGCCGACGGCCCCCAGACCGCAGCAGCGAAGTCCTCGGGAACAGGCGGGGTTCTGCGCAACAGCGCCATCATGGCGGCCGGCACGCTCGTCTCACGCATGCTGGGCCTGCTCCGTTCCGTGCTGACGGTCTGGGCCCTCGGCTCGACGACGGGCATCGCCAACACGTGGGCGACGGCCAACAGCCTGCCCAACATCATCTACCTGCTCCTGGCCGGCGGTGTCATCAACGCCGTTCTCGTCCCGCAGATCACGCGCGCGCTCGAGCACTCCGACGGCGGCAAGGCCTACACGGACCGCATCGTCACGCTCACGCTGACGATCCTGCTCGGCGTCACCGTCATCGGCATGGCCCTCGCCCCGTGGGTCTACCAGATCTACGACCACAAGAACGTCACGGGCGACAAGCTCCACGTCGCCACGGCGTTCACGCTCATCTGCCTTCCGCAGATCTTCTTCTACGGCGTCTACACGATCCTCGGTCAGGTGCTCAACGCGCGCGGACGCTTCGGGGCGTTCATGTGGAGCCCCGCGCTGGCGAACGTCGTCATCATCCTGGGGCTCGTCTGGTTCATCGCGGCGTACCCGCACGGTCAGAACGGGGTTCCGCCGTACTCGGGGTGGACCACGGAGATGATCCTCGTCCTCGCGTTGCCCGCGACGCTCGCGATCGTCGCTCAGGCCCTGGTGCTCGTCCCCGTGCTCAAGCGTGCAGGGTACTCGTTCACCCCGAACTTCAAGTTCCGGGGCGTGGGTCTGCGCAGCGCTTCGACGATGGCCGGCTGGGCGTTCGCGGCCGTCATCGTCCAGCAGCTGGGCCTCATCGTCACGTCCCGGCTGCTCAACTCCCAGCCTGACGGTGAACCCGGAAAGGGAGCGCAGGATCAGGCGTTCCTGCTGTTCACCCTCCCGCACTCCCTCATCACCGTCAGCCTGGTCACCGCGCTGTTCACGCGGATGTCCATCGCCGCCGGCCGCAACGAGACGGACAAGGTGAAGGACGACATGACGACAGGTATCCGTCTGTCGGGCCTTGCGTCGGTCATGCTGACGTTCGGCTGTTTCGCGCTCGTCTTCCCGCTCGTGTCGGCCATGTTCGGCGCGGATCCGGACACCCGGTGGGCCATCGGCTCGATGGCCATCGCCATGCTCGTCGGCCTCGTGCCCTACTCGCTGTGCCTCGTCATCCAGCGCGTCTTCTACGCCTACAACGACGCGAAGACCCCGTTCTGGATGCAGATCATCTGCACGGGGATCGCCGTCGGACTGACCGTGCCCTGGTTCTTCCTGCAGGACACGACCATCCTCGGTCACCCCGGCGCCCACTGGGTCGGCGTCGGCGTCGGTCTCGCGCAGACGATCTCCAACGTCGTCCAGGCCGCGG
Source organism: Dermacoccus sp. BD5 (assembly GCF_044878485.1). NCBI lineage: Bacteria > Bacillati > Actinomycetota > Actinomycetes > Micrococcales > Dermacoccaceae > Dermacoccus > Dermacoccus sp. BD5. The sequence continues at coordinate 86,384 of NZ_JANJER010000008.1, read as the reverse complement.
TGGGTTTCGTCCTGCTGAGGCGCCGCTTCGGCGCCGTCGACCTGTCGGAGACGGTGCGCACCTACGTCCGTCTGGCGATCGCCGCGATCATCGCCACCGGCGTCACGTTGCTCGTCAGTTTCCTCATCCACCAGGTCGCGCCCGTCACGCGTGTCGAGAGCCTCGTCGAACTGCTCATCATCGGCCCGCTGTTCCTCGCCGTGTACTTCCTCGTCGCGAGCCGCCTGCGCGTGCAGGAGATCAACAGCCTGCTCGGCCCGATCACCCGTCGTCTGCGTCGAGGCTGACGTCCCCTCGCGGTCGTGACGCGTCATCGTCACGGCCGTTCGCGGCGATGCCCCCAGACCTCGCCGCGCCGAAGGTGCGCCGTAGCGCGTGGTTGCCCGGCGGGCTGCTTAGGATGAACCGAGCCCGGCGTCTCAGCGACGCGCGGGCCGTGGTTCACCGACGCGACGAGGAGTGCGAGTGCAGGGCATCACGAAGGGCACGGTGCTGGGCAACCGGTACGAGCTGACGTCCGAGATCTCGGACGCCCCCGGTCTCGCACGCTGGATCGCGCGTGACGAGAAACTCGGGCGTGACGTCGCCATCACCGTCGTCGGGTCGCGTTCGGCGCACGCCGACGCGGCGCTCGACAGTGCCCGCCGCGCCGCGGGCGTCGAGGACCCGCGCCTCGTGCGCGTGCTCGACGCGGGGCGCGACGACGAGTTCGCGTACATCGTCGAGGAGCCGCACACGGGCGCCTACAGCCTCGCCGACCTCGCACGCTTCGAACCGATGCATCCCGAGGAGGCGCGTCGCATCGTCGGTGAGACGGCGAGCGCCCTCGAGGCCGCGCGTCAGCGCGGCCTGCACCACCTCATCCTGACGCCGCGTCACGTCCTACGCCTCGCCGACGGTTCCATCGCCGTCACCCAGGTCGCCGTCGGTGGCTCTCTCGCCGGGCGTGACGACGTCTCCAGCTCCGAGGCGACCGCCATCGACACGCGTGCGCTCGTGGATCTGCTCTACACGGCCTTGACGGGCACGTGGCCGGGCGACCCGCAGGACATCGAGGGCCTCAAGGGCATCGAACTCGCGCAGCGTCGCGCCGACGGGCAGATCGCGACACCCGCCGAGATCGTCGACGGCGTGCCGAGTGATCTCGACGCGATGTGCCGCCAGGTCCTCAACACCGGTGACGGCCCGCGCACGCCGGGCGAGGTCGCGCGTCAGCTCGCGCCGTGGTCGGCGCAGATCATCACGGCTCCGGGTCGTGGGCGACGCAGCGTCGAAACCGATGACGACACCGCTGACGAGCCCGAGTCGACGTTCGTCGTCCGCCGGGCCGACGAGCGCGCGGGTTCCGGCGACGGTGCAGGCAAGCGCTCGGCCGTCGGAGCCGTCGGTGCTGCGGCCCTCGCAGCGGCAGGTTCGAGCAAGGGTGGCTCGGACAAGAGCGCCTCCGGCAAGGCCGGTGCGACGAGCAGCGGCGTGAGCACCGTCAAGAAGAGCGGCACCAAGAACGGTTCGTCCTCCACCGACGACGTGCGCGGCGACGACGCCACCGACCCCGGCGCGAAGCCCGCGGTGGCTCTTCCGCGCAAGCCCGCCCCGCGTCGTGTCAACGAACCCGACCCCGCCGACGCGACGATGGTGGGCCGCCCCGTCGCATTCGACGCGGACGAGACCACGCAGTTCAACCTCGACGACGAGGACGCCGCGTACGCCCGCACCTCCTACGACCCGTCGTTCGAGGAGCTCGAGCCCCCGGTACCGGGGTTCAACGGCGGCACCGACGACCCTGACCCGGCGAGCAGCAAGCTCGCCCTCGTCCTCGTCGGCCTCATCGTGCTCGGTGCGCTCGTGCTCGCCATCTTCGGGCTCCAGGGCATCGCCGGCAGCTCTGACAAGCCGGACGCCGCCGCGAAGCCCAGCACGACCGCCTCGTCGCCGAAGGGTTCGAGTGCGCCGTCCTCTGCCTCGAGCGCTGCCCCGGCAGGCACCCCCGTCCAAGCCGCCGCAGCCACGCTCGTGAACGCGCAAGGAGCGCGCCAATCCGGCTCGCTGGCCGCGGCCAACGCCATCGACGGCAACCCCGACACGGTGTGGATGAGCCTGCGCTACCGTCGCGCCTCCTGGGGCGGTGACCCCGACATGGGTGGCGTCAGCATCGACCTGGGTTCGCAGACAGCCGTCAAGACCATCAAGGTGACGCCCGGCAAGCGCACGCCGCTGACCGCCGACGTCTACGTCAGCGACACCCCCGGCAAGACGGGCACGAAGGTCGGCTCGATTTCGAGCGCGACGAGTGAGCAGACGATCTCGACGAACGCGTCGGGCCGCTATGTCACTGTCTTCATCCCGACTCAGACGAAGCCCGCCGGCCAGTCGTACTACGAGTCGTCGATCGCCGAGGTCACGGTCTCGAAGTGAACGGATCAGTGCTTCGGGACAGCACCGACGAAGAACTCGTCCAGGCTCATCGTGAGGGCGACCCGGACGCGTTCGGCGTGCTGTTCGAGCGCTACAAGGACAGGATGTGGGCGGTCGCCCTGCGCACGACCCGCGACCCGGAGCTCGCCGCGGACGCCGTGCAGGAGGGTTTCCTCGCCGCGTTCAGACGCCTCGAGTCGTTCCGCGGTGATGCGAAGTTCTCGACATGGCTGCACCGCGTCGTCGTCAACTCCGCACTCGACCGGCTGCGCCGACTGAAGCCGACGCAGGAGTGGCCCGAGTACGACATCGCCGACACGCGGGACGCGCATGCGCAGACCGACGTCCGCCTCGACGTCCGTCAGGCCCTTGCGCAGCTGCCCGAGGGGCAGCGCCTGTGCCTCGTCCTCGTCGACATGGAGGGTCTCAGCGTCACCGAGGCCGCGACGCACCTCGGCATCGCCGAGGGCACCGTGAAGTCGCGGTGTGCGCGGGGGCGCACTGCCCTCGCGGGCATGCTCGCGGATCGATGACGCCGAGGCGTCATCCCGAAGACGTGGCTCACGTCACGGAACCACCGTGCCCGCCTGCGCGTCAGACACAATGAAGCGCCCGTCCACGCTCATGAGAGGAGGCCTGACATGACCCGCAACTTCCGCGACGAGTGGGAGGCGTCCGCGCACGCCGACGACCAACCGGTCGCGTCGGCCGAGGTGCAGCAACAGATCGCTGCCCTGCTGCGGACGGAGGCCTCCCGCGACGCTCCCCGCATGCCCGACGACGTCGCCACGCGCGTGCGCGACGCGCTGACGAGCGCGTCCCGTGAGGCGGGGGTGCCCTCGGACGAGAGGCTGTCGGACGTGCGACGTCCGCCCGAAGATCTCCAGCGCGATGAGCACCCCAGGATGCCCCCGGCGGTGCCGCTGCCGCAGCGTCCTGGAACGCAGCAGCGCCCTGCGGCCCCGGCTTCCGAAGGACAGATGAATCCTCCGGCGGCGTCGCAGAGACCGTCAGGGGCCACCGTCACCTCCCTGGACGGCCATCGTCGCCGACGCACCCTCGGGCGCGCGGCGCTGGCGCTCGGCGCCGCGGCGGCCGTCGCCATCGGTGCGGTGACCCTCGTGACGAACCGTGACGAGTCCCATCCGAGTGCCCAGCCCACGGCAGGGGCGTCGATGGAACCTGCCGAGGAGAACTACGCCTCACGCGTGCGTGTCACGCAGACGCAGACGAAGTACACGTCGACGGATCTCGCAACGCAGGCTGCGGCGCTGCGGACGTCGAAGTCGCCTGCGATCGAACCCGCGCAGGCCAACGCGCAATCCCTGGGCCCCCTGGCCACCGGCGAGGGCGTGCAGGCCTGCCTGCAGGCCGTCGCGAAGGGCGTCATCGAGAAGCCCGACGCCGTCTACGCCGACTTCGCCACCTACGACGGCACCCCCGCCGTCATCGTCGTCGCCGTGAAGGGCCGCACGTCGACGGCCTGGGTCGTCTCGCGCACCTGCAGCACGGCCACCGACCTCGAGGCGGGGCCGACGTCCGTCACGACGTGAGGGCCGGGGTCGACGGTTTCGCATCGACTTGCTCGCCAGCCCGGTGGCTCGACGCCGCGGTACGCCTCGGCATGCGCTCGGAATGTCCCACGACTAGAGTGCGTTGTGCAGGGTGACAGCGGGCGCGCGACAGCGCCGAGACCTTCCCCGGGCAGCCCGTGACAAGACAACGAAGGAAGCTTTCGTGAGCGACCAGGCCGTGCGCAACCTCATCATCATCGGCTCCGGCCCCGCCGGGTACACCGCCGCCGTCTACGCGGCGCGAGCCAATCTCGAACCGCTCGTGTTCGAGGGCTCCGTCACCGCTGGTGGCGCCCTGATGAACACCACCGAGGTGGAGAACTTCCCCGGTTTCTCGGACGGCATCATGGGCCCCGACCTCATGGAGAACATGCGTGCGCAGGCCGAGCGCTTCGGCGCCGAGCTCGTGCGTGACGACGTCACATCCGTCGATCTCACCGGTGCCGTCAAGACGGTCGTCGACGGCGAGGGCGTCACCCACCGCGCGAAGGCCGTCATACTCGCGATGGGCTCGGCATACCGCGAACTGGGCCTTCCCGACGAGAAGCGCCTCTCCGGCCACGGCGTCTCGTGGTGCGCGACGTGCGACGGCGCGTTCTTCCGCAACCAGGAGATCATCGTCGTCGGCGGCGGCGACTCGGCCGTCGAGGAGGCCACGTTCCTCACGCGCTTCGCCGCGAAGGTGACGATGGTGCACCGGCGCGACGAGCTTCGCGCCTCCAAGATCATGGCCGAGCGCGCCGAGAACGACCCCAAGATCGAATTCGCCTGGAACAGCGAGGTCGTCGCCATCCACGGCGAGGACAAGCTGACCGGCGTGACGCTGCGCGACACCGTCACCGGTGACGAGCGCGAGCTCGCCGCGACCGGCCTGTTCATCGCGATCGGCCACCTGCCGCGCAACGAGCTCGTCACCGGGCAGATCGAGCTCGACGACGAGGGTTACGTCGTCGCGCAGGAGCGTTCGACGCACACGAACGTCGACGGCGTCTTCGCGTGCGGCGACCTCGTCGACCACACCTACCGTCAGGCCATCACGGCCGCCGGTTCGGGCTGCTCCGCAGCCCTCGACGCCGAGCGCTTCCTCGCCCACCTCGACGCGGCCGGCGAGCCCGCTCCCGACGCGTCCCTCACCGCGGAGCCGCAGGGCGCCGACGCGGCGCGCTGATCATCTTCGACCGACCAAGAACCATCGACCACGGCTGCCGCTTCGCCGGTGCCGGCACAGAGGAGAACATCATGGGAGCCACCAAGCCCACCACGGACGCCACGTTCGACGCCGACGTCCTGAAGAACAGCAAGCCCGTCCTCGTCGACTTCTGGGCCGAGTGGTGCGGCCCCTGCCGCGCCGTCGCGCCGATCCTCGAGGAGATCGCAGCGGCGAACGCCGACAAGATCGACGTCTACAAGCTCAACACGGACGAGAACCCGGCGATCTCCGCGAAGTACGGCATCACCGGCATCCCGACGATGAACGTCTACCAGAACGGTGAGGTCGTCAAGACGATCGTCGGCGCCATGCCGAAGCCGAAGCTGCTGCGCGAGCTCGAGCCGTTCCTCGGCTGAACCGAGCCGCATCACGACCCTGTCGGGCACGCAGCGTCCGACGACGAAGCCCCGGCCCACCAGACATGGTGGGCCGGGGCTTTTCGTCTCTACCCCCGTGCTGCCCTGCCCTTGCGCCCAGATGCACCCGGGTGCACTTGGAAGCAAGGGGGGCGCCGTCAGCGGTTCAGCGGTTCTTGTCGAACTCTCGCTTGATGGCCGCCCCGCAGATACCGAGGACGACGAGGCCCAGCACCGCCATACCCCAGTCGCCGTGCATGACGTCGCCGATGACCAAGTAGGCGAAGATCAGCGCGAAGAGGCAGAAGATGACGAGCTGCGGCGTCGCTGTGCGGCCCCGACGGCGGTCGATGGCGTTGTCGCTCAGCGGATCCGTGCCGTCGATCAGCGGAGCTTCGGTGATGTCGGAACGTGTCAGATGCCCGTCCTGCGTCTGCGCCGTGGCCGAGCTGCCGTCGGAATGATTGACCTCAGGAGCCTCATCCGGGTCGAGACGCTCAGCCACGTTCGATCCCGAGAGCGTCCATGATGCGGTTGAGGTCGTCGACGGAGGCGAACTCGACGGTGAGCTTGCCCTTGTTCTTGCCCATCGTGATGCCGACGCGGGTGTCGAGCTTGTCGGCGAGATTGCTGGCCCAGTGATCGAGATCCGGGTTGGTTTCACGTGGAACAGCGCTCTTGCGCGGCTTCGTGTCGTCGCCGAGCGCGATGATCTCCTCCGTCGCGCGCACGGAGAGGCCCTCGGCCACGATGCGCTGGGCGAGCCGCTCCATCGCGGCGGGGTCACTCATGCCGAGCAGGGCACGGGCGTGGCCGGCACTCAGGACACCCGCGGCGACGCGACGCTGCACCACCGGCGGCAGCTTGAGCAGGCGGATCGTGTTGGAGATCTGCGGGCGGCTGCGGCCGATCTTCGTGGCAAGCTCGTCGTGCGTGCAGCCGAAGTCCTCGAGCAACTGTGCGTAGGCCGCCGCTTCTTCGAGGGGGTTGAGCTGGCTGCGGTGCAGGTTCTCGAGCAGGGCGTCACGCAGCAGATCCTCGTCCGTCGTCGAACGGACGATGGCCGGCACGGTCGCGAGACCGGCCTCCTGCGAGGCCCGCCAACGCCGCTCACCCATGATGAGTTCGTACGGCGTCTGCGCGTGATCCGGGTCGCCCTCCGGCACGGGCCGCACGACGATGGGCTGCAGAACCCCGATCTCGCCGATCGAGTGGACGAGTTCGGCCATGTGCTCCTCGTCGAACATCGAGCGCGGCTGCTTCGGGTTCGGGCGGATCAGCGACTGCGGGATCTCGGCGAACGACGCACCAGGCACGGGCGCGAGGTTCGACGTCACGTCCCTCTCGTCATCAATGCCGACCGCGTCATCACGCTGTGCTTGCTGCGCTTCGAGCTTCGCCACCTCTGTTTCACGTGAAACGCTCGGCGCCTGCCCCGCGGGCTGCGTGACGGCGGCCGCGGCCGCGGCGAGGTCGTCGTGGCGGCGGTGCGTCGAGGCGCGCGATTCGGTCCGGGGTTCGGTACCCCGCGGCGCCTGGTGCGACGGGCGCGGCGTGAGGGCCTCGCTGAAACGGCTCGCACGGGCCTCCGGGGCGCTGGGTTCGTCGCCGTCCTGCGTGCGCGAGGCCTTGGAGTCGGTGAAGAAGACGTCCGTCGGGCGCGTCACCCGCGTCGGTTCGGTGGTGTTGGGGATGAGCGCACCCAGGCCACGGCCGAGTCCACGTCGCTTGTCGTTCATCGAGGTCCACTTCCTACACGGTGGGTCAGGCGGGATGAGTATGAGAAGGCTGCGTACGACGTTGCAGCATGACGGCAATCGCCGTCGGGCGTCACGGCGTCGGTCATCGTCCGATGCGCCCCGACGGCTCGGGCACGCTCGCACCGCGCAGGGCGATCTCCCGAGCAGCATCGCGGTAGCTCGTCGCACCGGTGCTCGTCGGGTCGTACGTCATGACGGTCTCGCCATGGCTCGGCGCCTCCGAGATGCGCACCGAGCGCGGCACGAGCGCGCCGAGCACCTGCTCGGGGAAGTGCGCGCGCACCTCGTCCGCGACCTGCGCGGAGAGGTTGGTGCGCCCGTCGTACATGGTGAGAAGGATGGTCGAGACGTGCAGCCCGGGGTTGAGGTGCATCTTGATCATCTCGATGTTCTTGAGCAGCTGGCTCAGCCCCTCGAGCGCGTAGTACTCGCACTGGATGGGGATGAACACCTCGTCAGCCGCGACGAACGCGTTGACGGTGAGCAACCCGAGGCTCGGCGGGCAGTCGATGAAGACATAGTCGAAGCGCTCGTCCGGGGTCGAGTCAGCCAACTGCGCGTTGATCGCACGGTGCAGACGGGATTCGCGAGCGACCAGGGAGACGAGCTCGATCTCCGCGCCGGCGAGGTCGATCGTCGCCGGCGCACACCACAGGCCGGGGATGTCGGGGCACTGGGCCATGACCTCGTCGACCGGCGTTCCTTCGACGATGACGTCGTAGACGCTCGGCACGTCGGAGTGGTGCTCGATGCCGAGAGCAGTGGAAGCGTTGCCCTGCGGGTCGATGTCGATGACAAGAACCTTGAGCCCCGCCTGAGCGAGCGCCGCCGCGACGTTCACGGTCGTCGTCGTCTTCCCGACGCCGCCCTTCTGATTCGCGACCGTGAGCACCCGCGGGTGCGTCGGGCGCGGCAATTGTTCGACGCTCGTGAAGCTCACGCGAGCCGGCCTGGGCTCGGCTGACGGTGCCTCGGGATCGGCGTGGAGCACATCGCGTCGTCCTTCGTCGTCCATGGGGTGCTGTGGGTCGTCGTGATCTGTCATGCCTTGCCAGTCGGTGTCCGTCGCGCGTTCGAAGCTGGGGACGCGGGGGCGGGCGTGGCGGCGAGCGCGCCGCGACGGCAGGGGCGAGCGCGCAGCCAGGGCGGGATCAGCCTCGACGCTCTGCGACTGCGGAGAGTCTGTGGCCTCGGATTCGGCATGATGACGCGGCACGTACCCCGCGCTCTGTGCAGAATTGCGGTGAGACACATCGTCTTGTGCCGCAGTGCCCTCGGGCACCTCGGCCGTGCCCTGACCTGCCGATGCCTCGTCGACGACGGGACCGGTCAACGTCACCGTCGTGGCGGCATCCCCCACACCTTCGCCATCGGAGACGGCGACCTCGGCCTTCGTGTCAGCGGCACCAGAGTCAGCACGGTCGTCATCGGCCCGGGCGTCGGTTGGGGTAGCGGCCTCGACGCCATCGGCCGACTCGGTTCCATCCGCGTCACGCGGCGCGGGAGCCGTCGGGGTCGATGTTTCACGGGGAACAATCGCCCCGCCGAGCAGGATGTCGTAACCGAGCGCAGCTCGCACGTCAGAGACGGCATCGCCGGCTGGGGCGGCATCCTCGCCATCCTGCATCTCGCGAGGTGAGGGTTCCGATTCCCTCATGGGTGCGGCGTCCTGGTCGGCGGCCGACGGCTCAGCGACATCGGTCGTGCGCTGGCCGGTGACCTCCGAGACCTGCGGATCCATCATCGGCTGAGGTGTTTCACGTGAAACGTCAGCACCGATCGGGCCCTCAGCCTGCTCCGTGACGACCGGATTCACCACCGTGACGACCGCATCACCGCCGAGGCTCTCGGCCGCTGCGGTGGAGATACCCTGCCATCCGACGGGCTCTGGGCTCGGGCCCGTGTGCGCGACGCCAGGCCTGTGGGTGGGCCAGCCGACTGGGGCAGTGGATGTCACCGGTTCTCCTCGGATTCGCGTTGACGGCAAGACCCCATTGTGTCACCTGTGGCGCAGGGGGCGAACGCGGCTGTCCCCAGGCCTGACGTTGCCGTCACACCTGGGGACAGGGAATCACGTGGGGTGGCGCACCGGCACCGGAGAGAACCTCAGGCGCGCCGATCTGGACGGCGGGACGGCTTCTGCTTGGTCTTGTCGATCGTGCCGGCCTGCTTGCGCGTGAGTTGCGGCGCGACGCCGTCGACGGTGAGCCGGACGGTCACCGTCGGTGGCTCGACGGTGCCCTCGCCCCACGTCTCCACCTCAGCCGTGCGAACACGCAACCGGCGCAGTACGGCCTCGTCCTCGTCACGCTCTTCGGCGGCACTCGAGCCCTTGAGGACGAACATCTCGCCGCCCCGGCTCACGAGCGGCAACGACCAGCGCGCCAGTTCCCCGATGCGCGCGACGGCACGTGACGTCACGACGTCGAACGTGCGCTGCCCCCACAACTCGTCCGCACGGGCGCGCACCACCTCGACGTTCGGCAAGTCGAGTTCTTCGACGACGTCGGCCAGCCACGTCGTCCGTCGAAGCAGAGGTTCGACGAGCGTCATCGTGAGGTCGGGGCGGGCAATGGCGAGGACGAGGCCGGGCAGCCCGGCGCCGGCACCGATGTCGGCAACGTGCGCCCCCCGGGCGATTCCGGGGTGGACGACGGCGCAGTTGAGGACGTGCCGTTCCCACATGCGCGGCACCTCACGCGGGCCCATGAGCCCGTGGCTGACGCCGGTGTCGCACAGGGCGTCGACGTAGCGCGTCATGAGCGGCAGCCGGTCAGCCAGGAAGGCTGCTGCCGTGTCGGGTGCCGGAGGCGGCGAAGACGCCTGCGGGGCCGCAGGCGTCTTCGCGTCGTGCTCGTGAGCGGGCTGCGTCATGCTGCCGTCTCACGCTCGAGTTTCACGTGAAACACGATCATTCGGGCAGCACCACGACGTAGCGGTTCGGCTCGGCGCCCTCGGATTCCGACGTAAGCCCCGCGGCGAGCACCACATCGTGCACGACCTTCCGTTCGAACGCGGTCATCGGCTCCATCTCGACCTTGACGCCAGTCTTCTTCGCTTCCGCGACGGCGTCAGCAGCCTTCGACTCGAGAGCGCTTCGTCGCTCGGCACGATGGCCGGCGATGTCGAGCATCGCGCGGCTGCGCTCGCCCGTCTCAGCCTGGACGGCGAGACGCATGAGTTCCTGCAGGGCGTCGAGCGTCTTACCGCCGGAGCCGACGAGGGAGCGCGGCACCTGGCCTTCCTCGGAGTCGACGATGGAGACTGCCGCGCGGCCTCCCTCGACCTCGACGTCGATGTCGCCGTCGAGGTCGGCGATGTCGAGCAGCTTCTCGAGGAAGTCCGCCGCGATCTCACCTTCGCGCTCGAGGTTGGTGACGCCAGAGCGTCCCGGTGCCTGTTCGGTCATGATGACGTCCCTCTCACTTCTTGCGCTTCGAGCGCGGCGTGTTCTTCTTCGGCTGGTTGCGCGGCCCGGTCTGCGGCGCCTTGGTGGCCCGGCCGTTCTCGCGCACCGGGTTCGTGGCCGCGGGTGTCTCGACGACGCTCGACTCGACGACGTCGTCACTCGCAGCCGCCTTCTTCTTCGACATGGAGACCTTCGATGCGCCGGCGGGGCGTGCACCCGTCTTGAGGCCCTGCTGTTCGCGGGCCTGTTCTTGCGCCTTCTCCATGGCCTGGGCGAAGCGGCCCTTCGGTTTGCCTTCGTTGGCCTTGCGCAGATCGTCCATCGTGACGGTCTTGTGCTCGCGCCCCTTGGCGCGGTTGCGCTCCTCGAGCTTCTTCTCGGCGGCCGATCCGGGCGTCGGCATGCGGTGGATGACGAACCACTGCTGGCCCATCGTCCACACATTCGTGACGAACCAGTAGATGAGGACACCGATCGGGAAGTTCACACCGGAGATCGCGAAGAAGATCGGCATCAGGTAGATGATGATCTGCTGCTGCTTCGCCATCGGCCCCTCGAGTGCGGCCTTCGGCATGTTGCGCCGCATCAGCTGGTGCTGGGTGATGAACGATGTCGCCGACATGAGGACGATGAGCAGGATGGCGACCCACTTGGCCGATCCCCAGCCGTCCGTGCCCATGAAGGTGTCGGACAGCTTCGCACCGAACAGCTTCGAGCTCTCTGCCTGGCCGGCGAGTGACTTCGTGAGGAAGCCGATCTCATCGTGACGCCCGTCAGCGATCTTGCTCAGGTTGTTGAGCACCCGGAACAGCGCGAAGAAGAACGGCGCCTGGAGCAGGATCGGCAGGCACGAGCCGAGAGGGTTGGTACCGGTGGTCCGGTACAGCTCCATCATCTCTTCCTGCTGCTTGGCGCGGGACTCAGGATCCTTCTTGCCCTTGTACTTGGCCTGGATCTTCTGCATCTCTGGCTGCACGAGCTGCATGCGACGCGACGCGTGGATCTGCTTGACGAACAGTGGGATCAGCAGGATGCGCAGCACAATGACGAGGCCGGCGATGGACAACGCCCACGTCCAGCCGGACGCCTCGGGCAGGCCGACGAGCGAGAAAAGCTTGTGCCAGCCGACCATGATGGCGGCGACGAACCACTCGAGTGGATAGAGCAGGGTGTCCATCAATCATCCTTCGCAATGATGTGGGCGTGAGTCGACGCCGCTCGCGGACGAGCAGGCGTCAGGAGGTCTTCTTCTGAGGAACGTGGTCGACCCCGCCGGGGTTCCACGGATGGCAACGGCCGAGCCGCTTGAGCGTGAGCCAGGTGCCCTTGATCGGGCCGAATCGCTGCAGGGCCGTGAGGCCGTACGTCGAGCACGACGGGTAGAACCGGCACGTGGCAGGCAACGCCGGGGAGATCCACCGACGGTAGAAACGGACGACCACGAGCAGCGGCCATACGACGACGCGGCGCCAGCCGTGCTGTTCGTCCGGCACCGGTGTGGCTGACGCGGCGTGGTCGCCGGGCACATCATCGCCGGCCGGCGCTCGAGGCACCCCGGCACTCATCGTCGAACCCTGGAGGCGTCCTGATGCGCCCGGTCCGATGGTTCACGTGAATCCGTTTCACGTGAAACATCCTGTGGTCGCTGACGTCGCGTCGCCTTGGCGAGCATCCGATCGAACTCCCTCGCGACGTCGTGGCTCGAGGCACCGGCGATCGCCGGGTTCGCGCGCACGACGATGTCGAGCCCGGGGTCGATCTCACTCAGCGCGTCCCGGGCGACGTGCCGCAGCACGCGTTTGGCCCGCGAACGCACGACGGCGTTGCCCACGGCCTTTGAAACGACGAAACCGACGCGCGGCCCCACCCGATCCTCGGGTGAAAGGCCGAACGCGTCGGCGTCGATCACATGAACGGCGAGCAGCGAGCCACCCGCGCGCCCCGCACGTCCATCCCGCAGGACGGCGCGGTACTGCCCTGCGTCACGAATGCGATGCTGAGCAGGGAGCACGGCCGGTCGTGGGCCGAACTCAGGCGGAAAGCTGCTTGCGACCCTTGGCGCGGCGGTTCGCCAGGATGGCGCGGCCGGCGCGGGTGCGCATGCGCAGACGGAAGCCGTGCGTCTTGGCGCGGCGACGGTTGTTGGGCTGGAAGGTGCGCTTGCTCACGTCGAACTCCATTGGGGAAGGGCGAACGCTCGCGCGCCGCCGTCGTGCTGATGGTCAGGGTTGTCGCGCCACCCGCACGTGACGGGCTCCAGGCTCTTCGAACCTTCGGCATCCCACTCCTGCAGCACCGGCAATGGCGGCCCACAGGGCCTGCCCATCGGCGAAAATACCTTGGAACGGCACGCATCGAGGCGGTGGATCACCGTCATCGGGGCGCAGACAATCGTCATCTAGCTTACGCATGCGGGGCCAACAGGGTCAAAACGTCCGAACCTCCACTCCATACCCAACAGCGCGCGCACGCGAATAACACATCTGTGATTCACACGCCGCTGCACAAATCCAGTCGACACGCCGTTAGCCTGACGAGAAGACGACATTCCCCTCGTCTGGCGCGCACCGCCCGATGAGCCCCACGACACAACACCGTGCACAGGCTGTGGATAACTCTGTGGATATGGGGCCTACTATGGGAGACGCCCAGCCCGCCTCGTCGCCATCACGGCCTCGAGCACCGACGACCGACCGGCTGCGAACCCGCAGCGCCAGGAGGAGCCACGTGACCACCGACGAACCCGTCGACTACGAGCGCACCTGGCACGCCGCGTTGGAGGACATGGACAAGCACGGCATCGGCTCGCGTGATCGCGCCTACCTCAACCTGACGCGCTTCGTCGGGCTGCTCGGTGACAACGTGCTGCTGTCCGTGCCCTTCGATCAGACGAAGCGGATGCTCGAGGGGCCGCTGCGCGAACCCGTGGCGAAGGCACTGTCGGATCAGCTCGGCCAACAGGTGCGCGTCGCCATCAGCGTCGATGAGAGTCTCCAGGCAGCGGTGCGAGACCTCGACGACGACGGTGACGCGTCCGACGAGAACACCTCTGCAGCAACCGAATCCGATGATGGAACGCTCGGGTTCACCATGCCCGGCCAGGGCGCACCACGGCCGACGAAGGCCGACCCGGGCGTCGTCCTGCCGCCCCGCTCGACGGGCTATCAGCGCGATGCCGCTGCCGCTCCGAGCGACACCGAGGCCCCGCGCCTCAACCCCAAGTACACGTTCGACACGTTCGTCATCGGTGAGAGCAACCGGTTCGCGCACGCCGCCGCCATCGCCATCGCCGAGGAGCCGGGCCAGGCCTACAACCCCCTGTTCATCCACGGCGACTCGGGGCTCGGCAAGACCCACCTGCTGCACGCGATCGGTCACTACGTGCACGACTACCACCCGAAGCTGCGGGTGCGATACGTCAGCTCCGAGGAGTTCACGAACGACTTCGTCAACTCGATCCGTGACGACCGCGCCGCGACGTTCCAGCGCCGCTACCGCGACGACGTCGACGTCCTGCTCATCGACGACATCCAGTTCCTGCAGGGCAAGGAGCAGACGCAGGAGGAGTTCTTCCACACCTTCAACGCGCTGCACTCCACCGGCAAGCAGATCGTGCTGACCTCGGATCAGCCGCCGGAGAAGCTGACGACGTTCGCCGACCGCATGCGCAGCCGCTTCAAGTCGGGGCTGACGACGGACGTCCACCCGCCCGAGCTGGAGACGCGCATCGCGATCCTGCGCAAGAAGGCCAACGCCGAGCGCATGGACATCGGTGATGACGTGCTCGAGCTCATCGCCTCGAAGATCTCGACGAACATCCGTGAGCTCGAGGGCGCGCTCATCCGTGTCGCCGCTTATGCGTCGCTGCAGAAGGAACCGGTCGACCGGGCGAAGGCCGCGTTCGTCCTCAAGGACGTCGTGCCGAGCGAGACGGGGCAGATCACCGTCGGCCACATCATCGCCGAGACGGCCGTCTACTTCGGGGTGACGGTCGACGACATCAAGGGCCCGTCGCGCTCACGCAACCTGACGATGGCGCGTCAGATCGCCATGTACCTGTCGCGGGAGCTGACGGAGCACTCATTCCCACAGCTCGGACAGCACTTCGGTGGGCGCGACCACACGACCGTCATGCACGCGGAGAAGAAGATCCGCCAGCTCATCGGTGAGCGTCGCCCCGTGTACGACCAGATCACGGAGCTGACGACGCAGATCCGCCGTCGCAGTCACTGACTCCACGGCACGTCGCCATGATCGACGTCCCTGCGAGCGCCTGACGCTGAGACAATGCGCGGATGACGACGCACCGCGCCCCGCATGCTGCTCCCCTTGACGCAGCCACATCAGGGACGCGTCGTGCCGGCGCCGTCCTCACGCTCGTGCTGGCCGGGCTGTCGATGTTCGGCCCCTTCAACGTCGACGCGCCCCTGCCCGCGTTCGCCCGAATGGGCGCCGAGTTTCACGTGGAACCGGCCGCGATGCAGCAGGTGGTCAGCGTCTACCTGTTGTCGTTCGCCGTCATGAGCCTGTTCCACGGGCCGGTGTCGGACGCGGTGGGTCGCAAACCCGTCATGACGGTGGGGATCGGTGTCTATGTCCTCGCCTCCGTCGGCTGCGCCCTGGCGCCGTCTCTGCCACTGCTGCTCGTGTTCCGCGCGTTCCAGGGGTTCGCGGCCGGGGCAGGTCAGATCATCGCGCGTGCGGTGATCCGCGACCTCTTCTCCGGCCCCGAGGCACAACGCCTGATGAGCCAGGTGTCGATGATCTTCGGACTCGCGCCGGCCTTCGCGCCGATCCTGGGCGGTGCCTTGCTGACGGTGGGCGACTGGCGCTCGATCTTCTGGTTCCTCACCGCGTTCGGTGTGGTCATGACCATCTGCGTGAGCAGGTTCCTGCCCGACACTTCCCGTGGAACAACGCTCGTCCCTCGCACTCGGGCCCATCGTGAGCGCTCTCCTGGCGGCACGGCGCAGCGGTCGGTTCCTACGCATCGCGCTGGCCGCGTCGCTCGCGTTCGCAGGACAGTTCTTGTTCATCTCGAACGCGCCTCTCTTCCTCGGCAGGCTGCTCGGGCTCGGCGAGAACGAGTACTGGATGTTCTTCGTGCCGATGGTGGTGTGCATGATCGCGGGCTCCTGGCTGAGCGCGCGGGCCGACGGGCACCTCAGCGCCGCCCGGCAGGCGTCGTACGGCCTGCTGTTCGCCCTCGCCTCAGCCACGGTCGGCGTCGTCATCGCACTGCAGCCGTGGGGCAGCGACGTCCCGTGGGCGCTCGTCGCGCCTTCCCTGACGGCCTTCGGGGTTGCGGTCGCTCTGCCGGTGCTCCAGCTCGCGCAGCTCGACGAGTTTCCCCAGGCGCGTGGCACGGCGGCTTCCGCCGGCACCTTCGTCAACCTCGTCTTCGCCGCTGCTCTCGCCGGGGTGATCGGACCGTTGGTGGCCACGGACCTCGTGACGATGGCGCTCGCCGCCTTCTGCTGCGTCGCATCGGGCGCGTTGCTCTGGGCCGCCCACGTGGCGGCGCGTCCATGAGTGCGTGAGTGAACGGCGAGCCAACGCCCGACGGCTGCCAAACTGCCGCTCGGCAGCTCGCAGGTGGCCACCCACATGGTTGTCCACAGAATCTGGGGACAACCATGTGGGTAAGGTGTGGGCCGCTGACGGCCCGCGAACATCCGAAGGTCCCCGAGCCCCGGAATGGCGCTCATCCACACCTGTGGACAACACTGTGGAAATGTGGACGACACCAATGTGATTCCCTCCTGGTTCGCGGCGACCACCCAGCCGTCATCGAGTGATCCATCCCTCATCCACGGGGTTATCCACAGTTTCTGGGGATGAAGCAGTGGAAAACCCGTCCGATCAGGGGAAAACCCACCCTGCAACGACAGCCGGCTGTGGATGAAGATTTTCTCTCCACAACCGGCTGTCACCATCCACAGCACCGATCCCCACGTCACCCACACCCGAGATCCCAGTGCTGACGAGGACGAACAGGGGTTTTCCCCACCATCCACACCCCCTATGACGACGACCAACATCTTCACCATGGCGAGAAAGCGCCCCACGTATCCACACCGCACCCCACTGTCGACGAGCCGGCGACGTCCCCCGTCAGCACCCCTCGTCGTCTCTTGGGCGAGGCCGACGACCTGAGCTAGGCTCACGAGCGCACAGCTGTGCCTGTGGCATCGACGCGGAGTTCGTTCGCAGCAGAAGCCACCCCGCACGTGACGAGACATCGCACGAGGGTCACAGCTCGCCTGCGACGACGAACGATGAGGGACGGTGGACGTGAAGCTCCGGGTTGAACGCGATGTGTTGGCCGAAGCGGTGGCCTGGGCAGTGCGCGGTCTGTCGCAGCGCCCGCCCGTCCCCGTGCTCGCGGGTGTCCTGCTCGAGGCGAGCCCCGAGGGTCTGACGCTGTCCGCGTTCGACTACGAGGTCTCCGCGAAGGTGACGGTCGACGCCGACGTCGAGGAGGCGGGCACCGTCCTCGTCCTCGGCCGCCTGCTCGCCGACATCACGAAGAGCCTTCCGCACAAGCCGATCGAACTGATCAGCGAGGGCTCGAAGGTGCAGGTCACGTGCGGCAGCGCGAAGTTCAGCCTCCAGAGCATGCCGACGGGCGAGTACCCGACGTTGCCCGCCAACCCCGATCCGACGGGCGTCATCGCCGGGGACGTCTTCACGCAAGCCGTCGCGCAGGTCAGCGTCGCGGCCGACCGCGGCGACACCCTGCCCATCCTCACCGGCGTGCGCGTCGAGGTCTCCGGCAACAAGCTGACGCTGCTCGCGACGGACCGCTACCGCCTCGCGATGCGCGAGGTCATGTGGAACGCCGGAGACGATGGCGCCGAGTACGCGGCGCTCGTGCCCGCGCGCACCCTAGACTCGCTTGCCAAGTCCCTCGGTGCCGCCGGCAACGTCTCGCTCTCCCTGAGCGGCGCGTCGACGGGCTCTGGTCTCGCCGGTTTCGAGGCCGGCCAGCGTCGCATGACGACGCGTCTGCTCGACGGCGACTACCCCAAGGTGACGAGCCTGTTCCCGACGAGCGTCGACACGACGGCGATCGTCGAGACGGCGCAGCTCGCCGAGGCGTGCAAGCGCGTCTCCCTCGTCGCTGAGCGGAACATGCCCGTCCGTCTGCGGTTCGCCGAGGATTCGGTGCGCATCGAGGCCGGCACGGGCGAGGACGCGCAGGCCTCGGAGACGTTCGAAGCGAAGATCGACGGCCCCGAGCTCGAGATCGCGTTCAGCCCCCAGTTCCTGCTCGACGGGCTCGGCGTCGTCGGCACGAAGTACGTCCGCCTCGGCTTCACCCAGCCGACGCGTCCGGCTGTCCTGTCCGGTCAGGACGAGATCGACGGTGACGCCGACGATAGCTATCGCTACCTCATCATGCCGGTGCGTTTCGCGAACTGACGGCCGTTCGGACAGCGTTCGCGCCCCTGCCCGGACGGGCGTAGCGTGAACCCTGAGTTTTCGTGATGCGCGCGTTCCAGACGTGCGTGTCGGACATGCAACGTCACGAAGGAGAAGACCCATGCAGCTTGGTTTGATCGGTCTCGGCAAGATGGGCGGCAACATGCGCGATCGCATGAAGGCTGCGGGCATCGAGGTCATCGGCTACGACACGAATCGCGAGATCAGCGACGTCGCGGACCTCGCCGAACTCGTCGAGAAGCTCGACGCACCGCGCAACATCTGGGTCATGGTGCCGGCCGGCAAGATCACCGACTCCGTCATGTCCGAGCTGCAGGGCCTGCTCGCCGAGGGCGACCTCGTCATCGACGGTGGCAACAGCAAGTGGTCCGACGACCAGGGCCACGCCGAGCAGTTCGCCAAGACGGGCGTGCACTTCATGGACTGCGGTGTCTCCGGCGGCATCTGGGGCAAGGAGAACGGCTACGGCCTCATGTGCGGCGGTGACGACGCCGACGTCGAGCGCATGATGCCGGTCTTCGACGCACTGCGCCCGGAGGGCCCCCGCGAGGAGGGTTTCGTCCACGCCGGTGAGGTCGGCGCCGGTCACTACGCCAAGATGGTCCACAACGGCATCGAGTACGGCCTCATGCACGCCTACGCCGAGGGCTGGGAGCTGCTCGAGGCGAAGGACATCGTCACCGACGTCCACGGCTGCTTCAAGGCCTGGACGCGCGGCACCGTCGTGCGTTCCTGGCTGCTCGACCTCATGGTGAAGGCGCTCGAGGAGACGCCGCACCTCGAGGGCGTCTCCGAGTACTCGACCGACTCCGGTGAGGGTCGCTGGACGCTCGAGGAGGCCATCGCGAACGCCGTCCCGATGCCGGTGCTCGCCGCCGCGCTGTTCGGCCGTTTCGCCTCGCGCCAGGAGAACAGCCCGCAGATGCAGGCGGTCGCCGCACTGCGCGGTCAGTTCGGCGGGCACGAGGTCATGCAGTTCGGTCGCGAGCCGTGGCGCGCCGCGAAGGAAGGCCAGGCCGAGGTCTCCGGCGCCGCCGAGCCGAAGAAGGACGCGGGCGCCGCGCGCCCAGGCGCTGCCCCCAACGAGCACTGATCGGCGTTCGCTGATCTGACGATTCGACCCCAGGGCATCCGAGCCACCGACCGAAAGCGCTGTGAGACTCCGCCATCTGTCGCTGCGTGACTTCCGCTCCTACACGGAGGCGGAAGTCGAGCTCGCTGACGGAGTGACCACATTCGTGGGCCTCAACGGCCAGGGCAAGACCAACCTGGTCGAAGCCGCCGGTTACCTCGCGACCCTGGGGTCGCATCGTGTCTCGACGGACGCTCCCCTCGTCCGCTTCGGAGCCGAGCGGGCCTTCGTGCGCGCGGCCGTCGTCCGTGATTCACGTGAAACAGTGCTCGAGCTCGAGATCATTCCGGGTAGGGCCAACCGGGCACGCATCGGACGCGCGGCCGCGGGGCGTCCCCGTGACATCCTCGGGTCGCTGCGAACCGTGCTCTTCGCGCCGGAGGATCTCGCGCTCGTCAAGGGCGACCCCGGGGAACGTCGCCGATTTCTCGACGACCTCCTCGTCGCGCGTCAACCGCGCTGGGCCGGTGCTCGTTCGGACTACGACAAGATTCTCAAGCAGCGCAACGCCCTGTTGCGCTCCGCCCAATCGGCGCTCAAGAAGGCCGCTCGAGGCGCTCGCCTCTCGGCGGATGAAGAGGTTTCACGTGAAACAGCGCTCGACACGCTGGTCGAGTGGAACACGCACCTCGCGTCAGTCGGTTCTGCCCTCGTCTACGCCCGTCTACGGTTGCTGAAAGATCTGGCCCCCTACGTGGCCCAGGCGTACGACGAGGTGAGTGCCGGGCGTTCTGATGCGCGCCTCGCGTATGTGTCGTCACTGCCGGAGTCGACCGCGGCGCGCATCGCCTCGGGCGAGGTTCCGGAGCGCGACGAGCTCGAGAAAGCCTTTCATGAGGCGTTCGAGCTCCAGCGGACCCGCGAGATCGAACGTGGTGTCACCCTCGTGGGGCCGCACCGGGACGACGTCACCCTGACGCTCGGAGACCTGCCCGCCAAGGGCTACGCGAGTCACGGTGAGTCGTGGTCGTTTGCGCTCGCCCTGCGCCTCGCGGCCTTCCACCTGCTGCGTCATGACCTCGGCACCGACCCCGTCCTCGTCCTCGACGACGTCTTCGCCGAACTCGACGCGGGGCGCCGCGAACGGCTGGCCGACATGGTGAGCGACGCCGAGCAGGTGCTCATCACCGCCGCCGTTGAGGAGGACGTTCCCGCGCGGCTTTCCGGCCAGGTCTTCCACGTGACGAAGGGCCACGTCGCGCCTCGAGGCGATGGCTCCCTCGAGGAGGCGCCTGGCGGCGTCCAGACCGCGGCTCACCCCGGTGTGCCCGAGGCCGAGGACGCCCCGGATGGGCCCGCCCGTGATGCGGACGACCGTGATGACGGTGACGCGGCTGATGAGTGAGACCAGCGGCATCGATGCGGGGGCACCGGACGATCAGGCCCCGGGCACTGGCACTGGCACCGATAGTGCCGAGGCGCCGGTCGAGTCGAACGCTGAGGACGAGCGCACCGTCGCCGCGCGGTTGGCGCTCGCTCGGGCTCAGCGCAATGCCGCCGAGCGGGGTTTTCGTCCGGGCTCGCGTCCTGCGCCCCGGCGTTCCCGCTCGACGCAGAGCTTCACGCCGTCGTCGAATCGCGATGGACGCGACCCCCAACTCATCGACTCGACGATGAAACGCCTCCTGCTCGAGCGGGGGTGGAACGTCGACGTGGCAGCCGGCGCCGTCATGTCGCGGTGGGCCGATCTCGTCGGTGCGGGCGTGGCTGAGCACGCTCGGCCTCTCACGTTCGAGGACGGCGTGCTCATCGTGCGCGCGGAATCGACGGCCTGGGCCACGCAGCTGCAGCTGCTCACCACATCCCTGCTGGCCTCCATCGCTGACGGTGTGGGTGAGGGCGTCGTCAACGAACTGCGGGTTGTCGGCCCGAGCGCCCCGAGCTGGGTGCGCGGCCCGCGTCGTGTCGCAGGACGCGGACCACGCGACACCTACGGCTGACGGCCGCGCCTGTTTCACGTGGAACCTTCCCGGTTTCGTGTGCAGAGCGCCTCCAGCGAAACCCCGCAGCATGTCCGCGTCACCCCGTCGACGCTGAGAGAGGAGCCCGAGGGAGGCCGGCCGAGCCAGAGGCCGATGAGTGCCCTCGAGGCCCCGGTCGACGATCCCCGGCACGTCGAGGCCTCGTTCCCGCGTGCACGAGGCCCTCTGGAGCGTTTCGTGGCTATGTTCTGAGCCGTGCTACCAGTAAGATGGACATGATTCGCACGTTGTATCGCGTCACGAGCCCGCACGCACGTCGTTGCGGGAGTCACGCCTCGGGTTTCCCGCTCCGAGAGCCGGCGCTCTGCAACGGTGCCACGCACGGTGAAGGAGCACAGTGGCCGACAAGCCCAGCGACGACTCGATCGACCCGACGAGGCAGGATCCCTCGCTCGTAGACGCAGCCGACGGCGCGTCAGAGCAGGTCGAGCAGCACGTCCGGTCCCAGATCGACACGGAGTACGACGCCGACGCCATCCAGGTCCTCGAGGGCCTCGAGGCCGTCCGCAAGCGGCCCGGCATGTACATCGGCTCCACGGGTGAGCGCGGCCTGCATCACCTCGTGTGGGAGATCGTCGACAACTCGGTCGACGAGGCCCTCGCCGGTCACGCGACGCGCGTCGACGTGACGATCCTGCCCGACAACGGCATCCGCGTCTCCGACAACGGCCGCGGCATCCCGACGGGCCGCAACGAGGCGTACGACATGTCGACCGTCGAGCTCGTCCTCACCCAGCTGCACGCCGGAGGCAAGTTCGGTGGCGGCGGCTACAAGGTCTCCGGTGGTCTGCACGGCGTCGGCAGCTCGGTCGTCAACGCCCTGTCGACGCGCCTCGAGGCCGAGGTGCGGCAGAAGGGCCACGTCTACCGAATGGAGTTCGCGGGCGGCGTGCCGCTCGGCGAGCTGCGTGAGGAAGAGGAGAGCGACGAGACCGGCACGACGATCACGTTCTGGGCGAGCCCGGAGATCTTCGAGACGACCGTCTACGACTTCGAGACGATCCGTGCGCGCTTCCAGCAGATGGCCTTCCTCAACAAGGGCCTGACGATCTCCCTCACCGATGAGCGTCCCGACGCCGTCGACGAGGGTGCTGCAGAGGAAGCTGCGGCCGACGCTGCAGCCGAGGGTGCCGACGCCGCACAGGCTGACGAGGCCGCCGCGCAGGCGAAGAAGGGCAAGAGCGTCACGTACTGCTACGCGGACGGTCTGCTCGACTACGTCAAGCACCTCAACTCCTCCAAGCGCGCCGAGGTCGTCAACGAGGACATCATCGCCTTCGAGCACGAGGACGCCGAGCGCTACCTCTCGGTCGAGGTCGCGATGCAGTGGACGACGGCATACAGCGAGTCCGTCCACACGTACGCCAACACGATCAACACGCACGAGGGCGGCACGCACGAAGAGGGTTTCCGCGCGGCGATGACGAAGCTCGTCAACGACTTCGCGCGCCGCGAGAAGCTGCTCAAGGAGAAGGACGACAACCTCACCGGTGACGACATCCGCGAGGGGCTGACGGCCGTCATCAGCGTCAAGCTTGCCGAACCACAGTTCGAGGGCCAGACGAAGACGAAGCTCGGCAACTCCGAGGTCAAGGGCTTCGTCCAGACCGCGGTGCGCGACGAGTTCGACCACTGGCTGCAGATGCACCCGCGCGAGGGCAAGGCGATCGTCAGCAAGGCCATCGCCGCCGCGTCGGCGCGGATGGCGGCCCGCAAGGCGCGCGAGACCGCGCGACGCAAGGGCCTGCTCGAATCGGGTGGACTGCCGGGCAAGCTGCGCGACTGCCAGAGCAAGGATCCGTCGATCTCCGAGGTGTTCATCGTCGAGGGTGACTCGGCCGGCGGCTCGGCGGTGCAGGGGCGCAACCCGTTCAACCAGGCGATCCTGCCGATCCGCGGCAAGATCCTCAACGTCGAGAAGGCACGCCTCGACAAGGTGCTCGCGAACAATGAGGTGCAGGGCCTGATCTCGGGCTTCGGCACGGGCATTGGCGAGGACTTCACGATCGAGAAGGCGCGCTACCACAAGATCGTCCTCATGGCCGACGCCGACGTCGACGGCATGCACATCCGCACGTTGCTGCTCACTCTGCTGTTCCGCTTCATGCGCCCGCTCATCGAGGCCGGATACGTCTACCTCGCCCAGCCGCCGCTTTACCGCATCAAGTGGAGCAACCACGAGCACGAGTTCGCCTTCACCGACCGCGAGCGCGACGCGATGATCGACGCAGGCCAGTCGAAGGGCTGGCGCCTGCCGAAGGAGAACGGCGTCCAGCGCTACAAGGGTCTCGGCGAGATGAACTACCAGGAACTGTGGGAGACCACGATGGACCCGGAGTCGCGCACGTTGCTCCAGGTCACGCTCGAGGATGCCGCGGCCGCCGACGAGATCTTCGCCGTGCTCATGGGTGAGGACGTCGAATCGCGACGCAGCTTCATCCAACGCAACGCGAAGGACGTCAGGTTCCTCGACATCTGATCTGCGTTTCACGTGAAACGTGAGCGACGAGCCGCTCCGTTTCACGTGAAACATCGCGACAACTCGACAACCCTTCATCGAAGGAATGACACATGTCTGACGACACGAACCTGCCGGGCGACGACGCGTCCGACCTGCCGGACGATCTCCCCGAGGTCCCCCAGGGCGACGCCGACGCTCCCGCCAGCGACGCCGCAGCAGCCGCGGCCGGCATCGACCCCACGCGCCCCGAGCCGCCGACGATGAAGGTGCCGAACACGCCGGAGGCGCAGGCCGCCGTCGCCGCTCCTGTTGCGCACCGCGTCGACCCGATCGACCTCAACGCCGAGATGCAGCGCAGCTACATCGAGTACGCGATGAGCGTCATCGTCTCGCGCGCTCTGCCAGACGTGCGTGACGGCCTCAAGCCCGTGCACCGTCGCATCGTCTACGCCATGTACGACGGCGGTTACCGCCCCGACCGCGGGTACAACAAGTGCAGCCGCGTGGTCGGTGACGTCATGGGTCAGTACCACCCGCACGGTGACTCGGCGATCTACGACGCTCTCGTGCGTCTCGTGCAGCCGTGGTCGATGCGCTACCCGCTCGTCGACGGCCAGGGCAACTTCGGTTCGCCCGGCAACGACGGCGCAGCCGCCCCGCGATACACCGAGTGCCGCATGGCGCCCCTCGCGATGGAGCTCGTGCGCGACATCCACGAGAACACCGTCGACTTCGAGCCCAACTACGACGGCAAGACGCTGCAGCCCAGCGTCCTGCCGAGCCGTTTCCCGAACCTGCTCGTCAACGGCAGCGCCGGCATCGCTGTCGGCATGGCGACGCAGATCCCGCCGCACAACCTGCGCGAGGTCGCCGACGCCGCGCAGTGGCTGCTCGCGAACCCCGAGGCCTCGCGTGAGGCACTGCTCGAAGAGTGCCTGCGTCGCATCCCCGGCCCGGACTTCCCGACCGGCGCGCTCATTATGGGCAAGCGCGGCGTCGAGGACGCCTACCGCACCGGCCGCGGCAGCATCACGATGCGCGCCGTCGTCAACGTCGAGGAGATCCAGGGCCGTCAGTGCCTCGTCGTCACGGAGCTGCCGTACCAGGTCAACCCGGACGCGCTCGCCGAGAAGATCGCGATGCTCGTCAAGGACGGCAAGATGGCCGGCATCGCCGACATCCGCGACGAGACGTCGGGGCGCACCGGTCAGCGCCTCGTCATCGTGCTCAAGCGTGACGCGATCGCCAAGGTCGTGCTCAACAACCTCTACAAGCACACGCAGCTGCAGCAGAACTTCGGCGCGAACATGCTCGCCCTCGTCGACGGTGTGCCGCGCACACTGCCGATCAGTGCGTTCATCCGGTACTGGGTCGAGCACCAGATCGACGTCATCGTGCGTCGCACGCAGTTCCGTCTCGACGAGGCCGAGAAGCGCATCCACATCCTGCGCGGTCTGTTGAAGGCCCTCGACATGCTCGACGAGGTCATCGCCCTCATCCGTCGCAGCCCGACGGTCGACGATGCCCGCACGGGCCTCATCGAGCTGCTCGACATCGACGAGATCCAGGCCAACGCCATCCTCGAGATGCAGCTGCGTCGCCTCGCGGCGCTCGAGCGTCAGCGCATCATCGAGCAGCACGACGAGCTGCAGGCGAAGATCGACGACTACAAGGACATCCTGGCCAAGCCGGAGCGTCAGCGTCAGATCGTCAGCGACGAGCTCGCCGAGATCGTCGAGAAGTACGGCGACGACCGTCGCAGCCAGATCGTGCCGTTCGACGGTGACATGAACATGGAAGACCTCATCCCCGAAGAGGACGTGGTCGTCACCATCACGCGCGGCGGCTACGTCAAGCGCACGAAGGTGAGCGAGTACCGCAGCCAGCGTCGCGGTGGCAAGGGTGTGCGCGGCGCGACGCTGCGCGGTGACGACGTCGTCGGGCACTTCTTCACGACCTCGACGCACGACTGGCTGTTGTTCTTCACGAACGCCGGCCGCGTCTACCGGACGAAGGGCTACGAGCTGCCGGAGGGCTCGCGCGACAGCAAGGGCCAGCACGTCGCGAACCTGCTCGCGTTCCAGCCGGGCGAGCAGATCGCTCAGGTCATGGCGCTGCGCACCTATGCCGACTCGGAGTACCTTCTGCTCGCGACCCGCAACGGCCTCGTCAAGAAGACGCGCCTGTCGGAGTATGACTCGCCGCGTTCGGGCGGCCTCATCGCCGTCAATTTGCGTGACGGCGACGAGCTCGTCGGTGCCGGCCTCGCGACGCACGACGACGACGTCCTGCTCGTCAGCCGCAAGGGCCAGGCCGTGCGTTTCGCTGCGACGGACGACTCACTGCGTCCGATGGGCCGATCGACGTCGGGTGTCACCGGCATGAAGTTCCGCGAAGGCGACGAACTGCTGTCGATGAACGTCGTGCCGAAGGGCGCGAACGAGGTCGAGCGCGGGGCCGACGAGAAGCTGTGCGTTTTCGTCGTCTTCGAGAACGGGCTCGCCAAGCGCACGCCCGTGGAGGAGTACCCGACGAAGGGGCGCGCGACGCTCGGCGTCAAGGTCGCGACGATCTCAGAGCGAGGCGGTGACCTCGTCGGCGCGCTCGTCGTCGAGAACCGTGACGAAGTGATGGTCGTCATGGAGAAGGGCAAGATCGTCCGCTCGGCCGTCGCCGAGGTGCGTGAGACGGGCCGCAACACGCAGGGCGTGCAGTTCGCGACGCCCGGCAAGGGCGACTCGATCGTCGCCGTTGCGCGCAACGCCGAGAAGGATTCTGAGGAAATCGACGATGACGCGGTAGTTTCGGAGACGAACGAGGCCGCGGAGTCAACTCAGGACGCAACGCACGCTCCGGACGACGAGTCGGCCTCCACGGAGAACAACGAGTCGGGAGACAGTGAGTGAGTGACTCGCGAGACGCGCGCGCGAAGCTGCCGAAATCTGCCGGGGGCGCCCCCCGAGCGGTCAAGGGCAGTAGTGCAGCGGCGCCAGCCACACGACCCCAGCAGCAGCGCGTGAGCACGCAGGCCGGCCGCGCGCCGGCGTCGTCGGGCCGCGGCGGCGCCCCACGTCGCTCCACGCCGCGCCGAGTGCGCCTGACGCTGTCGCGCGTCGACACGTGGTCGGTGCTCAAGATCGCCTTCCTGTTGTCGGTGGCCGTCGCCATCGCGTCCGTCGTCCTCGTGGCGACGTTGTGGACGGTGCTCGCGGGCATGGGCACCTTCAGCGCGATCAACGACCTGCTGCGGACGCTGGATCGTCAGGGCTCGAAGTTCGACATCCTCGACTACCTCGGGTTCGGCCGCTCGATCTCGTTCAGCATCGTCATCGGCGTGCTCAACATCATCCTCATGACGGCGATCGCGACCCTGAGCGCGTTCCTCTACAACATCTGCGCCTCCCTCGTCGGCGGCGTGCAGCTGACGTTGAGCGACGAGTGATCGCAGCCTGAGCAAGCGCGCGACGGGCCTGCCCTCCACGACGGTGGGGCGGGCCCGTCGTCGTCTGTCCAGGCTGGTGGGTGCGGGTCGCAGCTGGCCCGTGGCGATGCGGTGGGATAAGGCGCCGCCCGCGATTTGCGGGCCACGCCTGTGGTGGGTAATCTTACGTCTCGTGCTGATCACGCAGGTGAACGGCACGCACGCGGTGCAGGGGCCTATAGCTCAGTCGGTTAGAGCGCTGTCCTGATAAGACAGAGGTCACTGGTTCAAGTCCAGTTAGGCCCACCACCACTGCCCCTTGATTTCGCCAGGGAGTCGCATGTTCAAGGCACTTCTCGCATCTGCTGCGGCCGCTGCCGCTCTGTATGCGAACAGCGAATACCAGAAGCAGAAGCTGGGCAAGGAGCTGTGGGCGAAGGCCACGCAGGAGCCCGCCACGCAGGCGGCCGCCGAACAACCTGGCTGAAAAACCCTCGGGGGTATGGCGCAATTGGTAGCGCACCTGCTTTGCAAGCAGGGGGTTAGGGGTTCGAGTCCCCTTACCTCCACCGAGAACGAAGAGCCCCTCACGGATTCGTGAGGGGCTCTTCGCCGTCCGGTGCCCGCGACGGCGCGGACAGTACTCAGAGGAAGGCCAGCGGGTCGAACTCGTCGATCGGGATGACGCGCAGGCGCGGCAGCGTCGCGTTGAACGCCTTGACGTCGTGCTCGAGGTCGAAGAACTCGAGGCCCTGTGCCTCCAGGGGCGAGAAGCCGGCGTTGCGGAACTCCTTGAAGCCGATCAGCCCGACCTTGCGGGAGCCGCCGAGCAGCGGTTCGAGCTGCGGAAGGAAGTCGCCGTCGTGGCTGACGAGCATGACGTCGGCCTGCAGCGTCACGAGCGCGTCCAGCGTCTTCTGGATGGCCATGTCGACCACCTTCTCGCCCTCCGCGCCGGAGAGAGGGATTGGCTGGTAGCCGAGCGCCGTCAGGGCCTGGATGAACGCCATCGGCAGCTCGGGGCCGTTGGCCGCGAGGAAGAACAGCCCCTTGGCGTCCTGGTGCCACTGGCGCTGGGCGAACTTGAGTAGCCTGTCCCAGCGCGGGCGCTCGTCAGGGTGGGGGCGGCGGCCGAGGATCGAGGTGCCGAGCGTGGCATCGATGTTCTCGCCGTCGATGAGGAGGTAGGTGGTGCGCTGAGCCATGGCTCCAACCTAGTCCATGCTGGGCTGACGACGATGGGCCGGTGTTTCACGTGAAACACCGGCCCATCGTCGTCAGCGGTGGGTCAGAGCGACGCGACCGCCTCGTCGACGGGCGTCGCGCCGTTGACGACGACGAACGTCTCTCGGATGGCATGTCCGCTCGTCAGCACCTGCGCGAGCGTGTGGGCGACGTCGCCGCGCGTGATGGGCTGACGCTGCTGGTCGGGGTTGATCGTCACCTGGCCCGTGGGCGCGTCATCGGTGAGCATTCCGGGGCGGACGATGGTCCAGTCGAGGTCGCGAGTACGCAGGTCGGCATCCGCGCCGCCCTTGGCGTAGAGGTAGACCTGGAAGACACCGGCGTCGACGTTCTCCGGCGCGTCGGAGCCGATCGACGACACCATGACGTAGCGTCTCACGCCCGCCTGCTCCGCGGCGTCGGCGAGCAGCACCGCTCCCATGAGGTCGACGCTCCACTTGCGCGCCCGACCCGATTCCGGGCCGCCACCCGCGGCGAAGACGACGGCGTCGCAGCCGTTGATGACCTCGGCGACGTCGTCGACCGAGGCGTCCTCGAGTGAGATGACGGTGGGCTCCATTCCCGCGGCGCGCAGGTCGTCCGCCTGCTCCGGTGTACGGATGAGGCCGACGACGTCGTGGCCCTCGCCGCTCAACCGCTGCCCGAGCAACCGGGCGATCTGGCCATGTCCTCCTGCAATAGCAATACGCATGCCTCGACACTACTCCTGTGGGCATCAAGCGTCGATCCGTCTCGATGGTTTCATCTACGCGTATCTAATAGATCGAGTACAGCGAGGTAGCAAGCGCTGACATGGTGCTCGTGACGTCGTCACGAATAGCGACGCGTACGGCCCCGACCAGCACGAGAGGCCCGACGGGAGCCTTGTCGGTTTGGGGAACGATCGACACGCGCGACAGCCATGCCGACGACGAGGCGGCCATCCCGTACGGGATGGCCGCCTCGTCGTGCCCGATCGCGAGGCCCTCAGCGGGGCCTGGCGTCGGGGTGGAGCGTCGAACTCAGTGGTCGTCGCGAGCCGCGCGACGCGAGCTGCGCGTCTCGCCCGCGCTCGGGTCCTCGAGACCTTCCGTCGTCATGTGGCCCGAAGCCTCGGCGTCGGTCCACGACGCAGCCGTGCCGGGGGCGCCGGCGGGCTCGGCAGTCGGCGTGTCGACACCGGCCGGGCGCACCATCGTCGTGTCGTCGGCCTTCGCGAAGTTCGTCACGGGGTTGTTGATCGTCATCTCGTCACCGCGAGCCGTCTTGGAGTCTGCGATGGCGGCCTCCGAGAGGCGAGCGTCCGCCGCACGCTTCTTCTGCTGGTCGGCGTACACGAGGTAGCCGGCGCCCGCGAGAGCGGCGACACCGAGCGTGATGAGGAAGCCGCCCTTCTTCTTCTTGGGCGCGAGGGCCGGCGCGTACTGCGCGACCTGCTTCTGTGCGCCCTCGGGCAGCTGGCCGACGACGTTGTGCGACGCGGCGGTGCCGGCGGCAGCAGCGGTCGCGAGGATCTCCTTGAGGTGCGGCAGCAGCTCGTCCTTGTAGAAGTCGCGCGCGTTGTCGGCTGCGATGCCCTTGTCCTCGGCGACGGCCTCGGCGCGGCCCCGCAGGGCGGCGGCCTTGTACGCGACGTCCTCGCGGGCGCCCGGGCCGAAGGCGCTGACGGCCTTCTTCTCGCCCTTGGCGGCCTTGGCGGCCAGGAGCGCAGCAAGGGCCCCGGCCTTCTTGTCGGCCTTCTTCGACGCCTTGGACGTCTTCTTGTCAGCCTTCTTCATGAAGCGCGAGGAGTTCTTGTCTGCCTTCTTGGCAGCCTTCTTCCCCTTCTGCTGTGCGTCGTCACGAGCGTCCTTGGCGGAGTCGGCGACGGCGGCGAGCGAGGCGACGGTGGCGGCCTTCGCAGCGCCGGCCTTCTCGGCGACGACTTCGCGCTGGTCGGCGGTCTTGTCGGCGACCTTCTCCGTCGCTGCCTCGACGTGCGGCGCAGCAGCGTCGCGGGCCTCTTCGAGCTTCTCGACGATCACGTCGCGGGCTTCCTCGGCCTTCTCAACGAGGGTCGGCACGACGTCCTTCTCCGTCTTGACCTTGGCCTCGACGGCCTTCTCGGCAGCGAGACCGGCGACGGCGAGGGCGGCGCCCTTGGCCTTCTCGGACTTGGTGGGTTCGGACTTGCACAGCATGGCTGGTCTTCCTCTCCAGTCGGCAGCAGTTCTTGACTTCATCCTGCCTTGTTCGGGCGGGGCTTACCAACCGGTTGTGAGGTATTGGACGCTGTGGGAGGTCGTTTCGCTGAGCGCGAACGCCCGAGACCTCATCATGACCTGTCGTGTTCCACGTGAAACACTGGAGGCATGATCGCGACTCTGCACACCAACCACGGTGACATCAACATCAACCTGTTCCCCAACCAGGCGCCGAAGACGGTCGACAACTTCGTCGGCCTGGCGAAGGGCACCAAGGAGTACAAGGACGACGCGGGCCGCACCAACCCGCAGCCGTACTATGACGGTCTGACGTTCCACCGCATCATCCCCGGCTTCATGATCCAGGGTGGCTGCCCGCTCGGCGTCGGCATGGGCGGCCCGGGGTACAACTTCGACGATGAGATCTCGCCGGAGCTCAACTTCAACTCGCCGTACATGCTGGCCATGGCCAACGCGGGTACCCGCATGGGCAAGGGCACGAACGGCTCGCAGTTCTTCATCACCGTCGCCGACACGTCCTGGCTGCAGGGCAAGCACACGATCTTCGGTGAGGTCGCCGACGACGCGTCGAAGAAGGTCGTCGACGAGATCGCCGCCGTCTCCACCGGCGCTCAGGACAAGCCGCTCGAGCCCGTCGTCATCGAGAGCGTGACGATCTCCGAGTGACACCTCGCCTCCCGCCGGTAGTCGGGAGGTTCCGCTGACGACTCCTCGTCAGCCAGCGCAGCCGAGATGGCCCCGTCGAGCATGACGGGGCCATCCTTGGTCTCACGCCTTCTTCCCGCACGCCTCCGACGAAACGAGACGACATGACGCAGCCGCCCGCCGGATCCGGCTCGGGTGCCTTCGGCGCCTCCGAGGCGCCGGACGCGGTACCCGTCTGCCCGCGCCACCCCAACACCGCTGCCTACACGCGCTGTCAACGCTGCGGTCGCCCGGCGTGCCCGCGCTGCCAGATCCCCGCGTCGGTGGGGTTCCAGTGCGTCGACTGCGTCGCGGCCGAACGGAAGACGAACCCGACGTTGCCGACCCGCTCGTCCCTGGGCATGACGACGGGCGCCGCGGCGCAGGGTCGACCCGTCGTCACGATCGGGATCATCGCGATCTGCTGTCTCGTGTGGCTGGGGCAGCTGGCGAGTGACGCGCTGTACCGCGACGTGTCGTTCGTCGCGGTGTTCGCGAGGGACGAGCCGTGGCGCTACCTGACGAGCGGGTTCGCCCACGACACGGGCACCCCGATGCACCTGCTGTTCAACATGAT
Organism: Dermacoccus sp. BD5; assembly: GCF_044878485.1. NCBI lineage: Bacteria > Bacillati > Actinomycetota > Actinomycetes > Micrococcales > Dermacoccaceae > Dermacoccus > Dermacoccus sp. BD5. The sequence goes on along the minus strand of NZ_JANJER010000008.1, from coordinate 54,529 downwards.
GGCGCTGTACTTCATGGGGCAGTACCTCGAACCACTCATCGGTCGTGTGCGCTTCGGGGCGCTGTACCTGCTCTCCGTGCTCGGTGGCTCCGTCGTCTACCAGATCATGACGGCGCCGTCGTCACAGCTCGATCTGCTGACGTCAGGGTGGGTGACGCCGCTGGTCGGCGCCTCCGGCGGTGTGTTCGGGCTCTTCCTCGCAGTCGTCGTGTTCAACCGCCGACTCGGCCGGGAGATCGGGCCGATGATGACGATGATCGCGATCAACGTCGTCATCGGTTTCACGGCGTCCAACGTGGCGTGGCAGGCGCACCTCGGCGGTGCGGTGGCCGGCGCCGTCGGCGCGCTCGTCCTGTATGCGCTGCGGCGCCGCCCGGTCGCGATGCAGGCCTCGGCGCTGGGCGCGTTGGCGGTGGCGCTCATCGCCGCTGCGTACGTCGACTTCTCGGTCGTGGGTGTCAGCTGGCCGCACATCGTCGGATGATCGTCGCCGTGGGCTGAACGAGGCCCTCGTCGTTCGTGGGGTGCTGCCGTCGGGTGGCACCCCACGATGCGTGTGGATGAGTTGCCTGTGGATGGTGTGCCGTTAGCTGTGGATGACGCGGTGCACCACCTGGGGACGGTGAGGACGAGCCGTCACCCACATGGTTGTCCACAGTTTCCACAGGCTGGGGTGGGGAAAAACCCGCGGAACGGCGCTGATCTATGCCAAGGGGTGGGGGCGATGGGCAGCGTCATCCCCAGCCGTGGGGTGGTTCGTCCACCGTCAGCGGCATGTTTTCCACCGTAGACAGCGGCTCGTCCACCGGCCGTCCACTGTTTTCCACAGGTTTGTCCCCAGGTGTGGAAAACCACACGCGTGTAACTACACACAGGCTGTGGACAAGTCTGGGGACAACGTCGTGGGTTGCAGGCCGCAGGGCGACGCCCGCACCGTCAGGCCTTGCGGCGCGGCGCCCGGTGACCTCGTGGGGCCACGATGCAGCGAACCCGAGTGAGCAGAGACAGTCGAACGCCCGTTCCCACGAGGGAACGGGCGTTCGGTTCGGCGGCGCGTCAGCAGCGGACAGAAGGTGGCGTCACTTCCAGCGCGTCAACATGACGAAGCCGACCATGATGGCCGCGAAGCCGATGACGATGTTGCCGGCGTCGATGCCGGGGATCGGGTAGCTCGTCGTGCCGCTGGCGATGTAGTAGACCATCACCCAGGCGAGCCCGGCGAGCATGAGGCCGAGGGCGACCGGCAGCCACCAGCGGGGGTTGAGGCCGTCTCCGGCGGCGGCGCGCTGAGTGGCGTCAGTGGTCTTGCGGGCCACGGCATGGCTCCCATCTGAGTTCGGTGCGTCAACTAGGGTGAGAGCCTAGTTGATCCGGCCGGGCGATGCGTCGAGTGAAGGAGGCCGACCCCATGAGCGAACGCGACTCCGAGCGCGACCCGTCTGCGACGCCGCCCGCACACGTCGAACGCGCCACCGACGACGCTGCGCGCGACGCGTTGCCGATCGACGAGATGCCGCCCGCGCGCCGTCGCGGCTCGTTGGCGTGGAAGGCCGCCGTCCCGATCGTGCTGCTCGTCGCGGGGGCGATGTTCGGGGTCAGTTCCCGTGCGGCGAACGGCACGGATCTGCGCTCCGACACCACCAATCTCGCTGATGTCGTGCGGCGCGCGGATCAGCGCGTCAAGACCAAGCAGGAGGACGTCGCGACGTTGCGCGCCGACGTCGAGGCGGCGCAGCTCGCTGCGGCGAAGAAGGATTCGGGTGCGGCGCGTGCGTTGGCGCTGACGAAGCAGGCCGACAAGGCGCAGGATCCGGCAGGTCTCGCACCGTTGAGCGGGCAGGCCATCAGCGTGACGCTCGACGACAGCAAGAAGAAGGTCGAGGAGTTGCCGAAGGACGGTTCGCCGGACTGGCTCGTCGTGCACCAGCAGGACGTCCAGGCCGTCGTCAACGCCCTGTGGGAGGGCGGCGCTCGCGGCATCCAGCTCATGGATCAGCGCATCGTCTCGACAAGCGCCGTGCGCTGCGTCGGCAACACGCTCATCCTCCAGGGCCGCGTGTACTCACCGCCGTTCACGATCACCGCCGTCGGGGACCCGGTGAAGCTGAAGGCCGCGCTCGAGGCCGACGAGTCCGTCAAGATCTACAAGCAGTACGTCGACCTCGTTGGGCTCGGCTACGAGGTCAAGGCCATCCAGAACACGACGCTGCCCGCCTTCACGGGCTCGGTGACGATGAAGCACGCGCACGTCCAGCCGTGACGCCTGTGTCGCTGCGCCGGAAGCCTGACCCCGAGCAGGATGGCGGCTGACTCACGGGTAGGCGCGTAACTGCCCGCCGACCCGTGAGTTACCTGCCATCCTGAGCCATCCTGACGGCGGTGTCGGCGCTCCCACCTAGACTGGCGCGCATGACCGATTCGCCGCGCATCCTCGTCGTCGACAACTACGACAGCTTCGTCTTCACGATCGTCGGCTACCTCCAGCAGCTCGGTGCCGTGACGACCGTCGTGCGCAACGACGCGATCAGCGCGAAGGACGGCGCCCACTTCGACGGCGTCCTCGTCTCGCCCGGTCCCGGCACGCCCGAGGACGCCGGCGTCAGCATGGCGATGATCGAGGCGTGCGGTGAGCGCAACCAGCCGATGCTGGGGGTGTGCCTCGGCCACCAGGCGCTCGGCGTCGTGACGGGCTGCACCGTCGGTCGGGCGCCCGAACTGCTCCACGGCAAGACCTCGCAGGTGCACCACGACGGCACGGGCGTCCTCGAGGGGCTCGACGATCCGTTCACCGCGACGCGCTACCACTCGCTGACGATCGACCCGGCCACCGTCACCGACGAACTCGTCGTCAACGGCCGCACCGAATCGGGCATCATCATGGCCGCCCACCACCGCGACCTGCCGTTGCACGGCGTGCAGTTCCACCCCGAATCCGTCATGACGGTCGGCGGCCACCGCATGCTCGCCAACTGGCTCGCGATGTGCGGTTCGACGACGGCCGTCGCCGCCAGCGCCGGCATGGCACCGCTCGTGCGCACCGCCTGAGCGGCACACAGCCCGAACGCCGCGCCCCACCAGCGGCTCTCGAACGAGGAAAGCCCCCGATCCACAGGGCCGGGGGCTTCCTTCGTCAGCTCACTTGCTCGACGACTGCGACGGCGACGGCGTCATCGCGCTACCGTCCGATGTCGACGACGGACTCGTCGACGACGGACTCGTCGACGGCGACGGCGACGGCGACTGTGTCGACGACGAGGGGGACTGCGACGTCGCGGGCGCGGAACTGGACGACGGGGCCGCTGACGACGAGGGCGGCTGCGTCACGGTGGCCGTCGCGGTCTTCTCGGGTGACTTGCCGATGTAGACGGTGACGGACGAGCCGTTGTTGACCTTCTTGCCGGCGTCGGGCACGTAGACGACCTTGCCGACCTCGTCGGGCCTGTCGGTGACCTGGTCCTTGGAGTCGATCGACAGGTGCGCCTTGTACAGCGCCTGCGCCGCCTCCGACGCCGTCTTGCCCGCCAGGTCAGGCACGGTGGCCTTGCCGCTGCTCTCGTAGAGCGTGATGTCGCTCGACGTGCCGAGTGATGCGCCTGCCTTCGGGTTGCTCTCGGCGATGATGCCGGCGTCGAGGCCGGTGTCGTCCTTCTTCGTCGGCGAGATCTTGATGTGGTTCTCGTCGACGCCGGCGGCGAGAAGGGCCGCCTTCGCCTCGTTGACGGCGTCACCGACGACGTTCGGCACCTTGACCGAGTCGGGGCCCGTGGAGACGGTGAGTGTCACGTCGGAACGTCGGGATGCCTCCGTCCCGCCCGCCGGATCTTGGTCGATGACGGTGTTCTCCGCGGCGTTGTCGGCTACCTCTCGCTTCGTGACGGTGAAGTCGGGCGACAGCGTCTTCGCGGCCTGCTCGTACGTCATGCCGCGCACGCTCGCGACGGTGACCTTCTCCGGCGAGCTGGGCGAGTGCATGAACAAGTAGCCGATGCCGAGGATGGCCGCGAGGGCTGCGACGGCCGCGAGGGCCCACCATCCGGCATGGGATCGGCTGGGTTCGCGCGAGTCGAGTTCGGCCGTCGAGTCAGCGGCCGCCGCCGTCGCCGCGGCGCGGCGCGTCGGGTAGTCGACGACCTCCGTGTGGTCGGCGGACGTCACCGTGCTCGCCTGCGCGGCAGCGGAGATCGGCTGGCCGGAGCGGGCGGCGAGGACGTCGGCGCGGAAGTCGGCGGCGCTCTGGTAGCGATCGTCGCGCCCCTTCGCGAGCGAGTGCAGCACGACCGCGTCGAGCGCCGGCGACACCGACGACTCGTAGAGCGACGGGGGTTGCGGCTGTTCGCCGATGTGCTGATAGACGAGGCTGACGGGCTCGCCGACGAACGGTGCGCGCCCCGTCAGCAGCTCGAACAGGACGCATCCGGCGGAGTACAGGTCGGTGCGCGCGTCGACGCTCTGGCCCTGCGCCTGCTCGGGCGACAGGTACCGGGCGGTGCCGACGACGGCCTGGGCGCTCGTCATCGTCGCGCCGACGTCGGCGAGGGCGCGGGCGATGCCGAAGTCCATGACCTTGACGGAACCGCCACGCGTCACCATGATGTTGCCGGGCTTGATGTCGCGGTGCACGATGCCCTTCGAGTGGCTGTACTCGAGGGCTGACAGGACGCCCATCATGATGCGGCAGGCCTCGTCGGCGCTGACCTTCTTCTCCTCGTTGAGGATCTCGCGCAGCGTCTGCCCGTCGACGAACTCCATGACGATGTAGGGGATGTCGACGGTGCCGCCCGCCGCTTCGACGAAGGTGTCCTCACCCGAGTCGTAGACGGCGACGATGTTGGCGTGGTTGAGCCCGGCGGACGCCTGCGCCTCGCGGCGGAAGCGTTGCAGGAAGCTGGGGTCGCGCGCCAGGTCCGATCGCAGGATCTTGATGGCGACGGGGCGTCCGAGGCGCGTGTCGTGGCCGGCGTGGACGTCGGCCATGCCACCGCGGCCGACGAGTTCGCCGACTTCGTAGCGGCCACCGAGGATGCGTGGTGTCGCGCTCATGAGATGTCCTTCGCGAGGGTCGGGATGGGGCGGTGCGCGGCGGCCGTGGAGCGCCGCAGAGGTGGACGAAGATCGCAGATGCGGACGGGAATCGCAGATGTCATCGCAGGGCTGCCTCGAAGATCTGCTGCGCGGCGGGTGCGGCGACCTCGCCGGCGAGGGTCTCGACGCCCTGATCGCCGCCGTTCTCGAGCACGAGCGCGAGCGCGATCTTGGGGTCGTTCGCCGGTGCGAAACCGGTGAACCACAGGTCGGCGGCCTTGCTCGTGTCGCCCTGCGCCGTGCCCGTCTTGCCCGCGACCTGGTAGCCGTCGACGGCGGCGAGCTTGCCGGTGCCGTTGTTGACGACCGCTTCCATCATCGTCTTGAGGCTGCCGGCCGTGTCCGATGAGATGGGCTTGGACATGATCTTCGGGTCGGTCGAGGAGATGACGTCGAGGTCGGAGTCGACGACGTTCTTCACGAGGTGCGGTTCCATCTGCGTGCCGCCGTTCGCGATCGTCGCGGAGATCATCGCGATCTGCAGCGGCGTGACCCGCACGTCGTACTGGCCGATGGAGGCCATCGCCGTCTGCGGCGTGTTCATGTCGGAGGGGAAGCTCGACGGCGTGACGCGCATCGGCAGGCGCACGACCTGGCCGAAGCCGAACTTCTTGGCCTGTGCGGCGAGCTTGTCCTGGCCGAGATCCATGCCGAGCTCGGCGTAGGCCGTGTTGCAGCTGATCTCGAGCGCGTGCGTCAGTGACGTCTTGTCGTTGTCGCCGCAGGGCAGGTGGTTGTCGTTGGGCAGTGAGTGCGTCGTCTGCGGCAGCCTGATGGTGGCAGGGCCGTTGAGCGTCGACTCGGGCGTGTACTTGCCCGATTCGAGCGCGGCGGCCGTCGTGACGAGCTTGAACGTGGAACCCGGGGGGTACAGATTGCCCGAGATGGTCCGGTTGACCATCGGCTGCGTCGAGTCGGCGTTGAGCTGCTTCCACATGTTGACGACCGACGTCGTGTCGTGCGAGGCGAGGGCCGACGGGTCGTACGTCGGTGAGCTCACCATGGCGAGGACGGCGCCCGTCTTGGGGTCGAGCGCGACGGCCGCGCCGCGACGGTTGCCGAGCGCCTTCGCCGCGGCCGCCTGGATCTTGGGGTTGATCGTCAGCTCGACGTTGGCCCCGGCGGGCTTCTTGCCCGTGACGACGTCAGCGAGGCGGCGGTAGAACAACGAGTCGCTCGTGCCGCTCAGGACGCCGTCGGAGGCACCCTCGATGCCGCCGCCGTTGCCGTAGACGATCGAGTTGTAGCCCGTGACGGGCGCGTAGAGCGAGCCGTTCGAGTACTGACGCTGGTACACGTACTTGTCGTCCGACTTCACGCTCGTCGCGATGGCCTTGCCGTCCACGAGGATGCTGCCGCGCTCCTTCTTGTACCCGTCGTTGATGACGCGGCTGTTGCCGGCGCGGGCGTCGAGCGAGGGCGCCTGGACGACCTGGATGTAGCTCGCGGCAACGAGAACGGCACAGAACAGCATCGAGGCCACGACGCCGAGCTTGCGGATCGGCGTGTTCATCGGATCTTCACCACCTGGGTGTCGTCGGAGCCGAGCGTCGGCTTCGCCTCCGTGACGGCGGGGCGTCGCGCCTGGTCGCTGATGCGCAGCAGCAGCGCGATGATCGCCCAGTTCGCGAGCAGCGAGCTACCGCCGGCTGACAGGAACGGCGTCGTCAGACCGGTGAGGGGGATGACGCGGGTGATGCCGCCGAGGACGACGAAGCACTGCAGGCAGATGGAGAACGCGAGGCCTGTCGCGAGGAGCTTGCCGAAGCCGTCGCGGCAGGCAATGGCGATGCGCAGGCCGCGTTCGACGATGATGGCGAACAGCGCGATCATCGCCGTGAGGCCGACGAGGCCGAGTTCTTCGCCGAAGCTCGACATGATGAAGTCAGAGTTCGCCTCGGCGTAGTTGAACGTCGGGTAGCCGCGTCCGAGGCCGGTGCCGGTGAGTCCGCCGAACGCGAGGCCCATGAGGGAGCGGGCGACCTGGTCGGAGAGGCCTGGCGCGAACGGGTCGAGCCAGAGGGTGACGCGGTTCTGGAAGTTGGGGAAGAGCAGGTACGCGAGGTAGCAGCCGCTGAAGAAGAGCCCGAGACCGATGGCGATCCAGCTGCGCCTCTCCGTCGCCACGTAGAGCATGGCGACGAACAGGCCGAAGAACAGCAGCGACGTGCCGAGGTCCTTCTCGAAGACGAGGACGGCGAGGGACGTCAGCCAGGCCAGCAGGATGGGGCCCATGTCGCGCGCTCTCGGCAGCGGGAAGCCGAGCACACGCTTGCCGACGAGACTGAGCGCGTCACGCGTCTGCACGAGATAGCTCGCGAAGAAGATCGTGAGCAGGATCTTGGCGACCTCGCTCGGCTGGAAGCTGAGCGGCCCGACGTGGATCCAGATGCGGTTGCCGTTGATGTTCATGCCGATGAACGGCAGCAGCGGCATCATGAGCAGCGCGAGGCCGGCGAGGGCGAACGTGAACGTGTAGCGCCGCAGCCGCCGGTGGTCGCGGATGAGGCAGAGCAGGCCGATCGCGGCGGCGACGGCGATGGCCGACCACATGAGCTGTCGGACGGCTGCGCCCTCCATGACGCCCTTGCCGCGGGCCATGTCGATACGACGGATCATGACGAGTCCGAGGCCGTTGAGCAGCGTCGCGGCCGGTAGCAGCACGGGGTCGGCGTAAGCGGCGACGACGCGCACGACGAGGTGGAACACGAGGGCGATGACGCCCATCCCGACGCCGAGCGTCAGGATGTCGGTCGGCAGCGACCCCTCCACCGCGAGCCCGACGTTCGCGTAGGCGAACAGCACGATACCGACGGCGAACGCGAGCAGCATGAGCTCGGTGCCGCGTTTCGTGCCTCGGCCCGTGATGGTCGCGAGGTCTGGGCTCACTTCGTGCACTCGTTTCCGGAGGCGGACGCGGCGAGGCACGCGACCATCTCCGCGCGCAGACGCTCGACGGTGGCGGCGGCCTCCTTCTCACTGGAGGCGTCGATGCCGCTCGTCACCTTGGAGCGCCAGAACTCGGGCAGGTCGGCGGTCGGGATGTTCGTGCTCTCTTGCTGATGGCGCAGGTCGATCGGGCCGAGCTTCGAGTCGACGCCTTGATAGACGGTGACGCGGCCGCCCGAATCCTTGATGAAGTACTGACTCTGCGACCACGTCCAGCCCCACACGGCGGCGACGGCGAGGGCGAGCAGCAGGACGAGCGCGGCGATGGCGGCGTAGAGACGTCCGCGGCGACGCGGGCGCGTCTCGGCGAGGTGGGCACCCTTGTCGGTCTCGTCGGGTTCGTCGTCGCCGTCGAGTTCGCGGGAGAGGGCGCGGGCCTTCTCCGCCGGCGTCTGCTCGCGCGTCGGCAGGCTCTGAGTCAGGCCGTGCGCGACGGCGGCGCCGACCACGTCGGGGCGCGCGGCGAGGTCGACGTCGTCGATGTTCGCAACCTCCGCGACGACGACGGTGACGTTGTCGAGCGTCGAGGCCTTGAGGGCGATCTCGATGAGGGAGTCGGCGACCTCGCCGACGCTCTTCGACGCGCCCTCGGTGAAGATCTCCTCGATCGTGCGGGCGCCGACGTAGTCGGAGAGGCCGTCGGAGCACAACAGGTAGCGGTCGCCGACGCGTGCCTCGCGCAGGCTGAGGTCGGGCACGTCGCCCTCGCGGCCCGTCAGGACGCGCGTGACGAGGCTGCGCTGCGGGTGGTGGACGGCTTCGTCAGGAGTGATGCGGCCGGAGTCGAGCAGGCTCTGGACGAAGGAGTGGTCCTTCGTGATCTGCGTGAACTTGCCGTCACGCAGCTGGTAGGCGCGGCTGTCGCCGATGTTCGCCATTGCGAGCTGACGGCCGGTCTTGAGCAGCACGATCAGGGTGGTGCCCATGCCCTCGCGGGTGGGATCGGCATCCATCTCGCTGCGCAACTTCTCGTTGGCCTCGGCGATGCCGTCGGCGAGCTGGTCGAGAGCGTCGTCGGCGCCGATGTCGTCGCCGTCGAGCTGCACGAGTTCGCCGACGACGGTGGAGCTCGCGACGTCACCTGCGGCGTGGCCGCCCATGCCGTCGGCGAGCACGAGCATCGAGCTGCTCGCGTAGGCCGAGTCCTCGTTGCGCTTCTTCGAGCCGAGACCGACGTCGGATCGTGCGGCGTATCTGAGTGCGATGGGCATGGTCACTTCCTCAGTTCGAGGACGGTGCGGCCGATACGGATGCGGGTGCCCGGTTCGACGCGCACGTGCTCACCGATGCGTTCAGCACCGATGTACGTGCCGTTCGTCGATCCCAGGTCGTCGAGGTACCAGCCGTCGGATTCGGGGTAGATGCGGGCGTGGCGACCCGAGGCGAAGTCGTCGCTCAGCACGAGCGAGCACTCGGGGTTGCGTCCGAGCAGGGTGCCGGATTCCGACAGCGGCAGCGTGGTGCCGCGCATCGCGCCTTCGATGATGGCGAGATGCGTCGGGCCCTTGCGCACGGCGCGGGGTGTCTTGGCCTTCGTTTCACGTGAAACAGCGCGCGAGGCACGGCCACCACCCGTCTTCGCGCCGTACAGGTCGGAGCGGAGCACGCCGACGACGGCGAACACGAAGAACCACAGCAGCGCGAGCAGGCCGTAGCGGATGGCCGTCATCGTCAGTTCGTTCATGGGCGGTCTCCGAGATGGATGGTCATGGGGGTGCGCCCGAGGGTCAACCGGTCGCCGTCGTGCACGTGCGTCGAACCGACGTGCTCGCCGTTGACGTAGGTGCCGTTCGTCGACCCGAGATCGCGCACGCTCATGACGAGGTGGGGACCGTCGTGCGTGATGCGGATCTCGCTGTGGCGGCGGCTGACGCCCGGGTCGTCGACGACGATGTCGGCGTCGTCGTCACGCCCGAGGACGGTGATGGCTCCGAGCAGGGGGTAGCGCTGCCCGTCGATCTTCAGCCACGGGCGTTCGCGCGGCGACATCTGACGCGGACGCGCCGATTCCGGGCGCGGCGCAGGCTCGTAGCCCGTCGGGTCGCCGACGTCGCTGTCGTCATCCCAGGCGTGATGAGCGTTCGCGTCATGGTTGTCGTGATTCTCGGCGTCGGCGTAGACATCGCCCGAGTAGACGCGACCGTCGGCGTGGGCATCGTCGAAACCGTGGTGGTCGTAGTCGTCGTATCCGGCTTCGTCTTCGACGAGGTGGTCGTCGGCAGCGTATGAGTCTTGTACTGGCGGGGCGCTGACGTGCGCCTCGCGGTCGAGGTAGCCGCGTTCATCGTTGCGCTCGTACTCGGACGCTGCGGACGGGGCGCCGGGGGCGGCGTGGCCGCGCGACGAGTCGGTGGTGGGCTGCGGGCTGCCGAGCAGGTAGTCCTTGATGCGCGTGCCGAACGTGCGGCCGGTCGGGTGCGGTGACGTCGTCGATCCGACGGCGCTCGCGGCGCTGGCACCCGCGACGCCGGCGTGCGTGCCGGAGTGAGCGTCGTAGGCATCGGACGCATCGCGGGTGTCCAGGTGGGCGTCGTGGATCGCGCCCGTGGGCTGCGCCGCGGCGTCGTGGCTCGTGTCGTCGTGGTGCGTCTCGCGCTGCGGGCGCGGGTTGTTGCGCTGGTGGGCGAGGGCATCCGCGGCCTTGGCCGTTGCGGGGCGTAGGCGGAAGACGCCCGTCTCGAGGTCGTCGGATTCGGTGAGCACGATCGTCAGGGGGCCGCCGGGCATGTAGCGCTGCTCGTCGGCGTGCTCCTGGGCGCTCGCGATGAGTTCGTCGTCGAGTTCGTCGCCCCACTCGGAGAGGCGGTCGTAGTCGGTCGGCGACAACTCGATCGTGAACAGGTTGGGGACGATGGGTCGCTTGCCCTTGCCGACGGACGCCGCGCGGTCGTCCATGGCGCGGCGGATTCCGGACGCGATCTCGACGGGCTGGACCTCGCTCTTGAACGCGCGCGCGAAAGCGCCGTTGACGCCTTGTTCGAGTTTGCTCTCGAGCTTGTCGAACAGACCCATGGGTGCCTCCAGTCTCGTACCTCACCCCTGAGCGGGGACGTGCGCCCAACGGTTCGCCGGGGTTTTGATCGTAACGGGCGCACTCTTGCCTGCGCTGGATGCGGCGCGCGTCCGCGTGCCTGTGAGGGCGGCCGGTTGCGTGGTGGCGGGGCACGGGCGCCGCGCCGATTTGGTGAACTCGCCCAAGGTAGGGAATGATAGGTGAGCACTCGCGCGAGTGGCGGAACGGCAGACGCGCTGGCTTCAGGTGCCAGTGTCCGAAAGGGCGTGGGGGTTCAAATCCCCCCTCGCGCACGCGGGGTAGTTCACGAATCACTGTGGCTACAGTTCACGAATCCCGGTCTGAGAGAAATCTCAGGCCGGGATTCGTGTTTTCCGAGGGGTTTTCGGCCTTGAAATCGCTTGGGTGGGCGCTGTGGCGCTGGCGGTAGATCTGTGAGCCCTGACCTTGATGTTCACGTCAGGCTCTGCCGGCGGGTTCTCGCAGACCGCGGCCCCCGCGAAGAACGACCACACGACCAGCATCGCGGCCTCGTCAGTCGGAGGGGCCGCGCTCGCTCTCGGCGGATCTACCCTCGTCTACCGCCTACGCAAGAACGCCTGATCATCGTTGATCGCACCCGACGCTCGCCCGGGACAACTGCCCCGCCGGACGCATCCGGCGGGGCAGTCTCGTCAGACGCCGACCCGCTGCGGGTCGGGGGCGTCGAGCGCCGCGCGCGCACGCCGCGTCACCTCGGCGTGATCGAAGAGAAAACGCTGCGCGACCTCAGCGTTCTGATGCACGAGCCGCGGGCGAGTCGGCCCACTCGTCGAATGCAACTCGACGGTGCCCAAGCCCAGCCACCGCTGCAGAGGACCCTGCGCGAGCGCCATCGACTGCACCCGCGCATGTGGCACGCAGACGACTCGGCGCTTCATGCGGCCCTCGCGGATGACGGTCATCGTCGCCGTGCGCGCCCACGCCTGGCGCCGCGACGACAACGGATCGAGCAGCCGCGCTCGCCGGCCGGGCCCGGTGAACATCGCTGCGACGGCTGATGTCGATGTCGTGCGCTCCGCCATCATCGCCTCGAGCATGAGGTCGCGACCGGTCACGTCCGGCGGCGTGCCCGGCTCCGGCAGGACGAGCCCCATGAGCATCATTGCGTCATCGACGGATCCGAGCGGCAGCAGGATGGCGTCGGCGTCGTCACCGAGGGCGGAGGAACTCGCGAGGTTCATCCGCACGCGCCACCACCCGAACCGGCGCCACAGCACGGGTTGTGTGAGTTCGACAGCCTGGATGCGGTCGACCGGAATGACGCGACGCGTGGTCGAGGTGAGGCCGTGCGTGACGACGATCCCGTCGGACGTGAGCGCCACGGAGAAGTTCGAGTCGCGCAGGAACGCGCGGACGGCCGCATTCACAGCGCCGAACATGACGAAGAGCACCGTCAGCGCGATCGAGAACGCCTCCGACGCGTGCCCCGTACTCACGCCGACACCGAACAGGACGAGCAGGACGACGAAACCCGCCGCCGCGACAAGCGCACCACCCGTCAGCGCCTGGGCGATGAAGACGCGGTGCGGGGACACCCTGACGATGGCGCCCTCCGCGTCCGCTGCGACTCGTACGCGATACGGCGCGAGGGCTTCGGTGAGCGTGCCACTCAGGTCGTCGACGACGCCCGGGATGACACCGTGAACGAGTCGACTACCCAACGATGCACCGGGCCGCGATGCCCTCGCCGTGGCGGCGTCCTCCCGGACGCGCGCGGCCTGGCGGGTGGTATGCGCCTCGACCTCGGGTGCATCGCCGGGGTTGGTGGCAGCCTCCTGGTCACCAGCGCCGAGGCTGGTGGATGTCCGGGACGCACCGTCGCTCTCGTGGGAGGTTTCACGTGAAACTCGCACCCGTTCGAGCATCGTGGCGCGTAGCTTCTCGGCGTCGGCGCGCCGCAGGTACTCGATCGTCAGGTTGGAATCGCTGCCGCCGGCGACGTCGAACTTGAGCTGGGCGAGGCCAAGCAGTCGGGGAAGTAGCGGCTGGGTGAGGTCGATGGCCTGCACGCGATCGAGACGCGCCTTGCGGTGCGCCTTGCCGACGACGCCCTTGCGCACCTGCAAGCTGTCGGCGTCGACGCGAAACTCGTTCTTGCGCCACATGATCCAGTTGGCGAGCAGCAGCACGGCAAGCACGCCCACGAGAATGGCGAGCGCGACGAGCCAGCGGCTCGCCGCGTATGTCTCGGCATTGCTCGACGACGAGGAGCCACCGGCCGCGCCGTTGAGAGCTTCCTTCAGCATGTCCTCGGCGCGGGAGATGCCGATACCGAGGACGACGAGCAGAAACGCGCCGCTCTTCATGACTGGCGTCAACGGGTGAACGCGATGCCATGCTCCGTCGGCGAGCGTGTCGTCGGGCGGCCCGGGGGTGGCGGCCGAGTCGTCGGGCGTGTGGGTATCGGCCATCGTCACAACCCCGCGAGGTGCGCTTCGCCGAGCGCGGCGAGACGATCGCGCAGTGCCTCCGCGTCGCGGCGTGGCATGCCGGGGATGGTGGCGTCGGAAGACGCGGACGCGGTGTGCAGTTCGAGCGTGGCGAGATCGAACATCCGCGCGATCGGTCCACTCGAGACCTCGACGTACTGCATGCGCCCGTACGGCACGACCGTCGTCGTACGGAACATGACGCCCCTGACGATGAGCAGGTCGTCGTCGCGCGTGGCGTACCCGATGTGCCTGACCTGACGCGCGATGACGAGGCCCACCCACACGACGGCGACGATCAGCACGACGGCGAGGGTAACCGTCACCCAGCGTGGCGCGAAGAACATCGTGGCCGCGACGCCGGCACCGGCGACGACCGCCGCGATGGCGAGCGTCAGCAGGCGCGCCGACGTCAGTCGCGGGCTCACCGGGGTGAGGCCTGGTGGCAAGGGCCGTGCATCGCGTTCGGACATGCGTCCCACCCTAGGTCTGACGGCGCGACGGCCCGGCAGCGGCATGCACGCGGCCGGGAGTTGTCGGGTCTACCAAGAACCTCACCAAACATGCGCACAGCCTCGAACGACGAGCGCTAGACAGCCTCGTGCCTGTTTCACGTGAAACGGCGAGGTTCAGGCCCTCATGATCTGTTCGGCGACATCGTCGAGGTCGCTGCCCATGCGCACGTGCACCCCGCGCCCGAGGTCGAACCCTTCGTCGTCGAGCCTCCCATGGGTGAGGGGTGCGTCATCGAGGCCGGCGAACCAGACCTCATGCCCGTCAGCCGCGAGGCGCCGCACCGTCTCGAGGATCATGCGGGCCGCGGTCTCGTCGAGCGCGTGGACGTCGACGAGGTCGAACACGACGGTCTTCGTCGTCGGCGGCTCGTCGCTGATGAGCCGCACGACGCGCTCCGCACCGGCGAACCGGATGTCGCCCTGCAGGTCGTAGACGTGCGCGTCGACGCCGCGCGAACCTCGCCCGAGCGGAACGACGTGGGAGTGCCGGACGACGGAGCGGGCGGGCGGCGGGACGTCCATGAGGTGCATGTCCATGTCTTCGCTGAGCCGCTCGAAGACCTGCACCCCGCGGGCGGAATGGCCGTGCTCGTCAAGCGGCGGCGAGAACGTCGCGAGCCCCACCTGCCCGGGCAGCGCGCCAATGATGCCGCCCCCGACGCCGCTCTTGGCGGGGATGCCGACGGCCGTCAGCCAGTCGCCGGCCGCGTTGTACATGCCGCAGCTCAGCATGACCGACAGCACCTGACGGGCCGTGCGCGAGCTGACGACCTGCTCATCGGTCACCGGGTGGAGGCCGCCGTTGGCGAGCGTCGTCGCCATGACGGCCAGGTCACGCGTCGTCACGCGCACGGCGCACTGCTCGACGTAGCCGTGGACGACGACGTCCGGGTCGTCCGTCAGCATGTCGTAACTGCGCAGCATGTGTCCGATGGCGAGGTTGCGGTGCGCGTCGTGCCATTCCGATTCGGCGACGGTCCTGTCGATGCTCAGCTCGCGCCCGGCGAAGGCCGACAGACCGGCGACGATGCGTCGCACGCGCGCCGACTCGTCGTCATCGGGGGAGGCGACGAGAGAGTGCGCCGTGATGGCGCCGGCGTTGATCATGGGGTTGAGAGGGCGCTTGCTGCCCGCCTCGAGGCTGATCTCGTTGAACGCCTCACCGCTCGGTTCGACGCCGATGCGACGCTGCACCTCGTCGAGGCCGCGATCCTCGATCGCCATCGCGTAGACGAACGGTTTGCTGATCGACTGAATGGTGAACTCCGCCTCGGCGTCACCGGCGCTGTAGATCATGCCGTCGACGGTGGCGATTGCGAGGGCGAACAGTGACGAGTCGACGCGGGCCAGTTCCGGAATGTAGTCGGCATTCCGGGCATGGGCGTCGGGCGGGCAGGCCTCGAGCGTCGCCGCGAGGTAGTCAGGAATCAGCGAGATCATCGAGAAAACCGTACGACCTGCGTCTTGTCGCGGACGAATCGGTTGCTCCGTGCGTGCAAATGCACGCGGGTCCATTTGCACGCACGGAGGTCGTCGGGAGGCATCGGCCATGCTGACGTTGTCTCAGGGTGGCTAGCGTATTTGATAGACACGTCGAGATTGTCCGATCACGCAGTGGCGGCGAGCATGGTGACATGCACTCTGAAACGACGCCGGACGCGACGGCGAGCGGCCCTGCTGGGCATGACATGAACTGGCACGACGTCTACGGGGGCGAGCAGGTCTGGAGCGGCAACCCGAACGACGCGCTCGTCGCGGTGCTCACGAAGCAGTTGGCCGACTTATCCCCGGGTCGAGCGCTCGACGTCGGCTGCGGTGAGGGCGCTGACGCCATCCACCTCGCCGAGCAAGGGTGGCAGGTGACGGCCCTCGACGTCGCGGCACCCGCGCTGGAACGGGGGCGTGCGGCAGCCGAAGTAAGCGGAGATGACGTCGCCTCCCGCATCACGTGGGTGTGTGCGGGGCTGCTCGACGCGGCCTTGGCGCCGGACAGCTTCGACCTCGTCAGTGTTTTCTACCCCGCTCTACTGCGCACCGAAGATCGGGCGATCGAGCGCTCGCTTCGCGACCTCGTCCGACCCGGTGGCGCACTGATCGTCGTGGCTCACGCGCACGTCGATCGCGATCGCGCGCTCGAGCACGGCTTCGACCCGGACTCCTACGTCACGATCGCCGACGTGGTAGCCCGCCTCGGTGAGGGGTGGCAGATCGAGCAGTTCGAGTCGGAGCGCCACGTCACCGAGGGTGCCGGTGCCCACCACCAGGCCGACATCGTTCTCATCGCGCGTCGTAGCGACTGATCAGCTGCGCCCCGCACCGGGCGCATGATCAGCTGCGCGGCCGCGCCCCGCGCACCGACGCGCGGGTCAGTGGCGGGTAGATCGTCTGGGCGCTGCCGCGGCGGTAGAGCTTGGCGGGGCGCCCGCGCCCGACGCGGCTGTCGCCCGTCTCCTCGACGAACCCGTCGACGCTCAACACCTTGCGATGGAAGTTCGCAGGTTCGAGCGAGCCGCCCCACACGGCTTGGTAGACGTGGCGAAGCTGCGACATCGTGAACTCGTCGTCGAGGAAAGCCGTTGCGACAGAGGTGTATTCGAGTTTGGAGCGGGCGCGTTCGACGCCGTCGGCGAGGATACGCTGGTGGTCGAACGCGAGCGGCATCCCGAGCGCTTCGTCGACCGGTACCCACACCGCTTCGAGCGCGTCGGACGCCGCTTCGAGGTCGGGAAGGCGCGCGCCGAACACCGTCCACGCGACGCCGATGACGCGTTCCGGCCGCGGGTCGCGCTCGACCTCGGTGTACGTGCGCAACTGCTCGAGCACGACGTCGCGCTCCGCGATGCCGACCTCTTCACGCAGCTCGCGATAGGCGGCCTGCTCCGCCGACTCGCCGCGACGCATGAAACCGCCCGGCAGCGCCCACTTGCCTCGCTCCGTCGCGGCGGCCCGCCGGATGAGCGCGACGTGCAGTTCGTCGTCGCGCAGGGTGAGCACCACCATGTCGGAGGCGACGAGGGCGACCTCGCGATCAGCGTCAGACATGCCCCGAGTCTAGTCAGCGCGACGATCGACGCCGCCCGGCCCGCCGTTTTCGCAGCCGCCGACGCAACCGCTGCCACCGGATCTGCGTGCGCCACCATCGCGGCAGCGCGGCGCACTCCTCGAGCGGCAGCGGCGCAGCGCGGCGCCCCGCCTCGTCGAGACAGCGTCGCAGCACCTCGACGAGCACGCGCACGTCGTCACCGGCGCGATGCGCGTTCTCGACGGGGATGCTCCAGTACTCGGCGAGCGTGCCGAGACGCAGGTTGTCGGTCGGCAGCTCGAGCCCCCGCGCGAGATGCCACGTGCACAGGCGTTCGCTGACGGGCAGCTCACGCCCGGCGCGGCGCGCCTCCGCAGCGAGGAACGCCCAGTCGAACGCCGCGTTGTGGGCGACGAGGATGCGCCCATCGAGCAGTTCGCTCAGTTCGTCGACGAGGTCGGCGAAACCGGGTGCGTCGCGCACGTCGTCATCGCTCAGCCCGTGGATATGGACGGGCCCGGTGCCACCGCGGGCTCGCACGAGCGAACTCCACTCGCGCTCCAGGCCTCCTGACGGCGTCAGCTGCGTCACCGCCACCTCGATGACGCGGTGCCGCAGCGGGTCGAGCCCGCTCGTTTCCACGTCGACGACGGCGAAACCGCGCCGCGCGGGCGGGGGGACAACGCTCGGTGCAGGCATGTGAGCCACTTCCCGTTGCTGGTCGCGCGCCACCTCGTGAGCGGCGCGTCGCCGTCTCCTGCGGCGATGACTTCACCGTACGAGTGAGCACCGACAACCCCGGAACGACGCGGTTCTCACGCCATCGCGGCGCCCCCTGACGTGAGGGGGCGCCGCGACGAACGAGCTCAGAGAAGGGCCGCCGCGGTCACGGGCTGACCATGCCCCCGTTGACGTTGAGCGTCTCGCCGGAGACGTATCCCGACTCGGCGCTCGCGAGGTATACGTACGCACCTGCGAGCTCTGCGGGCTGGCCTGCGCGCCCGAGGGGCGTGTTCTGGCCGAACTCGGGGATGTTCTCCTGGAACTGCCCGCCGGAGACCTGCAGCGGCGTCCAGAACGGGCCCGGTGCGACGGCGTTGACGCGGATACCCTTCGGCCCCTGCTGCGCAGCCAGAGCCTTGCTGAACGTGTTGATCGCGGCTTTCGTCGTCGCGTAGTCGAGCAGGTGCTCGCTCGGGCCGTAGGCCTGGATCGAGGTCGTGTTGATGATGGTGGAGCCGGCCGGCATGTGCGGCAGCGCCTCCTGAGTGATCCAGAACATTGCGTAGACGTTCGTCTTGAGCGTCTGGTCGAACTGCTCGCTCGTGATGTCGGCGATGTCGGCCTGCGCCTGCTGGAAGCCGGCATTGTTGACGAGGATGTCGAGCCCACCGAGCTTGTCGACGGCGTCACGCACGAGTTGACGCGCGGTCGCCTCCTCGCTGATATCGCCCGGCATCAAGTAGGCCTGACGCCCGGCGTCCTCGACGAGCTTCGCGACCTCGGCGGCGTCCTTCTCCTCGCGCGGGTGGTAGCTGAGCGCGACGTCGGCGCCCTCACGCGCGTAGGCGATGGCGACGGCGCGCCCGATGCCGGAGTCTGCCCCCGTGACGAGGGCCTTGCGCCCCTGGAGACGGCCGGTGCCGCGGTAGGTGTCCTCGCCGTGATCGGCCTTCGGCGTCAGCTTCGTGTCGAGCCCGGGCCACGTCAGCTCCTGCTTGGGAAAGTTGTCCGAGGGGTACTGCGTGACGGGGTTGGTGAAGGTGTACTGATCGGTTTTCTTGTCGGTCATCGCGGGCCTCCTGGCACGTCGGGCGATCCGGAAAATGTGGCGAACAGTGGTGCAGCACTGGCTTGTTCAGGACGCTACCCGCGTGCGAGCACCGTCGGCAATGACCCGTGAGGGTGGATGCCGCACCCCCACGTTGCACCGTCATCCCTTGTAGCGTTTGCCCGTCTTCTTGCGCTCGCGCAGCACGCCCTGTGGCCGGCCGTCGTCGTTCGGTGCCAGACCGCCCTGGCACGTCGGGCAGCTGAACAGGGTCCGCTCGCGCCCGGGGTCGCCGGCCATCGCGACGCGGATCGTGTCGTTGCAGCGCAGGCACGCCATCCCCGACCGGGCGTGGACGTAGCGGTCCTGCCCCGCGCGGGCGTCACCCGTCGACGATTGGACCCCGGTGCGTCCGCTGACGAGCATGAGGCGTCGCGCGTCGTCGAGCACCGCCTCGAGCACCCCGTCCGGCATCGCGGCGAGTTGCGTCCACGGCAGGATGCGGTGCACCCACAGCATCTCGCTGATCCAGAACGTGCCGAGACCGGCGACGAGCCGCTGGTCGAGCAACGCCTCACCGACCGGGCGTTCGGGCTGTGCGCGCAGGTTGTCCAGCGCACGCCCGCGCCCGCCGTCATCCCAGTCATCGGCGAGCAGATCGGGCCCGAGGTGCCCGACGACGTCGCCCTCGCGCGCGGTCTCGAGGACGTCGAGCACGCCGAGCTTCGAGCCGACGGCGAGCGTCCGCGGGGTGTAGAGCAGCGCCCGCGTCGTGTGGGCGGTGACGGCGCGTCGGACGTCGGCCTCGGCGCCGGCAGCGGCGCGTCCCTGGAGGGTCGACGGGGCTGGCAGCAGGCTCCAGCGGCCCTCCATCTTGAAGTGGGAGTGGATCGTCACGCCACCCTCGAGCCGATGCAGCATGTGCTTGCCGTGCGTGACGACGGGCAGGCACTCGCGCCCCGAGAGATCAACCGTCGCGAGCCGCGGCGTGCGCAGATCGGTGCGCGTCAGGCGTTGCCCGAGCAGGGCGCGGTTGAGGCGCGCCGCAGCCCACATGACGGTGTCGCCCTCAGGCACGGGGCCTCCTTCGGTCGTCGTGGCACGGCGTTCTCAGCGAAGTATGAGCGATGTTTCACGTGAAACGCAGGGGAAACGCCGACGGCGACATTGGCCGTGTACGCCAGTCTTTGCGACGATATCTCCCGATCAAGCCACGGGGAGGGAAAGAAAAATGAACCACATGCGCAGGGGAGGCGTCACGCTGGCCGCGGCTCTCACCGTCATGCTGACCGGGTGCGGCGCCGTCGAGGACGCCGTGTCGAAGGCCACCGATTCGGCGAAGAGTGACGCCGCCGACGCGACGCCGAGCGGGTCGGCGCCGTCGGCCGCATCCGGTTCGGCCGACAAGCCCATCGGCCGCGCCTCGATCGACCTGGGCGGCTCCGCCTCCTCGTTGCCGCCGGAGAAGATGTCGAGGCCCGACGCCACGGACTGCTACGCGGGGTCCTCACGTATCTATGACCGGCACGGCGTGACGTGCGTCGAAGCGCGCTCGGCCATGCAGAAGTACGAGGCGACGCCCGCGTCAGCCAAGGGCAGCGAGGCGCGCGTCGACGCCTACACGTGCTCGCACAATCCGGACATCATGGTGACGCAGGGTGCCGCGCCGGCGAAGTGCGTCGACGGCTCCGGCAACGTCGTCTTCAACTGGCGTTACCCCGGCGCACCGCAGCCGGCCAGGGGCTGACGGCTGCCGCCCGGCGTCGGCGAAACCCCCACCGTAGGCAAGACGCCGGACGCTGGGCCGAGTCGCGCCGCGGCGACCCGGCCCGGCGTCCGACTCGGAAGACCTGCTCGTCCTGTCAGGCCTGACGGGTGACGCGCACCCGGGCGCCGTTGCCCGGCATCGTGGGCAGCTGCGTCCAGGAAAAGTCGAGACCCTTGGGGTCGATCTCGACACCGGGCGTGCACAGACCGGAGATCGTCACCGACAGTGCCGTCACGGCGATCTTCTCGCCGGGGCAGCGGTGCCCGGTCGCGACGTCGCCGCCGCCCTGCGGGATGAAGTTCTCGATCTGCTCGGCGTCCTCGACCCCGAGGAAGCGCTCCGGCTCGAAGCTGTCTGCGCGCTCCCAGCCGCTGGGGTCGGTGTTCGTGCCGAGCACGTCGATGAGCACGCGCTGGCCCTTGCGGATCTTCTGCCCGCCCCATTCGAACGTGTCGCGCGCGAACGCCGGCAGCATCGGGACGAACGGCGACGTGCGACGCACCTCCTGCGCGAACGCGACGGCCGTCGGATTCCCGAGCAACGTTCCACGTGAAACCACCTCGCCCGCGATGCGCTCGCGGTACTCGGGATGCTCGACGAGCGCACGCGCCGCGAAGGCGGCGAAACGCGCGACCGCAATCGTCGGTCGAGTGGCGTTCTGCAGTTCGACTCCGGCCGTGTGCTCGTCGAGGAGGGAGCCGTCGAGGTGGGTCTGCTTGGCGACCTCAGCGAGCGCGGTGCCCTCGGCGGGCGTGATCTCACCGCGACGCGTGCGCGCGACGAGGTCGGCGGCCCACGCGTCGCAGCGGCGGCGGTTGAGCCACGCCTCGACGTGGGCGGGGCTCTTCTTGCCGAACCCGTCGACGATCTGCCCGAGGCGCTCGGCCCAGACGTCGAGCTCGGCGTCGTCACCGGGGATGCCGGCCCAGCGCAGCGCGGCCCGTCCGTATGTGATGACGCTGCCGTCGTACACCGTGCCGGGTGCCTCGACCCAGCGCTCCAGCGTCTTGCGCATCTCGTCCTCGAGGTACGGCATGAGACGGCGCACCTGAGCGTCGTCGTACGCGATGCGCACGAACATGGCCTTGCGGTGACGGTGCTCGTCGTCGTCGAGGCCGTGGACGGCGCCCTTGCCGAACAGAGGGCCGCGGATGGGCAGCGGCATCGCGCCGTCACGCTTCATGCGGGTCGTGTCGTAGAACAGCTCGACGCCTTCGCGCCCGCGCACGAGGAGGGCTGGTTTGCCGAGCATGCGCAGACCGAGCGGACGCCCGTCGCCGGCGTCGCGCCCGTGCGCCTCGCGGACGCGGCTCTGGAACAGGTAACCGTCCGCGAGGAAGGCGGCCGTCTGATCCGGCAGCTTGCCCAGCGTGTCGGCGATCTTCGTCGTGATGGTGCTCATGCTGACCCCGATTCGCTTGGAGAACAACGGATTTGTCCCCAGCATAGGCACGCCGCCAGAACGCCCGCTGAGTGCCTCATGACATGTGAGAGCAAGGTCTCGCGCTCGGCTGCCCGCACGGCGCCCTGAGGTGCGCGATCCGCCGAGAGGCGGCCGAGACGGTGGGCGTCCAATCGAAACCGCCGTCTGAGCGCCGGGCGTCACCCGTCGCGCAGGGCCTCGATGAGTTCGTCCTTCGTCATCGTGCTGCGGCCTTCGACCTCGAGCTCGCGGGCGCGCTCACGCAGTTCGTCGACGGTCCAGTCGTCGTAGCTGCCGTGCTCGCCGCCCTTGCGGCCGACGGCGCTGCGTGATGAGTTCGCGGCCGCGTTGGCGATGCGGGCCGACTTCTCCTTGCTGTTGCCCTCGCGCCGCAGCGCCTCGTACATCTCGTCGTCCTTGACCGACGGGCCCGGGTCGTCGTTCGAGCCACGCTTGTCCTGGTTCTTCGCCACGTCACTTGTCCTTCCATGCGCGTGATGCAGACGTCTAGATCATGCCTCGGCCGTGAGTAGTTCTACTCACCCTGCGAGGTGGGATCCAGTGATCTCATGGGCCCACGCAAATTGGAATCAACGCTCTCGTGCGCGCCTTCTTCGTCGTCTTCTGCCGGTGCTTGCCGGGCAGCGCGGGCGCCGCGGTCGGCGCGCGTCAGCACCGCCCATGACGTCGCACCGCGGTCACGGTGCGTAGACGACCTTCGTCACGGCCACCGTCTTCGGGGCCATGTTGTTGACGCTGTACTGCGCCGTCCACGTCGCGTTGGTCTTGTCGAAGTATTTCTGCCCAGCACCCTTCGTAGGGTCGAAATCCTTGGGCAGCAACAGGACTGCGTCGCCGGCGCTGTCGCAGTAAAGCCAGCTGCGACGGTCTTGGTAGTGCGTCGTCTGGTCGTGCGACGCTGCAGAACACGTGGCCCCGTTGGCGAGCTTCACCTGCAGGGGAGTCGGCCGCTCGCCGGGGTCACGCGGCCGGATCTTCGACACGTTCGACGGGAACCGAACCGCCATCCTCTGTTCGAGGCTCTGCAGGCACAGCACGTTTCCGGTCGCCTTCTCCTTCTGGCACGCGATGAGACCGGCGGCGATCGCCCCGCACGTGAAGGACTTGCCGGTCTTGGAGTAGGGGCTCACATCGGCGCTGGGTGAGGACGAATCGAAGCCCATGCTGCAGCCGTCGTTGTCGAGGGTCGGCACGTTCCACGATGCGTCGGGCCAGACGGTCGTGCTGACGGTGGAGGCACCAGCGACGGTGGCCGGGGCCGACGATCGCGCGGTGTTCGATGCTCGGGACGAAGAACCGGCCGGGGAGGGCGACGTCGCGGACGGTTCCGAGGGACCTGACGGCGCGCTCGCGCTGGTAGCGGGTGAGGACGCCGGCGTCGCGGACGACGATGTCGACGTAGCAGCAGCCGACGTCGAGGTCGTCGAGGAGGCTGACGTCGAGGATCTCGGTGAGGGCGAGGTGCTCGTCGCGCTGGGTGGGGTGGAGTCGGCGGTCGTGTCGCCGGATCCGCCGCATGCCGCCAGGGCGAGCGTCAGCGCGCCGAACGACGCGAGGGTGAGTGAGCGAGTACGGGCCATGGTGTCTCCCGGGGTCAGCGTGCTGCCTGTGGGTTCACCATGAGCACATCACACGTGAGCGCCGCGTGGTGGTTCGGCGTGTGCAGTACCCACGGTGCACGCGACGTTCGTGCTGGCTCGCCTCGAGAAGGCGCGGCATGCGCTCCGACGAGTACCCACACGCGGTCGTCACCAACGCCGACGAACCCGGCGCCGACGAGCCGACGAGCTGCTGAGACCAGCCACGCAAGCGAGCGAAACCCTTTGCGCCGCAGCGGCTCTCCCCGTCGACGCTCGGGAAGAGCCGCCGATGCGTCAGCGGCGCGGCTGGCCGTTGGAGGCGGTCGTGCCGCCGTCGACGGGGATGATCTGGCCGGTGATGTACTGAGCGTCCTTGGTCGACAGGAACAGCGCGATGCCGGCGAGGTCCTCGGGCACACCGACGCGGCCGAGCGCGAGGCGGTCGACGAAGGGCTGCAGGTCGTCGTCGCTGTCGGCCATGTCCGCCGTCATCGGCGTCTTGGTGAAGGCGGGCGCGATGCCGTTGATGCGCACGCCCTTGGCGCCCCAGTCGAGGGCGGCGCTCTGGATGAGGCCGCTGAGCGCGTACTTCGTCGAGTTGTAGACGGGCTGGCCCCAGTCGCCGCCGATGCCGCTGACGCTCGTGACGACGGTGATCGAACCGTTCGTCTTCGCCAGTTCGGGCAGCGCTTCCTTGAGCATGTAGAAGAAGCCGTCGACGTTGGTGCCGTAGGCGGCGGCGAAGTCTTCGTCGCTCGTCTCGGTGACGTCACCGCCGACGTGCTGGCCGGCGTTGTTGATGACGACGTCGAGGTGGCCGTACGTGTCGACGGCCGTCTTGACGAGGGCGGCGACGTCGTCGTGCTTCGACACGTCGGTCTGCACGGCGAGGGCGTTGTCGCGCCCGGCGATGACCTCGTCGAGCTTCTCCTTGCGGCGCCCGGCGACGACGACGGTGGCGCCGTTGTCGAGGAACGCATCGGTGATGGCGGCGCCGATGCCGGTGCCGGCGCCCGTCACGATGACGACCTTGCCCTTGACGTCGTACGTGTTCGCTGTCATGACCATGCTCCTTCGCGCGGGGTCGTGGCTGATGCCACCTGGTTGTTTCCAGCCTGTCGCGCAACGGTGTTCACGTGCAACTACGGCGCGGATGGCGGGTGGGCGCCGGGTGCGACGTCGCCGCGCGGACGATGCGTGGCCGATGCGGCAGCGCGGCGCTCGCGGGCGGCTTGCAGTGCGGAGCCGTACGCTGTGCCCTCGTGTCGAGCATCTTCGAGTTCATCCTCAACCTGCCGCCGTGGCTCGTCCTCGTGTGCGCGTTCCTCTTTCCTGCGCTCGAGGCGTCGGCGTTCGTCGGTGTGGTCGTGCCGGGTGAGATCGGCGTCGTGCTCGCGGGGGTCGTCGCGAATCAGGGCAAGTTGCCCGTGTGGGCGGTGCTCGTGGCGTCGATCGCGGGGGCTGTCATCGGCGACTCGATCGGCTACGAGGTCGGCAAGCGTTGGGGTGAGCAGATCCTGAGCAAGCTGCCTGACCGCCTGCTCGACAAGCGCAAGATGGAGAACGCGAAGGACACACTGCGCCGTCACGGCGGCAAATCGGTGTTCTTCGGGCGTTTCACCGCCGCGCTGCGCGCCCTCATCCCCGGTGCCGCGGGCATGAGCGGGTTGCCGTACGTGAAGTTCGTGTTCTGGAACGCGCTCGGCGGGTCGATCTGGGCGACGGCGTTCGTCCTCATCGGCTACATCGCCGGCAGCCAGTACAAGTCGGTCGAGCGCTTCGCGAACTGGATCGGCATCGCCCTGCTCGTCGGCATCATCGCCTTCTTCGTCGTCAAGCACTTCCGCGGCAAGGGCCAGCACGAGCACGCATGACTCACACACGTCTGAGCCCGAGGCACCTGCAGCCCCGGGCGGACGGACGACGCCCCGCCGAATCCGTCGACGGGGCGTTCACGCGTTCTGATGGCGCGTCAGTCGCACTGCCAGCACACGCCGCTGGCGGGCAGCTGCGTGAAGCATGACGGGCAGACGGGCTGCGGTTCGTCCTCGCGCTTCGCGGCGCGGGTGCGTTCGGCGGCGCGGTCGGCGCGTTCGCGGCGCACGATGACCTGTTCGGGGATGCGTGCGACGCCGCCGCTCTCGGGCAGGTCGGTGGCGTAGGCGCGGTAGCACATGAGGCGGTGTTCGGCAGCGTCCGCTTCGACGTCGGGTTCGCCGACGAGTTCTGGCATCGTCAGGCCCTCGGCGATGGGCGTGCGCCAGTAAGCGGTGCCGACGGTGCCGTCGGTCTTGAGGCACAGCGACGTCAGCGGCGGATCGCCGGCGGTGGCGGCCTGCACGGCGCACAGTTCGAGGATCTTGCCGACCATGTTCGCCGGCGTCGACGAGGTGTGGATGCCCGATTCGCGCTGCACGTGCTGCGCGAGCTCCTTGTACGTGATGAGGCCGTTGTAGTGCGTCGCGACCTGCTGCAGCCGCTCGTAGGCGATGCGCGTCCAGACCTTAAGGGCGTCGGCGAACTCGACGGGCGTGCCGTCCTCCGCGCGGTAGGTACCTCGTGGTGCGGGGGACGTCGACATCAAGCCTCTTTCGTCGGTTTCGTCGGTGGGGGTGCCCACGAATTATCCCCCGGCGCGCTGGGGGGCTGCGACCAGCAGCGTCGTGAGATCACCCACGCTTGCCTGGGCGTTTCGTCGACATCACGGGTGCCCGACGTCGGGGTGGGTGACGTGGCGCGGCGGAACAGGGACGATGGGGGCATGAGTGATGGTGGACGCATGCGACGCGACAGGTTCGACGGGCACATCGCCGGCGTGGGGACGACGTCGGGTCGACGTTTCGTCGTCGGACGGTGGTCGCGCTCGCCGTGGGGATCGTTCGCGGACGTCATGGTGGCGCACCCCGACGGGCGACGGGAGCTGCTCGCCCCGAACGACGAGGTGGCCGAATACGTCTGTGCGACCTATAAGTTCGACGACGTGACGGTTGTGGACGTCGCGATCGACGGTGCCACGGGCGCTGGTTTCACGTGGAACATCATGGCCGGTGAGTTGGATCTGAGCCTGACGTTCGGTCGTCGTCTCGCGCTCGCGTGGCCGCTGTGGCCGATTCGTGGGGCGCTCGTTCACCCGGGCACGGCACGCGCGATCGACCCGTTCGCGCGCGTGCTCATGCCGGGGGTTCGCACGGCGGGGACGGCCGGAAACGGGCGTCGCGAGTTCTATCTCGCGCAGGATCTGCGCGCCGTCACGGCCGTGCGCGGCGCGTGGGCGGGCGAGGACGTCGGAGCGCTCGCGGACGTCACCCCTGAGCCCGGCTTCGGATTCAGCTCGACGCCGCGCCGACCAGCCGTCACGACGGTGACGACGTTCGTCGAGGTTCACTGAGTCATCGGCGATCAGGTGCTCAGGTGACGCTGGCCCATCTGAACACCGTCTCGGGCATCGGATCATGCAGTTTCCATGTCACGCCCATGGGGCGTTCGCCCGAATGCTTGACGTAGTGCGCGTTGCCGAGGAACACGAAGGGTGCGCCGCCTCCGAACGCGCTGACCTTGTGCTGACGGGCGAAGAGCAGGATGTCGTGATTTCGCTCGGCGTGATGCCGATAGCGCTGACCGGTTTCCGAATCAGCGCGAACCGCAGCCTGGGACTCCCAATGCATGAGGCTTCTGGAGATGGCGTAGTCGCGATACATCGTGGTCGGAGAAAAGCCGGCCTCGGTCTTGACTGTGGTGACGAGCAGGGCATCCAGCTGTTTCTCGGGTACGTGGAAGACGCCGGCGACGGCTTGCGCCGGCATCCGTCGGCGTGTGAGATCGGCGTATCCGATTGCGGCAAGGAGTTCTTCGCGAGTGTAGGTGGCGTGTACCCGAAGGGGAAGGTCGGAGCGGTTCCCGCCGAGTGTGTTGTGGCGGACGGCGTCCATCGTCAGGGAGAGGACCTCCCTCATTTCGGCACGCACCGCCGGCTCTTGGGCTAATGTCGCGAAGCCGTCCTCGATTGAGGTGAATCCGCCCCCGCCGGGCCATAGGCTGAAGAACAGCATGGCTGCGTGACGTCGTGCGTTTGCGGAGAGATTCCGCCACGTCATGTGGTCGGTGAGCAGTTCGAGATACGCCGCGTTGCGTGGCGCATCATCTACGTGCGCCACGGCCCTCACGCGTCGCACGAGGTGGGATTCCCTGGCCCCCGCGGGTGGTAGCTCGTGCTTGGCTTCACGCCGTAGTGTCGTCCATGATCGGTCGTTCTTCAATACATCGGAAAGCTCGACCCCAACATCGTCGAGGAACAGCTTCAACGAGGCGATCTCGCTGTCACGCGCCTCGGCGACCAGTGACCGCCACGTCGAATTGATGCCTTTCTTGACGTTATCGAGGATATATTCGCGCGCCACTTCATCGAGGACGATCTGCGATCCGCCCGGCAAATTGAACCCGGCGTGAACGGCAGCGATCAGTTCACGGCGCGTCATGTTTTTGGCAACGGCGCGTAGCTTGCGGTCCCAACGGTATTCGGCACGTTGATGCCCGACGAAGTCGAGTGCGGTCAACACCGGCTTATTGGCAGCGAGACGAAGTCCTCGACCAAGTTGTTGAACGAAGATCGTGGGACTCTCGGTGGGGCGCAGAAAAAGAACCGTGTTGACCTCGGGAATGTCGATTCCCTCGTTAAACATGTCGACAGTAAAGAGAGCCTTCACGTCGCCGCGACGGAGAGCCTCCACCGCTTCCACGCGGTCGTGGGCGCTCGGCGCCGAAGTGACGGCGAGCGAAAGTACTCCGTTCGCGGTGAAGTAGTCGGCCATGAACTGCGCATGGTGGGTCGATGTGCAGAACGCGAGGGCCTTCATCGCCCCAATGTCCGTGATCTTCTGCTCGAGCTGGCGTAGAACGTGGCGGGCGCGGTCGACGTTCTCCTTGATTCGCGAGTCGAGTTCCTCCCTGTCGTAGCGGCCGCCGATCCAGCGGACGCCTCGCAGGTCGACGACGTCATGAACACCGAAGTAGTGGAAGGGTGTGAGGAGATCCGCAGCGAGGGCGTCCCAGAGACGCACCTCGGCGGCGGTGCGTCCGTCGAAGAAGTCGCGGACGTCGAGGCCGTCGCCGCGTTCGGGGGTTGCGGTGAGACCGAGGAGTTCACGCGGCGCGAAGTGGGTGAGAATGCGACGATATGACGCGGCTCCCGCGTGGTGGAATTCGTCGATGACGATGACGTCGTACGCGGCGGGGTCGACGGCGTCGAGGTCTGTGCGCAAGAGGGATTGGATCGACGCGAAGAGATGTTTGCCGCCGCGAGGGCGTTGCCCATCAACGAGGAACTCGCCGAAACTCGCATCGTTCATTACCTCGGCGTAGGTGCGACGAGCCTGGCGCAGGATCTCCGACCGATGCGCGATGAAGAGCAGGCTCGGTCGTTCGCCGGCGTTACACAGACGCGCGTAGTCGAGGGCTGCGACGACCGTCTTGCCGGTTCCTGTCGCCGCGACGACGAGGTTGCGATGGCGGTCGTGTAGGACGCGTTCGGCTTCGAGCTGGTCGAGGATGACGCGCTGGTGTGGGAACGGGGTGACCTGGAGGCCGGAGAGTGAAAGTGCCTCGGTTGTGGCCTTACCGGCGGCTTCCGCGAGCGCGTGATCCAACCTGACGGCGTCGCGCGTCGGGTCGTAACTCTCGAAAACAGGGTCATTCCAATAGGACTCGAAAGTCGCGTCGAACTTGCGCATCAACGTGGGCGTGGCGGTTTGTGAGATGCGAACGTTCCACTCGACCCCGTCGAGAAGAGCACTGGAGGACAGGTTCGAGGAGCCGACGTACCCGGTGTCGAAACCGGTGTTGCGTTTGAAGAGCCAGGCCTTCGCGTGCAGACGAGTCCGTTTTGTCTCGTAATGCACTTTCACCTGCGCTCCGAACTCGTGCACGAGCCTGTCGAGTGTTCGGCGGTCGGTGCAGCCCGTGTAAGTCGAGGTAATGATTCGGATCGGCACGTCGTGGGCGCGCAGTTGCCGCAATTCCTCTACCAGCAGGCGGATACCGGGCCACATGACGAAGGCGCACAGGAGATCCACGCTGTCGGCGCTGACGAGTTCGGCCCGCAATTCCCGGCCGAGGCTGGGCTCGTCCGGAGCATTCGTGAGGAGCGCGGCCTCGCGCAGCGGTGTGGTGGGGCGTTGGTCGTATGGGCGGCGCGAGCCGAGGGGAGTGGCCTTTTCGATGGCGTGCAGGAGTGAGATGTCCCCGTCGGGCAGGACGTTCTCCTGCTCGCCTTCGAGGCTGTTCAGGAGATCGTTGACGAGCCTCAGCGCGGTGGACGGATTGATGTGTCGCACGAGCGCGTCGGCGACGTGCTGGCTGAGGATGCGGGGCAGGTCAGCCTCGTCGATCCTTGCTGTGGAGGCCGTCAATTCTGGCCTGAGGTCCTCGAGTTGACTGCGCACGCCTGCGCTCACGAGAAGTTCGTAGAGGCCCTCATTCATATCGCGACATTAGCTGACAGATCGTTCGTCGCTCGGCTCTTTCGCGACGTATTCGGCATGATGAGCGCGGCTGTCACCGCTGGGGGCTACGTTGTGAGCGGGCCGAATGAGTCGGTCATCGAGCGACGAGGGGTGGATGGCGTGAGTGTGACGTGGGGTGAGGCGCGTCGGGTGCAGGAGGCCGGGCCGCAGCAGGCTTGGTGGCCGCAGGGTGAGCAGCCGCAGTGGGCGCGGGTGACGCCGTCGGATCTCGTCGTCGCCGCCGTCCCGGGCGACGACGCGGACGCGGTGGAGCTACCGGCGTTGTGGCGTCTCGACGCCTACGACGAGGAGCGCGAGCTCGTCACGTACGAGCTGTGCCTCGCATCCGTCGACGGCGGACCGGCCGGCGAGCCGACGTTCGTGTGCCGTGACGCAGGGGCGGTCGTCAAGTTCCGCGACGACCTGACGTTCGAGACCGGCGACGATGCACAGCCTCTCGTCGCATGGTTCACGTGGCTGCAGCGTCGTGATGCGCTCATGGCGTCGGAGCCGCGCAGCGATGAGTGGGCGGGCGACGACGTCGACTCGCAACTCGAGCGCGCGGAGGCTGACGTCGTCGCGATGGGCGAGCAGACGGCGCTGCTGTCGGTGTTCGACAGTGTTGCGGCGATTCGCGAGTGGGTGGCACGGCTCTCGCCGAAGCCGCTCGTGCCGTTCGAGATCGTCGCGTTCGACGCGGCTGGCTGGCTCGAGGCCAAGCGTGCGCAGGATGAGGACGGCCTGTTGCACCAGTACCACGAGACGTCCGACGACGATCCATCGCGGATCGTCGTGAAGTGGCTCGCGGTAAAGCCCGACGTCGAGTCGGCGCAGACGTGGTTCACGACGGCGGACGGCGGTGTCGGCTCGGCGTACGTGTGGGGTTACTCCGAAGGGGGCGGTCAGGTGTCAGCGTTCGCCGTCGAGCGGGCGCTCGCATGGGGTGAGGTGGCGCCGTTCGTCACCGATGAGTTCGCCGACGATGTACCCGCGTCTCGCCGATGGATCGCCGTGCGCGCACAAGGCATGGTGTCGGGTATCGCTGTGCCCGTGGAGGATTCGCTCGTCACGGTGTCGACGGATGCGGACGGAGCGAGCTTCGGCCTCCGCGCCGAAGAGGCCGAGATAAGCGTCGCGCGCCGGCGTGCCGAGCAGGATTTCCGGTTGAAGTGGGCGCGCTGGTTCAACACCGACGAGGAACTGACGCGTGACGAGTTGGCGCGCGGCGTCAACGCCGTCGAGGCGACGATGAAGGAGCTGGCATGACGAACGTGACTCACGAACTCGACTTGGGCGACACCGGGTTCGACGAGTTCGACGACGGCGATAGCACCCGCTGCACGTGGAACGAGTGCGTGTGCACCGAGACCCCGACGCACTACGTCGTGTTCGCCGAGCACGCAGGCGGCGGCGACGCGCAACTCTTCTGCGCGCGCCACTACGTGCTGACGCTCGCGAAACTCATCGAACTGCACCTGCCCGAGTGTTCGGGCGGCGCCGACGATCACGTGTTGAGGTACGGCTCGCTCGCCGAGTAGCGCCCGCGTCAGCGTTACGGCATGCACCTCTATCCTCAGTCTGGCGAACGCTCACGGGTTTGCGATTTCTCGGATGAGGATCACTTCTCGCAGGCGACTCCGTCTCCATCACGATCGAGCTTGCGGCTGTACCCAGGTTGGCCGGCGTAGAGCGGAGCAGCCCCTGCTGCCTTGACCTGCCTACAGTTGCTGTAGCTGGCGGAGCCAGTGGGTTCGGCGTCTGGGGTGTCGGGCTCGTCCGTCCTTTGCGGCACCACGGGTGCAATGGGCTCGCTGGTCGCGGGCGTTTCGTTGCGAGTCGGTGCTGTTGATCGCGTTGTCGCGGCCCGCGGGGTGACGGGTGTTGTTCGGGAACGCGTGCTGTCCGAGGTATCTCGTTCCTGGCTGGTCTCGGCCGTGCTCGCCGTGCTGGCGGCGGTGCTCGTCGTGGGGGTTGTCCGAGATGGCGCCACGCTCGACTGAGTGGCGGTTGTCGTAGCCGATGACGCGGAGACTGACGGATTCGAACTGGCGCCTGAGCCGCCATTGCACTGCGCGACGAGCAATGAGACAAGGACGAGACCAGCGCCTCCCATTCCGACCTTTTTCAGAAGGCCCGTTCGGTTGGCGGTTGACGCCGTCGACGAGGCCGCCACCGTAGCCCCACTTGGTGTCTGACGGGGCCAGGAGCGTGGGATCGACTGCGGCAGGTTGTGAGCCCGGGTTTGCGTCACGGGCTGCGTTGGCTCTGGAACAGTTGGGGCCTGGTCGTCTGCGCCCCGGTTCTCGTAGCGCTGGCGCAGGTTCGCGGCCGTGTTTCGGGCCGTTCGCGTGGCTTCCGCCGCCGTGCTCGCCGCCGCGCGTCTGGCTTCTGCCGTATTGGCGTCGAGGGAGCGGAGGGCGCCGCCGATTCGTTCACGGGCATCGCGCCACGAGGGAGATGATTCCGCGCCATACAGGCCCTCGGGTCCAGCGACAGGGCGTCGGGATTCGTCGACCCAAAAGGGCCAGTCTGCGGGGGCGTCTGGCCAGCGAGGGTCCGGCTGCCAACCTTGGGACGGTCGCCAGGCGTGGGGCGTCGGGGGCCAGCCAGGAGGCGGGTTGAAGTATTCCATTCGCCTCATCGTGCCAGGTCGCTCCCTGCTGAGCGGGCTATCGGGAAGAACGCCCTTATCGGTGTCTGACCCGTTCGGAGCGCCGGGTCATGTGCTGATCGCGGAGCCTCGGTTCTCGTTGAGAGTGACCGGGGTGGCGAAGGTCGCGACGGCTGTCCCATCGAACCGGGGCCGCGATGACACGATGGGGCATGGCTGATTTTGACGACCCGTCGGTCGAGGCGTTCATCCAGTCGTTTCGTGAGCAGTTGAACGACGAGGAGAACTGGCCTGACGTCGCCCGTGAGCTCGGGTTGCCGCCGCAAGCCGACGGCGGGCAGCCGGCGTCAGGCGCTGCCAGCGCGCCCGGTGCGGCGTTCGGCCTTCCCGCAGCGGGCGTGCCCGCAGGCTCGACGGAAGGCGTTGCGCGCCGGTTCTTCACGCCACCGCCGCCGCGGCCGCAGGTGACGCTGCCGCCCGCACGCGACGGCGTGCGGCTCCTCACCGTCCGCGTCGACGTCGACGAGGTGAAGCCGGCTGTTTGGCGCCGTATCGAGGTGCGTAGCGACGTGACGATGGCGCAGTTCCACGACGTCATCCAGGCGACGCTCGGATGGGCGGACGCGCATCTGCACCGGTTCACGCTCGGGCCGAAGAAAGATGTCTGGCGTGGGCCGTTCCTCGCGAGCGTGGCAGACGTAGAGATGGGTGATGACCTCGACGAGGCGTCCGGCGTCGAGACCGAGGTCGTTCTCGATCAGGTGTTGCGCGCTCCGGGCGATCGCGTGTTCTACGTGTATGACTTCGGTGACGACTGGGTGCACACGATCAAGGTCGAGAAGGTCGTCGAGCTCGCGACGAGCGGTACACCTGACGCTGACGGCCCGCTCGCGGAGTGCGTCGCCGGTCGCAACGCGTGCCCGTTGGAGGATTCGGGCGGACCGTGGCAGTACAACGAGCTCGTCCAGGGGCACAAGGCGCGCAACTTGTCACCGGAATACGCCGAGTGGGTGCCGCCGGGCTGGGATCCGGCGCGCTTCTCGGTCGACGAGGCGAACGCCGCGATCGTCGTGCTGTCGAAGGAGAACGAGGCTCTGCAGAGGATCGCCGAAGAGGGGGCGGTGGATCCGTCGTCGATGCTCGGCCAGACGTTGCGGCGGGCGTCGCCGCGTGCGCAGGTGGTGTTGCTCGGTTCGGTGTCGCGGGCCCGCAAGGAGCATGTCGAACCGACGGACGCAGAGCGCGCCGACGCGTTGCGCTCGTGGGTGACGCTCATCGGCATGCTCGCGGAGGGCCCGTTGCCGTTGACGCAGGCGGGCTACCTGAAGCCTGACACCGTCGGCAGGATCGTCGACGCGCTAGGCATCTGGACGCACGGCAGTAGCCGTCGAGAGATGGATGTCGTGCCGGTGACGGCGCTGCGTGAGTCGTTGAAGACGATGGGCTACGCGCGTCACTATCGCGGTGAGTTCGTGCTGACGAAGCGCGGCCAGTTGGTCGCGAAGGCGATTGCTGCGGGCGAGTTGGAGCAGTTGTGGCGCGACCTCGCTGCCGCGCTGGTGCCGGCGAAAGCCGACGAGTTCGAGGCCTGCGCGCGAACGCTCTACGCGCTGCTCGTCGCCTCAGCTTTTCCGCAGGAGCACACGTACGAGATGATCCGCGAACTCATCGCGGACGTGGGATGGCGCATGCCCGACGGCTCACCGCCGCGTTGGCGCGACATCGGCCCGTGCGTGTGGCCCATGATGCGCATGCTCGAGCACGTCGAACAGGACTGGTGCTTGCGACGATCGGGACAGGATTACACGCCCGCTGCCCGCGCCCTGGCGTTCGACGCCGTGGCGGAGCTGGCAGACACGTCAGGAACGCAGCGCAACCCGGGCTGACGGGTGGCGCCCCGCGCCGAGAGAGACGAGAGGTCGACGAGTGGACATCACGAGGATCAATGGATACGGCCCCGACCACGAGTGCTGGGTCGGGGGCGGGCACGAGATGGGCCCGCCACGGATGCGGTCGGTGCATGCGTCGAGCAATTCTGCCCAGGCGGAGGTGCTGTCGGTCATCGACGGCTTCCTCCAACTGCGCGTGCCGAGTGGTGACGCCGTCTGGGTGTGGAGTCACGAACCGTGGACTGCGGACGCCGGCGCTCCCGTCACGGTCGGCGAGGTCGTGCAACTCCACGCGGCTGACGTGGTCTCTGACAGCGACGTGTCGTGGGTCCGCGCCGTCACGCGGGTCGATGAGTTCGACGCAGGGGAGGCGCGTCGCATCGCGTCGGGCTCGGTGCGCCGTTGCGGAGAGTGCGGGCAACTCGAGTGCGACGGTGGCGCAGGGTGTCTCTGGCTCGCGGGGGACTTCTACGCCTTCGAGCTCACGGCGAACATGGGCGACGAGCGCTATGTCGTGGGGCTGGGCAACGGCATGGCCCGCATCGTCGAACGTGGTGGCGTCCTCTACCCGGCGGAAAGGCTGGGCACGATCGCTGCCCTGGGCCATGCGGCGTACTGGGAGGACGCCGGCGACGCCGACCTCGACGAGATCGTGCAGTCAGCGCGGCGCGACCCGCAACTCGACTACGGCCCAGGGGCGCCGAGGAGAGAACGCCGGCAGCAACGCTGACGGCCGTGGATCAGTCGTCCAGGTCGTAGGGATCGTCTTGCTGAAGCTGTGCCCGCAGCCATTCATCGTGCTTCGCCGGGTTCGCCAGGGCGTCGCGAATCGCGCGGTACTCGTCATCCTCGGCGAGGATGTTGCGTAGGTGTTCTCTGTCGTCGCCATCGAGGGCGATGGTGCACTCGAGCGTGGTGCCGTACCCGGAGCGCAGATCGACCAGGAGGCTCTCCCACGAGCGACGTTCGGCGTCGGGCAACTGCCCGGCGGCATCGAAGGGTTCGAGCTCGATCGCTGCGGCCAACGGCACTCCGATCGCACCACCTTCGACGTCAGCCAGCCAGCGCGCGACCACTTCGGCGAGGCACTCGGAGGTGAGGGCCATCTCGACGGGCGGGGCGGTGGCATCACCGTCGGCGCTCGCGATGGCGCGGGTGGGGCTGACCTGGGTGAGGGTCCAGCTGGATGCGCCGCCCATCATGCCGTCTTCGCTCCCCCAGTGGAACGTGGCGAGTGTGACGCCCACGGGAGCGTCATTCTGTGTGAGGAAAGGGGCCCCGCTGGGTTCGGCGAACTGGACTCGCCTGCCGTCGACACACACATACCGGCGTGCCGGCGCCTCCCAGGCGCCAGGGAACTCGTCGTCCTGCGACTCGAACTGCTTGGTGGAGAACGCCCAGTCGTGCTCGTCGGGCTCTCCGTCGCCGGTTGCGCGGAGTCGCTGAAGCACCTCGTCCTCGGGGAATCCGCACACCCACATCGCGACGTTTGCCGGGACGTCGAACACGCCCACCTCGTCGGGCAGCGCATTCGGACGAGGCTCGCTCGCCCACCCATCGGCCGTGCAGTGCCACAGCTGCCCCTCGGGGTCGTCGTGAGCCTGGCTCCTCCATAGGAAGCCTTCGCCGGTGCTGGCACGGCGGAGGATCCAGGCTGAGCTCGAGGCCGGCTCGAAACCGTGGGGGAGGTCTTTCTTGCGAGGCTTGCACTGGGGCATGGGCCCGAGGTTACCCGTGCAGAGCCGCCAAGACCCGGCTCGCGACCGTGTCTGGGTTCTCGTGCTCCCAGACGCGCATGACCGTCCACCCTTTCTCGACGAGAAGCCGGTTCGTGTCGGCGTCACGTGCCGCGTTGGCGGCGAACTTGTCCTGCCACCAGCCGGCGTTGTTCTTGGGGGCGGTCGAGTGCTGGGGGCATCCGTGCCAGTAACAACCATCGATGAAGATGGCCAAGCGAGCACGGGTGAACGCGATGTCGATGCTGCGCCGCGGCGCGCCCGGCACCGGGTACCCGACTCGATATCTCAGCCTGTGCGCATGGAGGATGCGACGGAGGGCGAGCTCGGGGGCGGTGTCAGCTCGACGCGCCCTGGCCAATCGAGCTGCAGCTGCGGGGTCGGCGTTGCCCGGATGGGACGCCAGCGGTGACGGCACCGGGCCTTCGTGAGAGGGCACCGCTGTCATTGCAGGTCACGGGGGCTGTCAGGCATCCGCATGTGACGGTCGCGATCGCGCATCGTCTGCATGAGGGCGAAGGCGTCCACGGCAGTGAGCGTCCCCTCGGAGACGAGCTCACCCATGATGTGCATCGTGTCGCGGGTGGTGATCCCCTTCCGATCGGCGTGCTCTGCTGCTTCTCGATCGTCGGTGACCCACCACGATCCCCTGAGTTCTTCTCGTGTCTCGATCAGCACGAGTGTCATCGCCTCGCCGAGGTGCTTGGTGGGTTCGGTCTCTCGCCCTCCAAACACGACACGGCGGGTGCGAAGGACGGCTGTTCGCCGCTCAGCAGCCTGTGAGCTCCGCGAGATTGGTCTGTGACATTGAATCCCCCTCAAAAAATGTGACGTCGGCCATTCTGCACGGCGACGAGCTGCTCCGCCAGAGCTGGTGAGGGAGCCCGCGGCTTGGAGGTTCGGGCGCGCCAAGTCATGCCGCTGGGTGACGGCCTCCGGTAGGTTGGGCACGCTGGTGTCCGCGCGGCCCGGCGGCCAGGAAGACGGCAGCAAGGCAGAAGGGAGTTCGGCATGATGTCGGATGCCCGATGGGTGGCTGTTTCGCCGTCTGCTTTCGAGCATGAAGAGCAGGGCTTGGCCTTGATCCGCGCGGTGACGCCGGACGAGTCTCCGTACCGTGCCTGGGCCAACTGCGAGTTCCGTGATGAGCGCGGTGCGTGGCACGAGGTCGACCTCATCCTCCTCACGCGTTCGACGCTGTACCTCGTCGAGCTCAAGCATTACTTCGGCGTCGTGCGTGGCAGCGACCGCGTCTGGGAGCGCATCGTCGACGGTCGTCCGCCGCGGCGAGAGGATTCGCCGCTCCTGCTGACGCGCCGCAAGGCGCAGCGCTTCGCGTCGAAGCTCAAGGCCGCTGCCGAGCAGTGGGCCGACGAAAGGGGTGCGTCACGTGACGAGGTTCGAGCGATCGTCCCGTTCGTCAAAGAGGCCGTGTTTCTGCACCACGCGCAGTTCCAGTGCCAGCTGCCCGAGGAGTCCCGTCGAGATCTGTACGGTTTGGACGGCGCGGAGGAGCTCAGCGGCCTGCCCGGCATCAGTGAACTCATCTTTGCGCCGCCGCACCGTGAGCCCATCACCGAAATCCGTGAACTTCTGCTCGTCGATCTGTTGAAGCGCATCGGTCTCGTCGCCCGCCGCGAGCGCGAGATCGGCTCGTGGCGCATTGAGGAGAACCCGATCGCTGCGGGGCCGGATTGGCAGGATTGGGCGGCGCAGCACATCCACACGGGCGAGAGAGCCCGGGTGCGTTTCCCCATCGTCGATCCGAGTGCCAGCGATGCTGTCCGCGCCGAGCAGGCGCGCGTGGTTCGCCATGAGTTCGCGATGCTGCAGCGGTTGTCGCACGACGGCATCGTCCGCCCGCGCGATTACGTGTCGGGTGAGATGGGCGATGGCATCGCCTATGCCGACGACGACGGCAGCGAGCGGCTCGACCTGTGGTGGGAGGGGAATCGTGCTCGTGTGTCGTTGGCGACGCAGCTGTCGATCATCCGCCAGATCGCCGAGGCTCTGCATTATGCGCACGGCAACCGCGTCGTGCATCGTGCGCTCAACCCGGGCGCGGTGTGGGTGCGCTCCCGTGCAGACGGTGGCGCACCCATCGTCAAGGTGGGTGGCTGGCAGGCCGCGGGCGGCACGACGCCCGGCGCGGGTACGTCGCTGGCCGGCATCACCCCACTTCATCACGCCACAGCCCCGTCACCGAGTGCCGACGACGGTTCCTTGGATGACGTCTTTGCCGCGCCAGAGGGTGCGTGGTCACCCACTGCTGACCGCGTGCGCCTCGACGTGTTCGCGCTTGGCGCCCTGACGTATTACCTCGTGGCGGGTAAACCGCCGGCTACGTCGGCGGTCGCGTTGAAGGCCCGCCTTGCGCAGCAGGGCGGCCTCGATGTCGCTGTTGATGTGCCGCAGGTGTCGGCGGAACTGCGTGATCTCGTGCTCAAGGCGACGAGCCCCCGCTCTTCGGAGCGCTTCGGTGACGTCGGATCCTTCCTGGCAGCGCTCGCCGCCGCTGAAAGCACCGCGAACGAACCGGACGAGGCTGCTGATCCGCTCGATGCGTCCCCCGGGGATCAGCTCGACGGCCGTTTCCGCCTGGTGCGACGACTCGGTCAGGGTTCAACAGCAGTGGGATTGCTCGTTCACGACGAGGCGGCGGGCGCCGAGCGTGTTCTGAAGGTTGCGCTCAATACAGAGGCAGGGGCGCGCCTGGGTGACGAGGCGGCGGTACTCGCAAACCTGTCGAGCCCACGCATCGTGCGTCTCGTCGAGGGCCCCATCCTGGTCGGCGGGCGACCGGCTCTCGTCCTCGACGAAGCGGGGCGTGAGACGCTCGCTGACGAGTTGCGTGAGCTGGGGCGCCTGCCCATCGACCGACTGCAGACGTACGGCACCGATCTCATGGATGCTCTTGTCATGCTTGATGCGAAGGGTGTAGATCACCGCGACATCAAGCCGTCGAATCTCGGTGTGCAAGAGGGGCGCGGCGACCGCAAGCGTCACCTCGTGCTGTTCGATTTCTCCCTGACGAATGCTGCCGCGTCCGCCGTCGGGGCAGGTACGCCGCCGTACCTCGACCCGTTCTTCGACGAGCAGCGCAAGAGTTTCGATTCTGCGGCCGAACGCTATTCGGCTGCCGTCGTGCTGTTCGAGATGGCGACCGGGGAGACCCCGCGCTATGGCGATGGCACGGACGACCCGGGCGCCATCAGCGACGACGTGACGCTGGAGCGTCACATGTTCGACCAGGCATTGGCTGACGGGCTGCTGGCGTTCTTCGCGAAGGCGTTGGCGCGCAGTCCGCTCGAACGGCACGAGACGGCCAAGGCGATGCGCGAGGCGTGGGTGCACCTCTTCACGGGTGCCGCCACGACGACGCAGCCGGACGAGGAGAGTGACCGCCTCGCGGCTGCAGCCACCCTGACGACCCCGCTCGCGGCCTCGGGCCTGACGGCGCGTGCTCTGTCGGGTCTGGAACCGTTACGCGTCGCCACTGTCGGAGAGTTGCTCGCTGTCGACCCCGTCGCGATTCAACGCCTTCGCGGGTGGTCGGCGGTCACGCGCGACCAGGTGTGGGCGCGCCTCAAGCAGTGGCGGGCGACGCTGGACGCACCGGCGCAGGTACGGCGCTCGGACGCGGCGTCGCTCACGGACGTGGCGCAGGCACTCCTCGATGCCGTCGGCGATGACGGGCGCGCGGGCGAGAGCCGTCGGGCGGTGCTGCGTCTTGTGCTCGGGCTGAGCGGTGACGTCGATGCCTTCGCAACCCAATCCGCGCTCGCGGCGTCGCTCGCCGAGCCCTTGACGCCAGGTCGTGTGGCACAGATCTTCGGCGAGTTGCAGGAAGCCTGGGCGACGAACCCTGCAGCGCTGGGCGTGCTCACCGCACTGGTCGAGACGACGGTGACAGCGCTCGCTGACCTCGGCGGCGTTGCATCGCCGAATGAACTGGCGCAGGCTCTGCGCCGCGCGTACCCCGAGGCCGATGGCGCAGATCAGCGTCGCGCGCTGGGTCTGGTTCGCCTCGCGGTGGATCGTCACCGCGTCTTGGGCCGCGCAGAGAGCGACGAGGCCATCATGGAGATGCGTCGCCGCGGCGGTGTCGTCACGCTCATCGCCATCGACACCGCTCTCTTCGACGTGGCTGAATCGCTTGGTGCGCAAGCAGACACGCTGGTCGCGGCATTGGGCGATCCGACGCGTGAGCTGGTGCCCGCAGCGCGTGTATCACAGCGGCTCACTCGCATCATCGACTCGGTGCGGGGCAAACAATCCGGTGACACCGACGATGAAGATGCCGACGACGACCGCTCGATTCTTGGAAAGCAGGCCGACCCTACGCGGCTGGCGCCGCTCGCCGCGGCGGCATCGGGCGCCGCGCATGCCTCGGCGCTCGGTGAGTTGTACACGGACGAGTTCACGCGTGCGTCGGCTCTTGCTGTGACCCTCGCGGGCTTCGGTGGGCGCAACACCCTGTCACCCGCCGAGGTACGCGCTCGTGTCGCTGCGCGCTTCCCGTCGTTGCAGAAGCTGCCTGAGCGTCCGCGCCTCGACGCGCTGGTCGAGGAGGCCGGCCTCGGCCTAGTGTTCGACGACGAGATGCGCCGCTACCGGCTTCGCGGTGTCGCGTCGAACACGACGGGCCTCGAATCGCGGCGCCCCACGTCGCATGACGTCGCCAGCTCGCCCGTATCCATCACGGGGCGTTTCGGTGTGCGGCTGGACGATTCGGTGAGCAGCCGCTCTTTCCTGGCTCTGGGGGCGCGCTCTGAGCGGCTCGTCGAAGCTGTGGAGACGCTACGTCGTGCTTATGGCGCCGAGGTGGTCGACCTCAGTGAGCTCCTCGTCGATGCGCTCAAGCAGCAGACGGTGGGGGGGCGCCTGACGTGGGATCACGTGCGGGCCGCCGACGCCGCCGCGCCGCACACGAAGGCTGCGCAGGGTCTCGGACAGCTCGTGCGTCGGGCCTGGCCGCAGATCGAGAACCACCTGGTGGAGCGCATGGATGCGGCTCACGGTGTCGCCACCACAGGCACGTCTGGCTCGAAGGCGAGCGAGGACGCACACGTAGCCACTCCGCTGGCCGAGCGCCCCCTGCTGCTCACCGACGCGGCACCCCTCGCCCGATACGGCCACATGGATATGCTCGCGCGCTGGAGCGATCTCGCGGCGCCGCGCTCGCGGCCGGTGTGGTTGCTCGTGCCACAGGTGAGCGGCAACCACGGCGCGGTGCTCGATGGTGCGCCGCTGCCACTCGCCGCGCCCAGCCAGTTCGTCCCCCTCGATTCTGATTGGATCGACACTCACGCCGCGGCGCTCGCGGCAGGTAAGGAGCACTGACGTGCCCGTTTCGTCGTCTGCGCTGACGCCGGCCCTCAAGAAGCTCGTGCTTTCGACCGAAGCTGATCTGCGTGCGTGGGTGGAAGCCGATGGGACGACGCGTACGGCGTGGCGGGAGGCCTACGCTTCGGCTCAGCGTGCCAACCGCACGAGCTTGTCGTGGCAGGCGTGGCGTGACGATCGGGTGACGCAGACGGCTGTCGCGTGGGTGCTCATGACGGTATTCGTGCGCTTCTGTGAAGACAACGAGCTGCTCGAGGACACCTGGTTCACCGGTCACGGTGAACGACGTCAGGAAGCACTCGATGCCCAGCTTGACTTCGCCCGCGCCAACCCGATGAAGACCGACTTCGCGTGGCTCGACTCAGCGCGCATCGCCTTGCGTGATGTCAAGGCCACGAGCGATCTCGTGGAGAGGCATTCGCCGATTCACTTCGCGCAGCTGCCCGGTGAGGCGGCGAAGCGCATCATCGAGTTCTGGCGTGAGCAGAGCGACGACGGCGCACTCGTGTGGGATTTTCGTGACGACTCGCTCGACACGCGTTTTCTCGGCGATCTGTACCAAGACCTCTCGGAGTACGCGAAGAAGACGTTCGCGCTGTTGCAGACGCCCGTATTCGTCGAAGAGTTCATCCTGGACCAGACGATGGAGCCAGCGCTCGCCGAGCGGCCGCTCGAGGGGTTCCGCCTCATTGACCCGACGTGCGGCTCAGGCCACTTCCTCCTCGGTGCGTACGCGCGTCTCGAGCAGCGGTGGGCCGAGGAGGACACCTCCCTGACGCCGGAGCAGCGTGCCCAGAAGGCGCTCGACTCTGTCGTCGGTGTCGACCTCAACCCGTTCGCCATCGCTATCGCGCGCTTCCGCCTCATCGTCGCTGCGCTGCAGACGTGTGGTCTCACCTCCCTGCAGAATGCGCTGCACTTCGATCTCAACCTGGCAGCAGGTGACTCGCTGCTCTACGGCCGCGATAACGCGCTCGTTGGCGGAGCGGGGCAAGGTTTCGACGGCGCGGACGCGGTTGGCCTCTTCGAGCAGGGCGCCGAGGACGCTGCGTTGCTGCGCCGCCTGCTTGAACCGGGCACCTATGACGCGGTCGTCGGGAACCCGCCGTACATCACCGTCAAAGACAAGGTGCTCAACGAACGCTACCGCGCGCTTTACCCGACGTGTAAGGGTACTTACGCGCTCAGCGTGCCGTTCATGGAGCGCTTCTTTGACCTGGCCCGCACGGGATCGCCGGGGCGCCCGGATAGCGGCGGGGTTGCTGCCATGGAACCCCAGGAGCGACCGGCCGGCTGGGTTGGCCAGATCACGTCGAACTCGTTCATGAAGCGCGAGTTCGGCAGCAGGCTGATCGAGGAGTTCTTGCCTCGTCAGGATCTGCGGCTTGTTGCCGACACTTCGGGCGCCTATA
Source organism: Dermacoccus sp. BD5 (assembly GCF_044878485.1). Lineage (NCBI taxonomy): Bacteria > Bacillati > Actinomycetota > Actinomycetes > Micrococcales > Dermacoccaceae > Dermacoccus > Dermacoccus sp. BD5. Next base: position 11,423 of record NZ_JANJER010000008.1, on the reverse strand, counting down.
TTCCCGGTCACGGTACGCCCACCGTCATCGTCGTGGGCCGTCACTGCGCTCCTGTCGCTGGCACCGTACGAGCCGTGCTCGGCAAGCGTGGAGAGCCAGGGCAGCCCGCTGACCCCGCGCGAGCATTGGTCTGGTCGAGTATCCACGATCAGAGCAGCAACGCGGGCTTCGAGAATGAATATGTGAGCGTAGACGATATAAAGCGCTCGTCTCTGAAGCAACATCCGTGGAATCTCACGGGCGGGGTCGCTCCGCTCGTTGTCGAGCGCCTTAATGCTAATTCGGGGGTAGAGCTGGCTGCCCTGCTGGATGGGCCTGTCGGTTTTGCCAGTTTTCCCGGTTCCGATGACTCTTTTTTTAGCTGTGATTCGGAGCTCCGGCGCACTGTCCCCAAATCTCTTATCAAGCCGGTCGTTACCGGGGACGTAGTGCGCGACTGGGACATCGCGGAGGGGCTCAGTGCGCTCTTTCCGTATGACGATAAATATGACCTCCTGGCACTGGGGCAGTCTGATGACTGGGGGCGGAGGATGTGGCCGCTTCGTACGCCGTTGGGCTCCACCACTGATTTCGATGGCAAGACGAAGGCATCGTCTGGAAAGCCTTGGTGGGGGTGGTACCGCCTCGTAGCGCGGCGTTACAAGACGCCCTTGACCATCACGTTCGCGTTCGTCGCTACGCACAACCACTTCGTACTGGATCGCGGCGGAAAGGTATTCAAGCAGTCGGCGCCGGTGATCAAGCTGCCCGAGGGTGCGACGGAAGATCAGCACCTCGAACTGCTCGGCGTGCTCAACTCGTCCACCGCATGTTTCTGGCTCAAGCAGAACAGCCACAATAAGGGAGACTCCACCGACACGAAGGGCGCTCGTGTAACAGGCGACCCCGCATTCGATAGCTACGAGTTCACCGGCACCACGTTGAAGGATTTTCCGCTCCCGGGGAAGTTACCGTTGGAGCGGGGTCGTCGCCTCGACAGCCTCGCCCAGAAGCTGGCAGCTCAGACCCCGCCTGCCCTCATTGGGCACGAGACTCCGACGCAGCGGATGCTCGACACCGCGCGGGTTGCTTACGGCGTTGTCCGTGAACGCATGATCGCGGAGCAGGAAGAACTCGACTGGGAGTGCTACCGCCTTTACGGGTTGCTCGACGAGAACGAGGTCGATCTGACGTGCGCCGATGCCGGCGTAGAAGTACCCCGTGTGAAGCTCGGCGAACGCGCTTTTGAAATTGTGCTTGGCCGCAGCATGCGTCCGGCCAATGGAGGAGCGCGAGCCACTACGGATTGGTTCCGCCGTCACGGCTCGACACCGATCACCGAGATCCCCGAGCACTGGCCCGCAGGGTACCGCGCGCTCGTGCAGCGCCGGCTCGATGCCATCGAGAACAATCCGCTCATTCGGCTCCTCGAGCAACCGGAGTACAAGCGTCGCTGGGCCAGGGAGCCGTGGGAGAAGCAGGTCGAACGTGCGCTGCGCACGTGGCTGCTCGACCGGCTCGAAGCGCGCACGTACTGGTTCGATGCGCAGGGACGGCCCGTCGCGCGATCCGTCGCTCAGCTCAGCGACCGCGTCGAGCGCGATGCCGAGGTGCTCGATGTGTTGCGCCTGTGGTTCGAACGCCGCGACGCGAGCACGACGGAGATGCTCGTCAAGCTGCTCGCGCCCGAGGGCGTGCCCTACCTCGCCGCGCACCGGCTCAAAGATTCTGGGTTGCGCAAATATGAGGCGTGGGAGCACACGTGGGATCTGCAGCGGCGCGAAGACGCCGGTGAGAACGTCGGCACCATTCCGGTGCCACCGAAGTACACGACGGCGGACTTCCGCAAGACGTCCTACTGGTCGCACCGCGGCAAGCTCGACGTGCCGAAGGAGCGTTTCATCTCCTATCCCGGCGCCTCACGCACGACCGACCCCACCGAGCTGCTCGGCTGGGCGGGATGGAACCACGCCCAGCAGGCGCTGGCGCTGGCCGGCGTCATTGCGGAGCGTGAAGACGACGGGTGGGAGCCCGAAGCTCTCGTGCCGCTCGTCGCTGGCCTCGTCGAGCTTCAGCCCTGGGTGCGCCAGTGGTACGACGAACTCGATCCGACATTCGGCGTCAACCTCGCCGACTTCCTCGATGAGCAGCTGCGCGAGCGCACCGCTCAGGTCGGCCTCACCCCCGATCAGCTGCGCGCTTGGCGGCCCGCCGCCGCGACGCGGGGCCGACGCAAACGCACGACCTGACGTCGCACTGCACTTCGAAACCAACCGAGCCAACCCGCACCAACCGTGATCGCCCGCCGGGCGGCACAGCAAGGGGCACACCATGAGCGAATACCTGCGCGACGTCATCGACATCCCCGACCGCGTGACGTCGAACGACTACGTGTTGCGCCTCACCGACTCCGTCGGTGACGACGCGACGCAGCGAACGCTCGACAACTACGTCGTCACCCCTGCGCTGGAGCAGGCCTTCGACCAAGCGCTCGGCCTCGTCGGTGATGCCCTCCAGACACACGAAAGCCGCGGGGCCTTCCTCGCCGGCTCGTTCGGCTCCGGTAAGTCGCACTTCATGGCCGTGCTGCACGCGATGCTCACCCACCAGCCTGCTGCGCGCGCGAAGGCAGGGTTGCAGGGCGTCATCGCGAAACACGAGGACGCGTTGAAGGACGCGAAGGTGCTGCCGCTCGCCTTCCACCTGCTCGGTGCGACGACGATGGAACAGGCGCTTTTTGACGGCTACCTGCGCCAGATCCAAGAAATGCACCCTGGCGCCCCGCTGCCGGCGCTGTACAAGTCCGATGCACTGCTCGATGACGCCGACACCATGCGCCGCACCCTCGGTGACGAGCGCTTCTTCGCCGGCCTCAACGGCGACATGGCCGCCGCCGAGGCTGCGGGGGAGGCAGCTTCGGACGACCCGTGGGCCGACGACACCGTCTGGGACGAGGTGCTCGCCACCGCGACGTGGGACGCGCAGCGCTACACCGAAGCTCGGGCGGCGAGCGCCGCCAGCGAGAGCCGCCAAGAACTTGTCGCTGCGCTGGCCCGTACATATTTCCGCTCGTACGCGCGGCAGGGCGAGTACGTCGACATCGATACGGGCCTCGCGGCCATTTCGGCGCACGCGAAAAAGCTTGGTTACGACGCCGTCATCCTCTTTCTCGACGAACTGGTGCTGTGGCTCGCGTTCGGCGTCACGAACACCACGTTCTTCCAGCGTGAAGCGCAGAAGCTCACCAAACTCGTCGAATCCGCAGTCGGCGGGCGGGCGATCCCCATCGTGTCGTTCGTCGCGCGTCAGATGGATCTGCGCCGCTGGTTCGCCGATTCTGGTGCGAGCGGCTCCGAGCAAGAAGCTCTCGACCGCGCCTTCAAGCACCAAGAAGGGCGCTTCAGCGTTATCGCCCTTGGAGACGACAACCTGCCCTACGTCGCGAACCAGCGACTGCTCCAACCGCACGACGAAAAGGCCGCCGCGACGCTGCGCGAGGCGTTCAGGGGCATCGAACGCCGCCCCGCAGTGTGGGATGTGCTGCTCGACGGCATCAACACCGACGAGAACCACCGCGGCGCCGACGAGAAGGCGTTCGAGCTCACCTACCCGTTCTCGCCGGCCCTGATCTCGACCCTGCGCAGCCTCGCCGGCGTCATGCAACGAGAACGAACGGCCCTCAAGGTCATGCAGCGCATGCTCGTCGATCGCCGCGACACACTGACGGTCGATGACGTCATCCCCGTCGGCGACGCCTTCGACCTCATCGTGCAGAGCGAGAGCGGCCAGCCCCTCGACGTACAGGCCGCGGCGTTGTTCCGCTCCGCGCAAAAGCTCTACACCGAAAAGCTTTACCCCACGATTCTGAACCACCGCGGGTTCTCCACCGAGCAGGCCTACGCGGAGGCTGACGAGATGGCACGCCGCACGGTCGAAAACGACCTGCGGCTCGCCAAGACCATGCTGATGTCCGCCGTCGCACCTGAAGTGCACGCGCTCAAGAACCTCACGCCGCAACGCCTCGCTGCGCTGAACCACGGATCCATCGTCTCGCCCCTCGCCGGTGGCGAAGCCAGCATCGTCCTCGCCACCGTGCGCAAATGGGCGGAGGTCATCCCCGAGATCCGGATCGAAGGTGAGGGCCGCGACGCCGTCATCCGCGTGCAGCTCGCGGACGTCGACTACGAATCCATCGTCGAACGCGCCAAGCACGCCGACACCGACGCAGCCCGCCGCGAACTCATCCGCACCTTCGTCGGTGGCGCCATCGGCATCACGGACGGAGCGTCTGCGGACATGCAAGGCGCCTATGCGCTGGAGCCCATCTGGCGCGGCACCCGTCGTCGGGTGGACGTCATCTTCGGTAACGTGCGCGACCACTCGTGGCTCTCCGACGACCACTTCCGCGCTGCGCCCGGTACCTGGCGCGTCATCATCGACCACCCCTTCGACACAGCCGGACACTCCTCGAGCGAGGATCGCCGCCGCCTCGAAACCATGAAGGCCGCCCGCTTCACGAGTCGCACCTTTGTCTGGCTGCCGCGATTCGTCAGCGACGAGACCCTGCGCAAGATGCGGCGCTACGTCATTCTCCAGTGGCTGCTCGCCAGCGAGGAACGCTGGCGCACCAACGCCGAACACCTAAGCGAAGGTGACCGCCAGCAAGCCCGCGGAATCCTCGAAGGTCAACGCACCAACCTGCGCGACTCCATCACCTCCGCCCTCAAGCAGGCGTACGGGGTCACCGACCCGCAGCCCGGCGTCATCGATCCTGACGAATCGCATACCGACACCGTGACGTCCCTCGACACGGCCCTCGGCTTCGTCGCCCTCGACGGCACCGACCTCAAGGGCGCCTTCGACACCCTGATCGACCGCGCGTTCAGCAGCACCTACCCGGAGCACCCGCGGTTCGACGCAGCAGGCGGGGAAGTGAAGGTGCGCGACTTCCGAGCCGTAGCGGAGGCCGTGCTGCGCGCCGTGGACGACGACACCAAACGCGCCCCCCTCGCCGGCCTCAACGCAGGCAGCATCCAGCGCATCGCCAAACCCCTCGGCGTCGGCGCCGTCAACGACCAATACTTCGTCTTCGGCGACCACCAGTTCACGCCCTGGGGTGTCGAGATCGAGAAGAAGCTCGGAGAGCGTGCCCAATCAAGCGGCACGGACGCCGCAGCGCCCGTCACCGTCGGTGAACTGCGCGGCTGGATCGGCTCAACGCCGCAGGGTGCAGGCCTGCCCGCGGCCGCCGTCGACCTCATCGTTATCGCGTGGGCAGCGCTGCGTCAGCGCACGCCCTCCGGGGAGCCGCTGGAGGCCCTCGAACCAGGAAAACTGAGCGATCACATCGCCCTGCGGCAGGAACGGCTGCCGTCACAGGACAACTGGGCGAAGGCCACCACGCTGGCGCAGCAGGTCTTCGGCGCACGGCCCGTCCGGCGTACCGTGACGGCGAGTGCGCTGGCCATCTTCGAAGGCGACGTGCTCGGGCAGCTGCGCGACGCAGGCGAGGCTCAGAGTGAGCTGGTCGAGGCTCTCGACAGCGCGTACCTCAAGCGGGGGTTGCATGACGGGCCGCGTCTGACCACCGCTCGTGAGGTGGCGGCACTCGCCAAGGCTGCCGCGCAGCTCAAGGGTGTGGCGTTGGTCGACCACCTTGCGTCGACCGAATTCACCTCCAGCCTCACGGCCGCGGGAAAGTCCTTCGCCACAGCAGCTCAGGTGGGGGGCGCCCTGGGTCGCTTCGATTGGGAAAGGTTCGTGACCCTTGACGCCGCCAGCGCCGGCGAGGGGGAGCATGCAGACCAGGCCGCTGCTCACGTGGCAGAACTCAAGAAGATCTTGGCTGACGACGAGTTCGTCACCTCGCTCAGCGAGGCACTCCAGGCCCTCGAAAAGGCTTCCTGGCAGTGGATGAGGGTGGCATCGGCAGCCGCGCTTGCCGGCCAGGGTGCCCCCGCAGCAGGTTCGCCTGTCCCCACCGTCCCCGGCCCCGTATCGCACGAGAACGCCACCCCCCACGATGCGGCACCGGCCATCACCCGCCGCGTGGCCACCCGCGCCGAGGCGGGCAACGTCGTCGATGAGCTCAACGCTTTCCTTGCGGCGCACCCCGGCAAGGTCGTGACCGTCACCTGGCAGGTTGACGAATGAGTTCGGCAGCGCTGGCGGGCGTCGATGCCTCGATGGCGCTCGCCATCATCGACGAGGCAAAAGCCAAGGGTTATCGACGCGGAATCATCGGGCTGCGCGGCAACCCGACCCTCACTCGAACCGAGGAACGCACGCACCGCGGCGAGCCTGTGCGCATCCGGCCCGCGGTCTCAGCCCTCGCAGCGCGCGAACACATCATCGAAGCGCGGGGTGCCGAGGGATGGACAGCGATCGTCACCGACCGGAGCGAGGAGGATCTCGGTGCCGGCATCTGCGCTCACCTCGTCTGGGCGCGGCTGCGCAGTCCCGACGCGTGGGACGCCGTACGCGCCGCCTTCGGCGCGACCGGCCTCGACCAAGCGCTCATCACCACACCGCACCAGCGCGAACTCGCCGCCGCCGTGCTGCACGCGACACCCAGCATCGAGGACGGAGGATGGCCGGTTGCCGCCGCGGGTGTGCTCACGCGTGACCACCTCATGCGCGCGGTCGCCGAGCGACACCTCGGCTTCGACGCGAACATCGTCGACACGATGGGCCTCATGCGCTGGTCGATGCAGCCCGACGTGACCGCCCGCATCCGTCGACTACGCGACACGACGGCGCACATCCTCGCCGACGAGACCCTGCGATGGATGGCGGATCTCACCGGCGCCGCCGCACCTCTCGTCAATCACCTGCTCGGTGAAGGCCGTGTCGGAGACCTCGTGCCCGTCGCACTCACCCTGAACACCCTCGACAACGCGCCCGCGCAGGCGGAGACACACGCTGCCAGGAGCCGACTCGACGCGTCCCTAGGGCTTGTCCGATCGCAGAATCCCGGCTCACGCGCCCTCGGGCTGGCGGCGGTCGCGCTCATCGAAGACGACCTCACCGCCGGGGGCAGCGACCGCGCCCACGCCGCACTCGAACGCACGGACGTCATCCTGCGCGACATCGGCGCCTCGGCGCTCGCCGCCGACTCGACGCTGCTGCGTGCCGGCCTCGACGCACGGCTTGCCGTGCTGGCCCGCGCCATGGAGCGTCACGCCCGTGATCCGCTGCCCGACCACCTCATCGCTGTCGAAAACGCCTGGGCGGCAACCGAATCGCACCGTGATCGGCGTGCTCTCGGCGCGGTGCGCGAGCCGGTCGAGGCAGGCGTGCGACTGTGCCGCTGGCTCGCTGAAGCCACACCAGACGCGGCGGTCGGCGACGCGGCCTTCGTCCACTACAGCACAGCGCACCTGCGCGACTGGTCTTGGGCCGACGCCGCCATCAACGATGCCTCCGTGGGCGTCACCGACCCCCAACTGAGCGATGCGTTGGGTTCCGTCATCGACACTGCGCTCGCGCGCCGCGTCGTGCTCGACCGGATGTTCGCCCGCGCGCTCGCCGACGTCACAGCGCGCGCCGGCGCTTCGGCTCACGCAGCCACCGGCGTCAGCTCGGCGGAGGGGAGCGTCTTCTTCCTCGAGCACGTCCTGCCCGACATCGTCATCCCGCTCGCACGAGAGACGCGGGCGCTCATGCTGGTCCTCGACGGCATGAGCGCTGCGGCCGCCAACGAGATCATCACCGACGTCACCAACGATGGATGGGTTGAGCTCGCCATCGACGGCGGGCCGGCCCGTGCGGCCGCCGTCGCCGTGTTGCCGACGCTGACGGAGGTCAGCCGCTGCTCGCTTCTTTCCGGGCGGCTTGAGGCAGGAGATCAGACCCGCGAACGAAAGAACTTCGCAGCACTGCTCACGCACAAGGGCATCACGGGAGCGTTGTTCCACAAAAAGGACGTGGACACCCTCGCCTTCGGTGCGAGGGTCGCCGAGCCCGTCGCAACCGCGATCGACGGCGACGACCACCTCATCGCGATCGTGCTCAACACCATCGATGACGCCCTTGATCGCAGTGATCCTGGTGGAACGCACTGGGGTGCCGCCGAGGTGAAGCACCTCAAAGCGCTTCTCGAACGGGCGCGGGCCGCGGGCCGCGCCGTCATCATCACCGCTGACCACGGCCACGTCATCGAACGCAGGGTGGGCAAGCAGCGCAGCTACCCCGACATGACGAGCGGGCGTTCACGCACAGCTCCCTCGGGCGTGAGCAGCGAGGTGGCGGAAGACGAGATCGCCGTTGCGGGCAGGCGCGTCGTTGACAAGACGGGGGCAGATGCCGCAGCCACCCTCGCCGTCGACGAGGGTTTGCGCTACGGGCCGCTCAAGGCCGGGTATCACGGGGGCGCGAGTGCAGCCGAAGTCATCGTCCCGGTCATCGTGCTGGCACCCGTCAACCGCCCACTTCTGCCGGGCCCGCAGGAGCTAGGATCGCAAGGCCCATCCTGGTGGGTCGGCGCGTCAGCTGTTTCACGTGAAACGCCCTCAGCGGTTGAATGGACGCACCACGCCATCCCGGGAGATGCGAACACCTTGTTCACTGCGACGGAACAGGCCGAGGAACGTCCGGCAGATGTGGCCTCGAAGGCCCCTTTGACGCGTCCCGTTGACGAAGAGCAGGAGTGTGCAATACGCCCCGGGGGCAAGCCCACGCTGGGTTCAGCCGTCGTAAGCAGCGCCATCTACGTCGTTCAAGTAGAACGCGCGGGCCGTGTCGCGCTGAATGCCGAGCAACTCGAGAGGTTCATCGATGAAGCGGCCGCCCGTGGTGGCAGGATGCGGCGCGAACAGCTGGCCAGCACCCTAGGAATCCACGTTGCGCGCCTCGGTGGTGCCGTGGCACAGCTGCAGCGACTGCTCAACGTCGAGGGCTATCCCATCGTGCGGATGGACCCCGTCTCAGGCATCATCGAGCTCGATACCCGCCTACTCGCCGAACAATTCGAGGTGGCTCGATGAGTGAACCCCCGCGCCCACCCGTTGACGTATCGGCGCGCCGACGCCGGGATGTCCTCGCAGCGCTACGACGCGGCACCGTGCCCGAAAGCGGGCTCGATCTACTGGCGGTCGGCCTCGATCGTTTTGACGCCGCGCTCGATGAAGAGCTCGACACGGTCGCGACAGGCGGGGCCGTGTTCAAGGCCATTCGCGGTGAATACGGCGCAGGAAAGACGTTCTTCACCCGCCACCTCGCCGAGCGCGCAGCCAGGCGCGGATTCGCGACGGCCGAAGTGCAGATCTCCGAAACGCAGACGCCCCTGCACCGTCTGGAAACGGTGTACCGGCGCATCACCGAATCTCTGCGTACGGCATCGGTGACGCCCAGCGCGTTTCGCCCCATCATCGACAGTTGGCTGTACGGGCTTGAAGAGGAAGCGATCGAGGCCGACCCGGCGCTCGCCGAGGACGGTGACGCGCTGTCGCAGGCCGTAGGCATCCTGATGGAATCGCGGTTGCGCGGTGTCAGCCAACGCTCACCACTGTTCGCGCAAGCACTGCGTGGGTACCAGCGGGCCACGATGGAGGGCGATGCGGCAACGGCTGAAGGCCTCGCAGCGTGGATGGCAGGGCAACCGCAGGTCGGTGCCTCAGCGAAACGCGCAGCTGGTATTCGAGGCGATCTCGATCACTTCGGCGCGATGGCCTTCCTCGAAGGGCTACTCGTGGTGCTTCGTGATGCAGGTCACCCGGGCTTGCTCCTCGTGCTCGACGAGGTTGAGACGCTGCAACGCGTCCGCGGCGATGTCCGCGATAAGGCCCTCAACGCGCTGCGCCAACTCGTCGACGAGATCGATGCGGGACGCTTTCCCGGGCTCTATCTGGTCATCACCGGTACGCCGGCGTTTTTTGACGGGCCCAGTGGAGTGCCCCGTCTGCCGCCGCTCGCAGGACGACTCGCCACGGACTTCTCCACGGATGCCCGCTTCGACAACCCCCGGGCCATTCAGGTGCGCCTGCCCGGCTTCACCCCGGAATCACTCGTCGAACTCGGTTGCCGAGTGCGAGATCTCCACGGCCAGGGCAGCGCGCGTGTTGCTGCCGTAGATGACGACTACCTTCGCGCCCTCGCCTACGCGGTCACCGGGCAACTCGGGGGGAAAGTAGGCATCGCGCCCCGGTTGTACCTCAAGAAGCTCGTCGCCGACGTCCTCGACCGTGTTGAACAATTCGATGATTTCGACCCGCGCGTTCACTACGCGTTGACCGTAGGCAGCGGCGAGATGACACCTGAAGAAAGCGTTGCTGCCGGCGCCACAACCGTTGACGACATCGACCTCGACCTATGAGTGGCGGGTTCGACGCACTCCATCCGAGCGTGCAGCACCATGTCGTCAACACGCTCGGGTGGTCGTCGCTACGACCCCTGCAGGATGAGTCCGTGGCGCCTGTCCTTGCGGGCGAAGATGCTCTCTTGCTCGCCCCCACGGCCGGGGGCAAGACAGAGGCGGCCGCGTTTCCGCTCTTGACGCGCGTCGCGAGCGAAGAGTGGCATGGGCAATCGGTGCTGTACCTGTGCCCGCTCAAGGCGCTGCTCAACAACCTGCAGCCACGGCTGGAGATGTACGCAGCGTGGATCGGCCGGAGCGTCGCGACCCGCCACGGCGACACCGGGGCGGGCGCGCGACGCCGACAACTCGCCGAACCGCCGGCCGTCCTGCTGACGACGCCCGAATCGCTCGAAGCGATGCTGACCTCGACGCTCACCGGCACGAGCATCTTTCGAGATGTGCGTGCCGTCGTCATTGACGAGGTGCACGCATTCGCGGGGGACGACCGCGGCTGGCACCTGCTCGCGCTCCTCGATCGCATCGAGCAGATCGCCGGACGCCGTCTTCAACGGGTGGGTTTGAGTGCGACAGTCGGAAACCCCGAGCGACTGCTCCATTGGCTTCAGGGGCGCAGTGCCGGTCATCGGCCTGCCCGCGTTGTGGCACCCGCGGCGCTCGCGGCGTCATCGCCTGAACTGACGCTCGACTATGTCGGCTCGCCCATGAACGCAGCCAAGGTGATTGCGGCGTTGCATCGGGGCAGTAAACGCCTTGTCTTCTGCGATTCGCGGAAGACGGTGGAGGACGTCGCGGTGCGCCTGCGTGATCTCGACGTCCAGACGTTCGTCTCGCATTCGTCGCTGTCGATCGATGAGCGCCGCCGGGCGGAAGAGGCATTCGCTCAGGCCCGTGACTGCGTCATCGTGTCGACATCCACGCTGGAACTGGGCATCGATGTCGGAGACCTCGATCACGTCATTCAGATTGGTGCTCCGGGGACCGTCGCGTCGCTTCTTCAACGACTGTCATTCGCCATCCAAGGTGAACCACTGACTCGCGGAATAAGGGGCCTGGTTCACTTTGGATGACAGCCCGGCGGCCGCCAGGCACCATCCAAAGTGAACCAAATCAGCACGGATTAAGTTGAGGA
>NZ_JANJER010000007.1:0-155662 GCF_044878485.1 Dermacoccus sp. BD5 | reverse complement strand
TTTTTTCTCCCCCACACCCCCCCCCCCCCCCCCCCCCCCCCCCTGTCTTTTTCCGCCCGGGGCGGGGGGGGCGGGGGTTCTTCTCCCCCCCCCCCCCCCCCGCCCCCCCCCCCCCCCCCCCCCCCCCCCCCCCCCGGGGGGGGGGGGGGCCCCCCCCCCCCCCCCCCACCCCGTCAGGCGCTGTGCGTCACTGGATGGCGTTGACGGCCGTCTTGACCTTGCCCTGGATGTCGGCCGGCAGCGGCGCGTAACCCTGGGACTCGAGGTTCTTCTGGATGTCGTCGCCGGCGAAGTAGGTGAGGAACGACTTCACGGACTTGCCGATCTCGGCGTCCTTGTACTTCGAGCAGACGACCTCGTACGTGACGAGGACGATCGGGTAGGCGCCCGCTTCCTTCGTCGCGTAGTCGAGCTTGAGGCGCAGGTCGTTGCCCGTGCCGTCGATCTTCGCGGCGGAGATGGCCTTGGACGCCGAGGCGCCGGTCAGCTCGACGGCGCCCGCGCCGTTGTCGATCTTCGCGACCTGCAGCTCGTTGTCCTTCGCGGCCGACCACTCGGCGTACGTGATGCCACCGTCGGTCGACTTCACGGACGAGGTCACGCCGGCCGTCTTGGCCTTGCCCTCGCCCTTGCCCGTCCACTTCTTGCCGGGCTCGGCCGTCCACTTGTCCTTCGCGGAGGCGGCGAGGTACTTCGTGAAGTTCTCCGTCGTGCCCGACTCGTCCGAGCGGAAGAAGACCTTGATGTCCTTGGCCGGCAGGGTGACGCCCTTGTTGACCGCGGCGATCGCCGGGTCGTTCCACTTCGTGATCTTGCCGTTGAAGATGTCGGCGAGGACGGCCGGCGTCAGCGTGATCGGGTCCTTGACGTCCTTCAGGTTGTACGAGACGGCGATCGGGCCGGTCACCATCGGAATGTTCCAGGCCTCGGAACCGCAGGCCGTCTTGGCCTCGTCGGTCTCGATCTTGCCGTCCTTCGGCTTCGTCTTGAGCGCGGAGTCGGAGCCGGCGAAGTTGACCTGGCCGGCGATGAACTGCTTGATGCCGTTGCCGGAACCGGTCGCGTTGTACGTGACGTTGTTGTCGCAGGTCTTGCCGTACTTCTCGATGGCGTCCTGGATCGCGTTGTCCTGGGCGGAGGAACCCTCGGCCTTCAGGTCCTTCTTGCCGCAGTCGGCCGAACCCGAGTCGCCGCCGGACTTGGCGGCGTCCGTCGCGCTGGAGCCTGCGGACTTGGCGCCGTCGGTGGCGGAGTCAGACGACTCGCTGCCACAGGCGGACAGGGCAAGGGCGCTGGCCAGCGCGACGCCGGAGATGCGGGCGATGCTCGTGATCTTCACGGGATACAGACCTCTCGTCACAAAGTATTTCCGGGCACGTGCCTGGACGCTTGGAACCTAGGTCGTTCACGTGTCGCGAATCCCCCTTCGAGGTAAACGTTGAGTGAACGCAGTCTGAGGGGTGTGAGAGGCCTTGGGGCAGTGGGAGATTGCCGGTCGAAATCGGTGCTCAGCGTTCCCGGGGTGGGGTGCGCAAACGCTCCACCGAGACGATCTGCGCCTCCTGGCCGCCACCGAGGACCTGACAGACGAGCACCTCGCCCTTGTCCATCCCGTGCGCCTTGATGTGGCCGAGGCAGCGACGCGTCGCCGACCCGGTCGGCGCGAGTGCGGACAACCCCGCGACGAGATCGGGGATGAGGGGGCGGTGAGTGCACAACGCCGTCGCATCGGCGCGCTCGAGGGCGCGCGTCAACTGGCGGGCCGCCTTCTCGGGACGAGCGGCGAAGGTCTCCTCCGACAGCGCGCTCTTCGTCTGCAACCGCGTCCCGCTCGCGGACGTGAACGGCTTGACCGTCTGCACGCACCGCGTCGACGACGACGACACGACGCGCTCAGGAGCCCACGCGCCGAGGACGGGGACGAGCGCAGCGGCCCGTGCGCGGCCGCGCACGCTCAGCGGGCGGCGGGCGTCGTCGTCACCCCGATACGCGGCGCGCGCCTGGGCATGGGCGTGACGCACGAGCAGCAGCGGCCACGTCTCGAGGCGGCCGTCACGCTCGGCTTCGAGCAGGGCGTCGAGGGGGATGCGATCGCGTGCGTAGGTGAGCGTTCGTCGAGCCGTCTCGACGTCGAGCCAGCGCACCTCGTCGACCTCGTGCTCGAGCACTCCGCTGCCGCCGACGACCTGGGCGGCCCAGTACCGGACGAGCTTCGTCGCGCCGTTGTCGAGGCCGTAGACGAGCTCGGGCAGGGGGATGCCGAGACGCACCCGCAGCCCCGTCTCCTCGAGCACCTCACGCGCAGCGGCCTGAGCGAACGTCTCACCGGGGTCGAGCTTGCCCTTCGGCCACGACCAGTCGTCATAGCGCGAACGGTGCACGAGCGCCACCTCGATGCCGCTGCGGCGGCGGCGCCACACGAGCGCCCCGGCAGCAGGCACCAGCTCGGGGTTCTTGCCGCGCGTCACCGCCGGCGGGCCTTGCGACGACGCTTCGAGTACGCCTCGATCAGATCGGCCTGGTAGTCGTTCTTCGGCGCGCCGTCGGGCGTGAGGTTCTCCCGGATCCAGCGGCCCTCGGCGTCGAGACGCCACGACGAGGTCTGCGGGCTCATGCCGGTGGCGACGAGGTCGACGACCGTGGCGACCTGACGCTCGTCCGTCAGCCGCACGAGGGCTTCGACGCGGCGGTCGAGGTTGCGGTGCATCATGTCGGCGCTGCCGATGTAGGCGATCGGCTCCTGGCCTTCGACGTCGAAGACGAACACACGGCTGTGCTCGAGGAAGCGCCCGAGGATCGAGCGCACCTCGATGTTCTCGCTCAGCCCGGGTACGCCCGGACGCAGCGCGGAGATGCCGCGCACGAGGACGTTGACCTTCACCCCGGCCTGCGAGGCGCGGTAGCAGGCGTCGATGATCTGCTCGTCGACGATGGAGTTGACCTTGAGTGACACGCTCGAGGCCTTGCCGGCCCTGGCCGCCTCGATGCACCGGTCGATCTGCTCGATCAGACCGGAACGCACCGAACGCGGCGCCACGAGAAGGCGCTTGAACTTGGCGCGCGGCGCCATGCCCGACAGCTGGTTGAACAGCCGGCCCAGATCCTCGCCCACGTCGGGGTCGGTCGTGAGCAGCCCGAGGTCCTCGTAGAGACGAGCCGTCTTGGGGTTGTAGTTGCCGGTGCCGACGTGGCAGTAGCGGCGGATGCCGTCGCCCTCATGCCGCACGACGAGGCACAGCTTCGCGTGCGTCTTGAGCCCGACCATGCCGTAGACGACGTGCACGCCCGCGCGCTCGAGCTTGCGCGCCCACGTGATGTTGTTCTCCTCGTCGAAGCGCGCCTTGATCTCGACGACGGCGAGCACCTGCTTGCCGGCCTGCGCTGCGTCGATGAGTGCCGAGATGATCGGCGAGTTGCCGCTCGTGCGGTACAGCGTCTGCTTGATGGCGAGCACGTCCGGGTCGGCTGCGGCCTGCTCGACGAACGCCTGCACCGACGTCGAGAACGAGTCGTAGGGGTGGTGCAGCAGGATGTCGCTCGAACGCATCGCGCCGAGGATGTCGGGGGCCTCTGAGCGCTCCACCGGCGCGAGCAGCGGGTGGGTCTTCGGCATGAACCGCGGCCACTGCAGCTCGCTGCGGTCGAGATCGGCGATGTCACCGAGGCCGCGCAGGTCGAGCGGCTCGGGCAGGCGGAAGACCTCGTCGTCGCTGACGCCCAGCTCACGCGTCAGCAGGTCGAGGACGTGATCGTCCATGTCGTCGGCGACCTCGAGACGCACCGCCGCGCCGAAACGGCGTCGCGTCAGCTCCTTCTCGAGGGCGGTGAGCAGGTTCTCGGCGTCGTCCTCCTCGACCTCGAGATCCTCGTTGCGCGTGACGCGGAAGGTGAATTGCTCGTGCACCTCCATGCCGGGGAACAGCACGTCGAGATGCTCGGCGATGACGTCCTCGAGGGTGACGAAGCGCGCGTCGTACAGCGGGTCCTCGCCTTCGCCAGTCGGCAGCTTGACCATGCGTGGCAGCAACGGCGGCACCTTCACGCGAGCGAAGTGCTCGCGGCCCGTCTTGGGGTCGATGAGCAGCACCGCGAGGTTGACCGACAGGCCCGAGATGTATGGGAAAGGATGCGCCGGGTCGACGGCCAGCGGGGTGAGGACGGGGTAGACCTGCGCCCCGAAGTAGGTGCCCAGGTAGTCACGGTCCGCGTCCGTCAGCTGCGAGAGCTTGAGCAGGCGGATGCCCTCCTCCTCCAGGGCCGGGCGGACCTGGCGCTGGAAGATGCCGGCGTGCAGATCCATGAGGTCGTGCGAGGCACGCGTCAGGTCGTCGAGCAGCTCACGCGGTTCGAGACCGGACGCCGAGCGCACCGCGAGGCCGGCGGCGATGCGGCGCTTGAGGCCCGCCACACGCACCATGAAGAACTCGTCGAGGTTCGAGGAGAAGATCGACAGGAAGCGGGCGCGCTCGAGCAGCGGCACGTTCGGGTCGGTCGACAGCTGCAGGACGCGCTCGTTGAACTGCAGCCACGACATCTCGCGGTCGAGGAAACGGTCTGCGGGCAGCTCCGGCTCGTCAGCAGAGGCGGTCTTCGTCGACTTCGCCTTCTCCGTCGTGGCCGCCGAGCGCGCGACGTTGCGCGGACGAGAGGCCGCGCGTGGCTTGAACCGGGCGACGGCCGTCGACGGAGACGAGGGAGTGGTCTCGGGCGCCGAGTCGTCGTCGCGGCCCGCATCCTGCGGTTCTTTGGAGGCGGCGGTCTTGGGCGCAGTGCTCATGGCTCTATCTTCACATCGCCCGGGCAGGCGTGTGGACGTACATCACGTCGTGGGCAGCGCGGACGAACCCACGCCGCGCGTAGGTGGCCTTGGCCGGTTCGTTGTCGCCCTCGACGTAGAGCTCGACACTGCTCGCCCCCGCGTCACGCAGGTGAGCCAGGCCGAGGGCAGTGAGCGGCCCGGCGATGCCTCGTCCTTGACACTCGGGTGCGACCGCGACGACGTACACCTCGCCGGCCTCGTCGCCCGTCTCGTGCTTCGTCCAGTGTGAGGCGACGAGCTTTCCGCTCGCCTCGTCCCACACGAGGATCAGACCCGCCGGGTCGAACCACTCCTGCGCCTCGCGCTCGCGGAAGTCGGCGAGCGTCATGCGCCCCTGTTCGGGGTGATGCGCGAAGGCGCGCGCGTTGAGATCGACCCAGGCCTGCGCCTCGCGCTCGCTGCCGTCGTAACCGCGCGCGACCAGGCCCGCGGGGAGGGCGACGTCGAACGTCTCGTCGGCGGTGAGCGGACGCGTCATGCGCCACAGCTCGCGCGCCTTGCGCGCACCGAGGCTCGCGGCGAACGCCTGGGCAGCGGGCAGATCGCCGTGGGCCCAAAGGCGTACGGGCGTCGCAGTATCGCTCCTGGACTCGTCCAGGGCCACGAGCAGAGCCCGTGCGACACCCGCGCGGCGGGCGTCGGGCGCCGTCACGAGATCGCATCCGCTTGCATCTGACTGCGCGTCGACGAGCACGCCGACCGGTGAGCCCTCCCGGGAGGCGACGAGGATGCGGGCCGGTGGCGCGAGGCGCTCGAGCGCGAACAGCGACTCCTCGTTGAGGGCGGCCACCCCGTCGCTCTTCGCCGCGGAGCGCGCGAGCGCCAGCACGGCGTCGACCTCGTCGGGGCGGGCCGGGTGGACGTCGAGGTTCTGTGCGTCGATCTTCATGGCGTTCACGCTAGCGCGCACGGGTGACAACCGCGGAACGACGGGAGATTCAGAAGCCAAGATCGCGCCGGGAGCGCTGCTCGCGTCGGCCGGACGGAAGCGTCACGCGCCGTTCACGCCACCATCGACGAAGCGGTACCCGACGTTGCGGACCGTGCCGATCGACGTCTCGTGCTCGGCTCCGAGCTTGGCCCGCAACCGCCGCACGTGGACGTCGACGGTACGCGTGCCGCCGTAGTAGTCGTAGCCCCAGACCTCCTGCAGCAACTGCGCGCGGGTGAAGACCCGCCCCGGGTGCTGCGCGAGGTGCTTGAGCAGCTCGAACTCCTTGTAGGTGAGGTCGAGCGACCGCCCACGCACCCGCGCCGAGTACGACTCCTCGTCGATGACGAGGTCGCCGGCGGTGATCTGCGTGTTCGCCTCGTCGGGCTGCGAACCGGCGCGGGCCAGAGCTAGACGGATGCGGGCGTCGACCTCGGCAGGGCCCGCGACATCGAGGACCACGTCGCTGATCAACCACTCGGGGGTCAGTGCGACGAGGCCGCCCTCGGTGAAGATGGCCAGGACGGGCGTACCCGGCCACGCGGCCTCGACCATGCGGGTGACGCCGCGCATCGCGACGAGGTCGGTGCGCGCGTCGACGATGACGACGTCGGCGTCGAGCGGAGCGGCGAGCCGATCCGGGTCGGGCGTGCTCACGCGCACCCGGTGGCTCAGCAGCCCCAGAGCAGGAAGCACCTCGACGCTCGCGCCGCGAGCCGTCGTCAGAAGCAGGAGGTGCGCCACGCGTCAAGACTACGGTTAGCGTGGAGAGGCTGCAGGAGCATGGTCGAAGGATGGAACATCGGATGACGACAGACGTGGACGCTCGCCCAAGTGTGCGGGTGCGCTACTGGGCGGGTGCGGCGCAGGCCGCCGGGTGCGACGAGGAGAACCTGCCGCTCGCGGTGGGTGAGGCGCCCCAGAGCCCCGAGCTCACCGGCCGCGACGTACGCGCGCTCATCATGCGGGCCCACCCCGACATCGAGGCCGTGCTCGCACGCTGCAGCCTGCTGCACGGCGGCCGTCGCCTCGCCGATGACGCCTCGTTCGAGCCGGCAGACGTCGTCGAGGTGCTGCCCCCGTTCGTCGGGGGATGAGCCGTCAGGGGATGAGCGCCGGCGCGCGGGATGCGAGGATGGGCGCGTGAGCTCCGCCAAACCACCGACGCCGTCGATGCGCGCCTCCGGCGCGTGCGCCGGAGCTGTTGCGTCCGCCGCGATCTGCGCGGCGTCCTTCACGCCGGTGACGCTGATTGCGCTCGTCTTCGTGGTACTCGGGTGCGGACTCGCTTGTGGGTGGCCGCGCCTCGTCGATCTGCCGAGCCCGCGCGGCACCTCCTCGGTGCTCGTGGGCACCGCCGCCGCCCTCGCCGTCACGATGCTTGCCAGCGATGTCGGAGACCGCACGCGGTGGGCCGGTGCCGTCCTGTGCGTCGGTCTCATCGCGAGCTTCCTGCACCAACTGCTGCGCCAGGACGGGCGTCCGCGCCTCGTCATGACGCTCGCCGGGACGGCGCTCGGCCTCGGCGTGCTCGGGGCCGGCGCCTACTTCATCGACGCCGCCGACTCGTCGCAGACGCGTCACCTCATGCTCGCCACAGGCCTCGCGACGCTCGTCGGCAGCGTCCTCGACGGCGTGGCGGGGGCGACGTCACGGCGCCTCGAACTGGGTGCGGCGCAGTGCATGCTCGGCGCGATCGCCGGGTGCGGCGCCGTCATCGCGGGCGCATCGGTCTCGTCGGCCGCCCTGGCTGGTGGCGCGGCGGGCCTGTTGTCATGGGCGTGCCTGCGTACGACGGTGACGCTCGCGACGTCCGCCCACACGCGGGCGCAGATCGCCGCGGGGTGTGCGTGCGTCCTCGTCTGTGGCCTCGTGCCCGTCGCGGTGGCGCGTCTCGTCTGATCGCCCGCAGCCCGGTTGTCCGCACCGGGTCGTCGGCACGGTTGCCGCTCGAAACGATTGCCGCTCGAACCACCCCGAACGCCGATGGGCGCCGCGCCCGGTGAGGGGAGCGGCGCCCATCGGCGCGTCAGGCAGGAGCGCAGAACGTCAGTCGACGCGCTTGAGCTCGGCCGAGGCGTAGCTCTGCAGCGGTTCGCCGTTGAGCGCCGCGTCGTAGGCCCACATGAGGTTGGAGTTGACGTAGCCGAGCATGCGCGCGCCGGCCGTGTACTCGGGCGCCTGCGGCGAGCGGATGACGCCGTCGGTGCGCAGTTCGATCTTCGCGGGGGAGGTGTTGCCGTAGTACATCTCCACGATGCCGCTCGGGTGCGTCACCATGAACTCGACCTCGTTGTTCTCCAGCGGGCGCCAGTAGCCGAACTCCGTGTCGATGGCGTCCGTCTTGTTGCCCTGCTCGTCAAGCTTCCACATGCGCGAGTGCCACTCGAGGAAGGGGCGCTCGTCGTGGCTGACGACGAGTTCCTGGCCGAAGTTGGCCGACTCCATGCCGGGGTAGCCGATGACACCGGCGCCCTCCCAGCGGCCGACGAGCCAGGCAAGGGGGGCGAGTTCGATGGGCATGTTGACATCAAGTTCGAAAGGCACGGCACCAGGCTATCCGGTGACGTGCCTCTCGATCGAGCCGCGCGCGGGGGCTTTCCGCGTCCTGGGCCTCAGCTCGCAGCGCCCACGCGTCCGTTCGGGACGCCGGACATGTCGTCCTTGCGCAGGCCGTCGCTCAGCTTCTCGAGGCCCGCCTCATCGACGTAGTCGACCGATCCTGCGGCGCCCTCGTTGCCGAAACCGGTGTACGGCGCCGTGTAGAAGGTGATGTTCTGCGTGTCGAGGTCGCGCAGGCTGTAGGCGAGGCTCGTCATGTACCCAGAGGTGAATCCGTCGTCGACGGCCAAGTTGTCGGAGATGTCGCCGACGAGCTTGGTGATGGTCACCGGGTTGGTCAGGACGCCCTGGGTCTTGGCCCTCTTGAACATGGCGAGAATCCAGGCCTGCTGGTTCTTGCCACGGTCGATGTCGCCGTTCTTGAGCTGGTGACGCTCCTGGACGTAGTGGCGGGCCTGCGTGCCGTTCATGTGGTTCATGCCCTTGGACCAGCTGCCGTATCCCTTCTCGTCGAAGGCCTGCGGCACGTAGATGTCGACGCCGCCCATGTCGTCGGTGAGCTTCTCGAAGCCCTTGAACCCGATCTGCGCGACGTGATCGATGTGGACGTTCGTCGCCTTCTCGATCGTCTGGATGAGCAGGGTCGGGCCGCCGTACGCGTAGGCGGCGTTGATCTTGTTCTTGCCGTGGCCCGGGATGTCGACGTAGTAGTCGCGCGGGAAGTGCACGACGGAGACCCGCTTGCGGTCGTTGCTGATGTGGACGAGCTGGATGACGTCGGAACGGCTTCCGTCACGCAGGCTCGTGTTACGGCTGTCCGAGCCGAGCAACAGGATGTTCTGGGCGTCCCCGGCCGCGGCGTCTCGCGTCACGTTCGAGCTCGGCAGGAGCTTCTCGCGCGAGACGTTCGAGTCGAACACGTACTTGAGGTACAGGAAGAACCCGCCGATGACGAGGGCGACGATGAGCAGCAGCGCGAGCAGCGTGTAGAGCAGGACACGCAGCTTGCTACGCCTCCGTCGCCGGCCGGGGGCCTTCGTCGCGCGAGAGCGGGCGCCGTCGCTCGTCTCGCCCGTCGCGCTCGTGCCGTCGTGGGGCGAAGGGCCCGGGGTGCCGGGCGCGTCGTCGGCGTGCGGCATCGAGGTCTCGTCTGACATGGCCCCAGCATAGGTGGGCCGACCGAGGCTCACCTGGGAGCCGCGCGGACCCACGCGTACGGTGGTGCGGTGAGTGATATGCAGCCCCTGCCCCCTGAGGTCTCGGACGCGGATCGGGCCATGAATCCGGACACCGTCGACGCCGCCCATGTCGGCGCGACGGCGAACGCCCCCGCGTCGCAGCATGATGCGGCCCACACGGGTGACCGCTCGCCGTCCCTCGACCTGCCCGGCGCCGTGGCGGCCGACGGCGTCTGGGCGTCGGTGCCCGCCCACTACGGCAACCCGCTCGCGGAGCAGCGCGCGCTCGAGCAGGGCCGGGCTCACGTCGACCTGTCGGCCCGCGGCGTCGTGCGGGTCGCCGGCCCCGACCGCCTCTCCTGGCTGCACTCGATGACGACGCAGCACCTCGCCGACCTGGCGCCGTTCACCTCGACGGAGACGCTCGTGCTCAGCCCGCACGGGCACGTCGAGTTCGCCCTGCACGTCGTCGACGACGGCGAGGCGACGTGGCTGACGACCGATCCCGGTCGCAGCGCCGAATTGGCCGCATGGCTGCGACGCATGCAGTTCATGCTGCGCGTCGAGGTGGCAGACGTCTCCGACGAACACGCAGTCATCGGTGAGGTGAACGACGAGGAGTCGACCCCCGAGCAGGTGCGGGAGACCGGCGTCATCGCCTGGCGTGACCCGTGGCCGGCGCTCGGCCCCATGAGCGCGGCGTACGGTCCGAGCGCGCAGCACCCTGGTTCGGAGCGTCGGTGGCGCGAACTCATCGTGCCGCGCGAGCGGTTCGAGGCGGTCTTCGCCAAGGCTCAGCCGGCGGGTCTGTGGGCCGCGGAGGCGCTGCGCGTCGCGGCCTGGCGTCCTGACGGGCTGCTCGAGGTCGACCACCGGACCATTCCGCACGAGCTCGACTGGCTGCGCAGCGCCGTGCATCTGCAGAAGGGGTGCTACCGGGGGCAGGAGACCGTCGCCCGCGTCCACAACCTGGGTCGCCCGCCGCGGCGGTTGGCGTTCGTCCATCTCGACGGCAGCGACCACACGCTTCCCGAGGTCGGCGCCGAGGTCATGGTGCCCGGAGCCCCCCGTGCTGCGGGTCGGCTGACGTCAGTGGCGCGTCACCACATCGACGGGCCGATCGGCCTCGTCGTGCTCAAGCGCTCTACCCCGGCCGACGCGCCGCTGTTGATCGGCGGGGTGGCCGCCGCGCAGACCGTCATCGTCGCGCCCTGAGTGTTCGCGGCCGTGATGCTCGGGGCGGGGTCAAGGGGTCCTGACCGTGCAGGGTCTCAGATGAGTCTACCGGGACAGGATGCACAAAATGTGATTCATGTCACAAAACTGATGGGTAGCGGATGTCTGTATTGGCCATAGGGGTGGAGCTCTCACCCCCATGAGGCCGCTAAATGGCCCTGAAGCGTGTCAGGGTCCACTCCCACGGGTGAGATCCGGGGGGCGGGTGACGCGGAGGAGACCCCCAGGTTGCATCCTGTCCAGACCCCTTTCGCGGCCGGGGGTGGTGACAGCGGCCAGGAAAAATGATCGGCTGATGCCAAGCCGCACGGCGACCTGGACGGATGCGAATCCGGTCGGATCGGCGTGCATCCGCCATCACGAAGGAGAACGAAAATGCTTTCCGTTGACGACGTTCTGGCCACCCGATCCGGCAAGGCCTACGACAGCGACGGCGACAAGATCGGTTCGGTCGGCGAGGTCTACCTGGACGACCAGACGAGCCAGCCCGCCTGGGTCACGGTAAACACGGGCCTGTTCGGTACCTCCGAGTCCTTCGTCCCGCTCGAGGGCGCCCGCGTCGAGGGTGAGGACCTGCACCTCCCCTACACGAAGGCCAAGATCAAGGACGCCCCGCGTCAGGACGCTGACAAGCACCTCGACGTCGAGCAGGAAGAGGCGCTCTACCGCTACTACGGCCTGTCGAACGCTGGCACGACGCACGACGGTGACCGTCGTGACTTCGACGGCCGCGACGCCGCTGCCGCCGGCACGGCCGGAACCGCCGGTTACGCCGCCGGTCACCACGACCACGACGCCAAGGACCGAGTGGAGGGTCACGTCGACGAGGCTCGCGCCGACCACGAGTTCCGCAAGGAAGAGCACGACGAGCGTCGCGTCGAGCGTGACGAGCGCAACCTCGAGCGCGACGAGAACGGCGTCGTTCTTCACGAGGAGCGCCTCAACGTCGCCAAGGAGCGTCGTGAGGCCGGCAAGGCTCGCCTGCGCAAGTACGTCGTCACCGAGCAGCAGCAGGTCGACGTCCCCGTCACCCGCGAAGAGGTTCACGTGACCCGTGAGCCCGTCAACGAGCGCGTCGACGGCAACGTCCAGCTCGGCGAGGAGACGCAGACGGTGACGCTGCACGAGGAGCGACCGGTCGTCGACAAGGAGACCGTCGCCACGGAGCGCGTCGGCCTCGACGTCGACCAGGTCCAGGAGACGCAGCGCGTCCAGGCGGAGGTCGGTCACGAAGAGGTCCGCGTCGAGAACGGAGTCGAGGGCACGCGTGGCACCGACGATGTCCGTGGCACCGACGGCGTCCGCGACGGTGACGACCGCTCCTTCGCCGACAAGGCCAAGGACAAGGTTCGCGACGTGAAGGACAACCACTGAGGTTGACCGTATCTAGCCTCGGCTAGTCGCAGACGAAGGCCCGCCGCTCCCTGGGGGAGTGACGGGCCTTCGTCATGCCCGCGCCAGCCCGTAAGGTCGGAGCATGAGTTCGCCCACCGCTGATCAGATCACCGCAATGCTCGCCGGGGCGCCGGTCATGGCCCGCGTCGACCGCTCGGGTTTCGTCGAGTCCGTCCACCGTGCGCTCGCGTGCGTCACCACTGCCGAGGGGGCCGTTCAGGCCGCGTGGGGCGAGCCGGACGCCGTCATCTATCCTCGCTCGTCGAACAAACCGTTGCAGGCGCTCGCGATGGTGGGTGCCGGCCTCGATCTGCCGCCGCAGCTGCTCGCGCTCGTGTGCTCGAGCCACTCGGGTGAGCGCTTCCACCTCGAGGGGGTGCGCAGCATCCTCGAACGGCACGGCCTGAGCGTCGAGGACCTGCAGAACACCCCCGACCTGCCGTACGACGACGTCGATCGTCGCCAGTGGCTGCGTGAGGGCCGCGAGCCCGAGTCGCTGGCCCAGAACTGCTCCGGCAAGCACGCCGGCATGCTCGCGACGTGCGTCGTCAACGGCTGGGACACGACGACGTACCGCGACGTCGACCACCCGCTGCAGCGACTCATGGCCACCACGCTCGAGCAGATCGCCGACGACACCGTCGAGGCGACTGGCGTGGACGGTTGTGGTGCTCCCGTCATGACGCTGAGCATGGCCGGGCTGGCGCGTGCCTTCGGGCGACTTGCCGCGGCGGCGCCCGGCAGCGCAGAGGCGCGGGTGGCCGACGCGATGCGCGCCGCGCCGCGCTACCTCGGGGGCACACGCCGCGACGTCACGAAACTCGTCGAGGGCGTCGACGGCCTCATCGCGAAGGACGGGGCGGAGGCCGTCTACGCGATCGGCCTCGCCGACGGACGCGGCGTCAGCGTCAAGATCGCCGACGGCTCCCAGCGCGTGCGCCCCGTCGTGGCTGCGGCGATCCTGCGGACGATGGGGGTGGACGCGCCGGTACTGGACGATCTCGCGTCGGCACCGATCCTCGGCCACGGTGAGCCCGTGGGCGCTGTCACGGCCGTGCTGCCGGAGCCCACGACGGGTTCGCTCGCGGCGACGCACGGATGAGGGCCGTCCTGCAGCGAGCGCTCGAGGGGAGCGTCAGCGTCGCGGGCGAGGTCGTCGGCCGGCTCGACGCGCCGGGCGTCGTCGTCCTGCTCGGCGCCACCCATGACGACGGCGGCGCCCAGGTCGCGGCGATGGCGCGCAAGATCGCCGGGTTGCGCATCATGCCCGGGGAGGTAAGCGTCAGCGACCTGCACGCGGGCGACCTCGAGACAGGTGAGGCGTGCACCCGCCTGCTCGTCGTCAGCCAGTTCACGGTGTACGGCGACACGCGCAAGGGTCGGCGCCCGTCGTGGGGAGCGGCTGCGCCGGGTGAGGTCGCGGAACCGCTCGTCGACGCCGTCGTGGCGGCGCTGCGCGGCGAGGGGTTGCGCGTGGCGACGGGCCGCTTCGGCGCTGACATGCGTGTGAGCCTCGTCAACGACGGGCCGTTCACCGTCGTCGTCGAAGTGTGAGAGCGACGTCCCCGGCCGCCACCTCGAGAACGCCCCGTCCGGCGCGGGTTGTCGGACCTCTCGCCTAGGCTGGAGGCATGGAGGTCATCTCTCAGATCCAGGCGTACGCGATGGTGGCGCTGGGCGTCATCGTGCTCGGCGTCGAGATCTTCGCGCTCATCGAGGCCGCGCGCGGTTCGGCGATCATGTATCAGGTGCACGGCAAGCTCTCGAAGCCCGCGTGGTTGGCGATCACGGCGGTCGCCGTCCTGCTCGGTTTCATCTCGCTGCTGCGGCCCGTCAGCCTGCCGGGCATCATCGGCATCGTCGCCGCCGGGGTGTTCCTCGCCGACGTCCGACCCATCGTCCGACCGAACAAGCCGAATTCCAACGGCCCGTACGGCCCCTGGTGATCCGCGGTGGCTGCTGATTTCGTCGACGGCCCGAGCGGCCCGCTCGAGGTGGTGCGCTCCGGTCGCGGGGAGCCGGTGACGGTGTTCGCGCACGGCATGGGCGCCTCCATCCCCTCGACGCGTCCGTACGCCTCGGGCGTCTCGGGCACGCGCGTCTTCTTCCACTTCCGTTCGCACGGCCGCTCGGCGCCGGCGTTCGACGGGTGGGACTACGACCACACCGCCGACGAACTCCTGGCCGTCAGCGACCATGTCGCGGCGACGCGGGCGCTGGGTGTTTCGATGGGTGCCGGTTCGATCCTGCGCGTCCTGCTGCGCGACCCACGACGCTTCGAGCGGGTCGTCCTCGTGATCCCCGCCGTCGTCGACTCGCCGCGCAACAGCGTGGGCCTCGTGCGCTACGAGGCGATGGCGCAGGCCTCGCGTGACGGCGACGCCGCCACGATCCGTGCCCAGCTGGAGCGCGAGCTGCCGGCGTCGGCGCGTGGAAGTGACGCGGCGCAGGCCTGGGTCGATCAGCAGACCGAGGTGTTCCTGCGCCCCGGCATGGCCGAGGCGTTGCGCGACATGCCGCACGCCGTCCCGGTCGCCGACGTCGAGGCGCTGCGCAGCCTCGAGCTGCCCGTGCTCATCCTCGCCCAGCGCGGCGACGAGGTGCACCCGGTGAGCTCGGCCGAGCGTCTCGCGCAGCATCTGCCGAACGCGCGTCTCGAGGTCTTCGACGAGCACGGGCTGCTGTGGGGGCACCGCGCGCGGGTGCGGGAGGTCGTGGGGGAGTTCTTCGACCCTCCCGCCGACGACATACGATGACGCCCGTCATGGGTGCAGTGGGGCAGGGGGCACCGTGCTGAAGTTCGAGCCGGCCATCAAGGATTACGCGTGGGGTTCGCGTGAGGCGTTGGCGAGCCTCGCCGGGCGCGCGCCGAGCGAGAAACCCGAGGCCGAGCTGTGGGTGGGGGCCCACGAAGCGGGGCCTGGCACGTTCGATCATGGGGGACGTCGCTGCGGCCTCGACGAGCACATCGCGAGCGACCACGCCCACCATCTCGGTGCCCGCTCGCGTGAGCGTTTCGGCGACCGTCTGCCGTTCCTGCTCAAGATCCTCGCGGCCGACAAGGCACTGTCCATCCAGGCGCACCCGGACGCGAGTCGCGCGGCGTCGGCGCCGGAGGGCACCTACTCCGATGCGTGGCCGAAGCCGGAGGCGTGGATCCCCCTCGTCGAGAGCGAGGCGTTCGCCGGCTCGTTGCCTTTCGCGCAGGTGCAGGAGCGCCTCCGCGTGCTCGGCCTCGTGAGCCTCGAGGCGATGATCGACGCCGCGCGCGGCACCGAGCGTCCCGAGCACGCGCTGCTCAGCATGATCCTCACGCTCGAGACGGAGCGTCAGGGCCCGTTCGTGCAGGAGGTCGTCGCGGCGCTCGAGAGCGTCGTCAAGACGATCGAGGACGACGCCGAGGCGCGCGCCCTGCGCACGGTCCTCACCGTGCACGAGCAGTTTCCGGGCGACATCGGCGTCGTCGTCCTGCTCACAATGCAGCACCACCTCATGACGCCCGGGCGCAGCTACTTCATCGGCGCCGGCGTCCTGCATTCCTTCGTCCGCGGCACGAGCGTCGAGATCCTCGCGAACTCGGACAACGTCGTCCGCGGCGGGTTGACGCCGAAGAAGGTCGACGTCGCCGAACTGCTCGCCATCGTCGACGTGTCGACGCCCGTGACGGCGGACGAACCCCGGCGCCCGCAGCCCGGGATGTCGCGGTACCACTCCGAGGTGCCGCACTTCGCGCTGTGGGAGCTTCGACCCGAGAGTGAGCCCCTTGACGTGCCCGCCCACGGCGCGCCCGGTCTCCTGCTCGCGCTCGATGCGCCCGTCAGCGTCGAGTGCGCCGACGAGCGTCTCGTGCTCGGGCCCCTGGAGTGCGCGTGGTGGCCGGCGGGCGACCCACCGGCGCGCGTCACCGGTGAGCGGGGCGCGAGGTTGTTCGTCGCGACGCTCAACGACGAGTGATGCGGGCGCCGTCGTCCGCGGGTGCCACGGCTGCCCAGGCGACGGTGATCTCGCCGAGGCGCCAGCGGTGGACGTCGTCGAGCAGCGGCCAGCCCGACGCCCGCATCGCGCGGGCCGTCGCGATGAACCGCTGACGAGCCCCGTGCGGCGCCAGCGGCGCACTGAGCGTCCAGTGGTGTGACAGTGCAGCGAGGTAGTCATGGATGCGCTCGCCGGGCACGTTGCGGTGGATGAGGGCCTTGACGAGCCTCGGGGCGATGTCCGCGGGGTCGGCGAGGCCCGCGAGGCGGTAGGAGAGCGTGAGGCTGACGGGCCCGCTCGCCTCGAGCGCCACCCACGTCGAGCGGCGCCCCAGCTCGTCACACGTGCCGTCGAGCAGCAGCCCGCCCGGCGCCAACCGCTCGAGCACGTGCGCCCAGGCGTCGGCCACCCCGCTCTCGTCGTACTGACGCAGCACGTTCGCGGCCCGCACGATGACAGGGCGCTCGCCGCCCGGTAGCGGCACCTCGAAACCGCCGCGGGCAAAGCTCAACCCCTCGAGCGGTGTGCGCGCGAGGAGTCGGCGGCCCATCTCGACGCGGCTCGGTTCGATCTCGATGCCGACGGTGCGCACGTCGCGGCGCGCCGCGCGCAGCCGCGTGTGCAATTCGACGGCGGTGGTGGGGGAGGCGCCGTACCCGAGATCGACGACAACGGGCGGGCCCTCCGAGCGGCGCAGGCGCCAGGCCTGCGGCCCCGCCAGCCACCGGTCCTGGCGGCGCAGCCGGTTGGCGTTGGTCGTGCCGCGGGTGACGGCGCCGACGGGTCGGGAATGCACGTGGCGAATCTACCGTTGCCGATGTCGTGGACGAATCCGACGTGAACGATGCAGCTGCCCGGCCGGGGCCGCGGAGCGCCTCCGCCGCACCGTCGGACGGGCGCGGAGGAACGACGAGTCCGGCCACCTCGGCGTCCGGTGAGGCTCCTGAGCGCGAGGTCAAGCACGTCGCCATGGTGAGCGTCCACACCTCACCGCTGTCGCAGCCCGGGACGGGTGACGCGGGCGGCCTCAACGTCTACGTCGTCGAGACGGCGAAGCGGCTCGCGCAACGCGGCGTCGCCGTCGACATCTTCACGCGGCGCACGAGCGCGTCCGTGGGTGAGCAGGTCGAACTGGCGCCCGGCGTAACCGTCCACCACATCGCCGCCGGGCCGTACGAGGGGCTCGGCAAGGACGATCTGCCGGGCCAGCTGTGCGCGTTCGCGGCCGGCATGATGCGGGTCGGCGCGTCGAAGCCGGAGGGGTACTACGACCTCGTGCATTCCCACTACTGGCTCTCCGGCCAGGTCGGGTGGCTCGCGGCCGACCGGTGGCGGGTGCCTCTCATCCACACGATGCACACGATGGCGAGGGTCAAGAACAGTCAGCTCGCCGCGGGCGACACTCCCGAGCCGGCGGGGCGCGAGATCGGTGAGGAGCAGGTCGTCGACGCGGCCACGACGCTCGTCGCCAACACCCCCGGCGAGGCCCGGGAACTCATCGACCTCTACGGAGCCGACCCGGCGAGGGTCACCGTCGTCACCCCCGGCGTCGACCTCGACGTGTTCAGCGCGGGCGAGGACATCGTCGCCGAACGTCACGCTGCGCGAGCGGAACTCGGTTTCGAGGAGGACGCTGACGTCGTCCTCTTCGTCGGCCGCATCCAGCCGCTCAAGGCGCCCGACGTCCTCGTGCGTGCCGTCGCTCGCATGATCGAGGACGCCCCGTGGCGCCGCGAGAAGCTGCGACTCGTCATCGTCGGCGGGCCGTCGGGCTCAGGCCTCGACAAGCCCCTCGCGCTGCAGGCGCTCGCGCGCGAGCTGGGCGTCAAGGACGTCGTCGACTTCGTGCCGCCCGTCTCGCGGCGCGAACTCGTCACCTGGTTCCATGCGACGGATGTCGTCGCGGTGCCGTCGCACAGCGAGTCGTTCGGGCTCGTCGCGATCGAGGCGTCCGCCTCCGGCACGCCCGTCGTGGCCGCGGCGGTCGGTGGGCTGCCGGCGGCCGTCGGAGACGGCGGCGTCCTCGTCGACGGCCACGACCCGGCGACGTGGGCGCAGGAGCTCGCCGCATTGCTCGACGACCCGCCACGCATCGATGAACTGGGCCGCCGCGCCGCCCGCCACGCTCAGGACCACAGCTGGGACGCGAGCGTCGACAAGCTCCTCGCCGTCTATGAGGACGCGTGCCGGCGGGAGACGAGCTCCGACATCGACGCCTCCCGTGCGCTCGCCGGGGTGCCCAGCGCCATCGTGCCGTGACGGTCTGACGGTCTGAGAGCCCGACGGCCTGACGGGGTGAAGGCCTGACGGGGTGATGCCGCGAGCGGCGACGGCCGCGTAGGTTGGTGTCATGTCTGACGCTGACCTGGTCGAAGCCGCCACCACCCTCGTGCGCGAATGGTTGGAGGCATCCGGCCTCGAATGGGATCTCGGGGCGCGCGAGCGCGAGTTCGTCGTCACGCTGCCGGGGGAGAAGAAGCTCAAGACGGTCGTCTCGCTCGTCGTCGGGGATCGCACGCTCAAGGCGATGGCGTTCGTCGTGCGCAACCCCGACGAGAACCACGAGGACGTCTACCGGCTACTCCTGCAGCGCAACCTGCGCCTGCCGGGCGTCGCCTACGGCATCGACTCCTCCGGCGACGTCTACCTCACCGGCCGACTGCCGCTGGCGGGGCTCGACGCGGCGGGCCTCGACGTCCTGCTCGGCGCGATGCTCGAGGCGAGCGACGGCATATTCAACGACGTCCTCGCGCGTGGCTTCCTGTCGTCGATGAAAAAAGAATGGCACTGGCGCGTCACGCACGACGAGTCGACGCGCAACCTCGACGCCTTCCGCCACCTCCTCGAGAACGACCGCGACGACGAGGCGAAGGCGGACGATGAGGCGACGGCGAAAGATCCGACCACCGAGCAGTGACGCCCCACCCTCGCGCGGGCGTCGGCGATAGGCTGGAGGTATGACGCACACGCTGATCCTGCTCCGTCACGGAGAGTCCGACTGGAACGCCAAGAACCTGTTCACCGGGTGGGTCGACGTGCCCCTCACCGACAAGGGCAGGGCCGAGGCCACGCACGGCGGTGAACTGCTCGTCGAGAACGGCATCCTGCCCGACGTCGTCCACACGTCGCTGCTACGCCGCGCCATCATGACGTCCAACCTCGCACTCGACGCAGCCGACCGTCACTGGATCCCGGTCAAGCGCAGCTGGCGCCTCAACGAGCGGCACTACGGCGCCCTCCAGGGCAAGAACAAGGCCGAGACGCTCGCCACGTACGGCGAAGAGCAGTTCATGACGTGGCGCCGCTCCTTCGACACGCCCCCGCCGCCCATCGAGAAGGGCAGCGAGTGGAGCCAGGACGCCGACCCGCGCTACGCCGACCTCGGCGACGACGCGCCGCTGACGGAATGCCTCAAGGACGTCATAGAGCGCTTCCTGCCCTACTGGCACGACGAGGTCGTCCCCGACCTGCAGGACGGCAAGACGGTGCTGCTCGCCGCGCACGGCAACTCGCTGCGCGCCGTCGTCAAGCACCTCGACGGCATCAGTGACGACGACATCGTCGGCGTCAACATCCCCACCGGCATGCCCCTCGTCTACGAACTCGACGACAACTTCGAGCCCGTCACCAAGGGTGGACGCTACCTCGACCCCGAAGCCGCCGCCGCAGCCGCTGCCGCCGTCGCCAATCAGGGCAAGAAGTAAGCACCCGCATCTGATGAAGCCCGCCACACCGATCGGTGTGGCGGGCTTCATCAGATCTGGTGCCCAGTGCGCGGTTTCTCTTGCGCGCTTCGTCAACGCTCGCCGACGCTGGAGCTGGCTGGCCTCGCAAGCTCGGACCCCAGCCCCGCGACGACGAGCTTGATCCTCAGTGCGCGGTTTCTCTTGCGCGCTTCGTCAACGCTCGGCGACGCTGGAGCTGGCTGGCCTCGCAGGCTCGGCCCTCAGCCCCGCGACGACGAACTTGATCCTCAGTGCGCGTTTTGTCTTGCGCGCTTCGTCAACGCTCGCCGACGCTGGAGCTGGCTGGCCTCGCAGGCTCGGCCCTCAGCCCCGCGACGACGAGCTTGATCCTCAGTGCGCGTCGCGCGAGAGGCCCTCGTCCGGGTTGCCGTAGCGACCCGTCACGAGGTAGACGATGCGGTCGGCGACGGCAACGGCGTGGTCACCGAAGCGCTCGTAGTAGCGCGACAGCAGCGTCGCGTTGACGCCGGCCTCCATGCCGTGCTGCCAGTTGTCGAGCAGCGTCGTGAAGACCTTCTTGTGCAGCTCGTCCATCGCGTCGTCGATACGGCCGATCTCGACGGCCGCGTAGACGTCCTTGGACGAGATCGCATCACCGGTCGCCTTGACGAGACGCTGACCGACGGCCGCCATCTCGGCGATGATCGGGCGCATGTCGTCGGGGACGGCGAGGTTCGGGGCCGCCATGCGGGCGACCTTCGCGATGTGACGGGCGAGGTCGCCCATGCGCTCGATGTCGGAGCTCATGTGCATCGCCGTGACGACCATGCGCAGGTCGGTGGCGACGGGCTGCTGGCGAGCGAGCAGGTCGACGGCGAGGTCGTCGATCTCCCGGCGCAGCGTGTCGATGTCGTCGTCGGCGGCGATGACGCTCTCGGCGACGGTGCGATCGCCCTCGAGCAGGGCGGCGGTGGCGCGCTCGAGAGCGGTGGCCACCATCGTCGTCATCGTGACGAGCTGGTCGGAGATCTTGTCGAGATCCTCGTGGAATGCGTCGCGCATTCGCGTCCTCCTCAGGCTGGCTCCGTGGAGCGCGTGCAGGCATGGCGGATGACCACCCTGCGGTGGTTCCCAGCAGACGTTTCCATGACCTCATGAACGAAGACAAGCGCGAAGGTGAACATCCGGCGACATGTGTGAGGCGCCCGCGCTCAGGGCGCCGCCCGCGGTCATGGTGTGCGTACCCTTGCCCTGTGTCAGACCTCCTCGCCCTCGCCGCCGGTGCAGCCGTCGCCGCTCCGCTGGCCCTGGGCGGGGGATACGCGCTCGGTCGGCGTCCCGAACGACCGCCGCAAGGGGAGACGAGGGGCGCGGCGACAGCCGTGGCCGCGCCGAGCCTGATCGACACCCCTGCCGCGTCAACGACCGACCTCGTGCCGCGCATGCTGTCGCAGGACGCCGCGCGCCTGCTGCGCCTGCTGCGCTCGGGTTGGCTCCTCGTCGACCGTTCTGACCGCGTCGTCGCCTCGAGCGAGGACGCCTCCGCCCTCGGGCTCGTGCGCGACGTCGACCTGCGGCACGAGGAGATGAAGCAGGTCGTGCGCCTCGCACGTCGCGAACGCCGCACCGTCGAAGGCGACCTCGACCTGCCGCGCGGCCCGATCGACGACGCCCGCGTCGACCTCGGCGTCCGCGTCACCCCCCTCAACGACGACCTCGTCGTCGTGCTCGTCGAGGACAGGACGCAAGCGCGTCGCATCGAGGAGACGCGCCGCGACTTCGTCGTCAACGTCTCGCACGAGCTGAAGACGCCCGTCGGCGGGTTGCGGTTGCTCGCCGAGGCCGTCGAGGACGCCGCGGACGACGCGGAGGCCGTCGCGCGCTTCGCCGGCCGCATGAAGACGGAGACGGTGCGCCTCGCGAACCTCGTGCAGGAGATCGTCGACCTGTCGCGCCTGCAGGGCGCCGACACCGTCGCCGCGGCCAAGCCCGTCGACCTCGGCGAGTGCGCCGTCCGCGCGACGGAGGAGACACGGCTGCTCGCCGAGAGCCGCAACATCGAGGTCCTGCTGCGCGCGGACGAAGAATCGCACGTCGTCCTCGGCGACGAGAACCTGCTGACGACGGCCATCCGCAACCTCGTGAGCAACGCCGTCAACTACTCGCCGGCGGACACGCGGATCTCCGTGGTCGTCACGACCGACGACGACGATGTGGCCGTGCAGGTCACCGACCAGGGGATCGGATTGTCCGCGGCCGACGTCGAGCGCATCTTCGAACGCTTCTACCGTGTCGACCCCGCACGCTCCCGTCAGACCGGCGGAACCGGTCTCGGGCTCGCCATCGTCAAGCACGTGTGCGCCAACCACGGCGGCCGCATCCGCGTCTGGAGCGAACCGGGCGTAGGTTCGACGTTCGAGATGCAGTTCCCCTGCTGGAGCGCCGAGCGCGAGCACCACCTCGCCGACCCCGACGCGCCCCTCACCCCCTCAGCCCGCCCGGTGTTCGCGACGAGCGGCGCCCCGACGAAGGAAGTCCAGTGACGCGCATTCTCATCGTGGAGGACGAGGAGTCCTACTCGGAACCGCTCGCGTACATGCTGAAGAAGGAGGGCTACGAGGCCGTCGTCGCAGCCACCGGCCCCGAGGGCATCGACGCCTTCGAGCGCGGCGGCGCGGACCTCGTCCTGCTCGACGTCATGCTGCCCGGCATGTCGGGCGTCGACGTGTGCCGCGAGCTGCGCAGCCGCTCGAGCGTGCCCATCATCATGCTGACGGCGAAGGACAGCGAGATCGACAAGGTCGTCGGCCTCGAGATGGGCGCCGACGACTACGTGACGAAGCCGTACTCCGGGCGCGAGTTGCTCGCGCGCATCAAGGCCGTTCTGCGCCGCCGCGGCGAGGCGGAGGCGGGCGAGAGCGACGAGCTCGTCGTCGGGCCCGTGGCGATGGACGTCGAACGTCACGTCGTCACTGTGGGGGGCAAGGGCGTCGCGATGCCGCTCAAGGAGTTCGAACTGCTCGAGATGCTCATGCGCAACGAGGGGCGCGTCCTCACTCGCATGCAGCTCATCGACCGTGTCTGGGGCAGCGACTACGTCGGTGACACCAAGACCCTCGACGTCCACATCAAGCGCCTGCGCGCCAAGATCGAACCCGACCCTGGCTCGCCACAGCACATCCTGACGGTGCGTGGGCTCGGCTACAAGCTCGAGGCCTGACGCGGAGGACCCTGCGTACCACCCGCACCCCCGGCGCACGACGAAGGCCGGCATCCCGCGCAGGATGCCGGCCTTCGTCAGGCGTGGGACGCGAACACTAGTGGCTCGTGACGGACGTGCCCTTCTCCTCTTCGCCCGTGGGGGCGGGGGTCGATTCGCTGATGCCTACGTCGTGGCCCTCCTTCGGCTCGACGTCCTCGGCGTGCTCGACCGAGGCTGAGCCGTACGGGTACTGGTCGAGCACGACCGGGACGGCGACCTGCGTCGAGCCGCCGGGCGTGGCCTTGAGCGTCATGTCGATCTGGTCGCCCGGCTTCGAGTCGCCGATCGAGGCGACCTCGACGGGGCTGACCTTGGCGGAGCCGTTGCCGTTCGCCTTGCCGTCGAGGCGCACGCTCTGGCCTGCGGGAACGGTGACCTGCGTGTCGGTGCCCGCGACGGAGAGCGTCAGTTGACGATCTTCGTTCGCCTTGTTGTAGACGAGGCCCTCGAGAGCACCCTTGTGCGTCTTGTCGTCGTTGACGATGAGCAGGTTGACGGCCTTGAGGTCACCCACCGTGGCAGAGACACCGTCAGCGGGGTCGTACTGCAGCTCCGTCGTGTACGGGTTGATGACCTGGCCGCAGCCGGTCAGGGTGGCGCCGAGCGTCACGGCGGCAAGAAGCACGCCTGCGCGGCGGCGCTGGGGGTTCATGATTCGTCGCGTCACGTGCCCAAGAGTATCGCCACCGCCGCGCGCATGCGCGCACCGGGTGCAGAGGTGACCGAATCGACACACAACTTTTTCGCCATTCGCCGCGTGTCGCGCACCGCACGCACCTGCGAAGGGGCCTCATCGGGGTGTGCTATGGGCCGGTGGCGAGGTTGGGGACGCCGTCGTTTTGCCCGGAATGGCGCGGCTGCGTGGTATTCTTGGGGTCGCGAAAGGGGCTATTACCACATGGAATTCAAAGTCGGCGAGACCGTCGTTTACCCGCACCATGGAGCCGCCACGATCGAAGAGATCAAGGTGCGCAAGATCAAGGGCGAGGACAAGCAGTACCTCGTGCTCAACGTGGCTCAGGGCGACCTGACCATCGAAGTCCCTGCAGAGAACTGCGACCTCGTCGGCGTGCGTGACGTGGTCGACAAGGCCGGCCTCGAGAAGGTGTTCGAGGTGCTGCGCGCCGAGCACACCGAGGAGCCGACCAACTGGTCGCGCCGGTACAAGGCAAATCTCGAGAAGCTCGCCTCCGGTGACGTCATCAAGGTCGCCGAGGTCGTGCGCGACCTGTGGCGCCGCGACCAGGATCGCGGCCTGTCCGCCGGCGAGAAGCGCATGCTCGCCAAGGCCCGCCAGATCCTCGTCTCCGAGCTGGCGCTCGCCGAGCACACGAACGAGGACAAGGCCGAAGCCACGCTCGACGAGGTCCTCGCGTCCTGAACGCCGGAGCCGTCGTCGTCGCCGCCGGGCTCGGCACCCGTCTCAAGGCGGGCCGACCCAAGGCGCTCGTGACCCTGAGGGGGGCTCCCCTCGTGACGCACGCCGTCCGCCGCATCCTCGCGGCGGGCGGCGTGTCGCACGTCGTCGTCGTCACTCCGGCGACGCACGAGAGCGACTTCGACGAAGCTCTCGCTGAGTTCGACCCCACCCTCGTCACGCGCGTCGGCGGCGGCGCGGAGCGCAGCGACTCGGTGCGGGCGGGCCTCGCCGCGCTCGATGCGTCGTGCGACGCCGTCCTCGTCCACGACGCAGCGCGGTGCCTCGCGCCGCCGTCGCTCGTGGCTCGGGTGCTGGCGGCTCTCGACGACGGCGCTGACGCGGTCGTGCCGGGCGTCGCCGTCGTCGACACGATCAAGCTCGTCGAGGCGCGGGCGGCACAGACGGTCGTCGCGTCGACTCCCGCACGCGCCGCGTTGCGCGCGATCCAGACGCCGCAGGGCTTTCGGCGCTCGGCGCTGCTCGCGGCCCACGCCTGCGGCGCCGACGCCACCGACGACGCCGCGCTCGTCGAGCTCGCAGGAGCGGACGTCGTCGTCGTCGCCGGTGACGATCTCGCCCTCAAGGTGACGACGCCGCTCGACATGGTGCTGGCCGAGCACCTGCTCGCCGCGGACGATGCCGTCGCCGGCGAGGTCACCGACACCCACCCGAGAGGTCAGTCATGACGCACACCGTCTCATCGTCCGGTCAGCCTGAGTCGCCGGTGTCGACGTCGTTGCCGCGCACCGGGATCGGTGTCGACATCCACCCGCTCGCCGACGACGAGCGGGAGCTGTCCCTCGCAGGTCTGACATGGCCGGGGGAGCGTGGCATCGAAGGTCACTCGGACGGCGACGTCGCCTCGCACGCCCTGTGCGACGCGCTCTTCTCGGCTGCCGGGCTGGGCGACCTGGGGCAGCACTTCGGCGTCGACCGCCCCGAACTCGCCGGCGCCCGCGGCGTGACGCTGCTCGCCGAGGCGGCGCGCCTCGTGCGCGAGGCCGGGTACGAGATCGGCAACGCCGCCGTGCAGATCGTCGGAAACCGCCCCAAGATCGGATCGCGTCGCGACGAGGCACAGGCCGCGCTATCGGATGCGCTCGGCGGCGCGACCGTCTCGGTCAGCGGCACGACGAGCGACGGGCTCGGGCTGACGGGCCGAGGCGAGGGAATCGCGGCCATCGCGACCGCGCTCATCGTGCCGCGCGCCTGAGGCGCCACCCGTTCGAGCTGTGTCACGCCGTGATGGCGGTTTCCTGATTCCCCGCCTCGGGCGCTGAAACCCTTGTGATGACGGGGTTATCAGCGCCGGGTACTACATTGGAACCAAAGTCGGGCACATCCGCCGAAGCCACCTCGAAGCGGTGCACCGACCCGTCGAGCCACCTTCCACACGAGGAGATCTTTCGATATGTCCCAGACGGTCAAGGGCGTCATCGCCCGCAGCAAGAACGCCCCGGTCGAACTCGTCGACATCGTCGTGCCCGACCCCGGCCCCGGTGAGGTGGTCGTCGACGTCGAGGCGTGCGGCGTCTGCCACACCGACCTGTCGTACCGCGACGGCGGCATCAACGACGAGTTCCCGTTCCTGCTCGGCCACGAGGCGGCCGGGCGCGTCGAGAAGATCGGCGAGGGCGTGACGAACGTCGAGGTCGGCGACTTCGTCGTGCTCAACTGGCGCGCCGTGTGCGGCGAATGCCGTGCGTGCAAGAAGGGTCAGCCCTGGTACTGCTTCGACACGGCCAACGCGACGCAGAAGATGACGCTGGCCGAGGACGGCACGGAGCTGACGCCCGCTCTCGGGATCGGCGCGTTCATCGACAAGACTCTCGTCGCCGCCGGCCAGTGCACGAAGGTCGAGGAGTCCGACGCAGCCGCGGTCGGCCTGCTCGGCTGTGGCGTCATGGCCGGGTTCGGTGCGGCCGTCAACACCGGCCAGGTCGAACGCGGTGAGTCCGTCGCCGTCATCGGCTGCGGTGGGGTGGGGTGCGCGGCCATCGCCGGTGCCGAGATCGCCGGTGCGGCGCGCATCATCGCCGTCGACATCGACGACGCGAAGCTCGAGACGGCGAAGAAGTTCGGCGCGACCGACACGATCAACTCGAAGAACGTCGACGCCGTCGAGAAGATCCGCGAACTCACCGGCGGGTTCGGCGCCGACGTCGTCATCGACGCCGTCGCACGCCCCGAGACGTACGAGCAGGCGTTCTACGCCCGTGACCTCGCCGGCCGCGTCGTCATGGTCGGCGTGCCGACGCCCGATCTGAAGATCGAACTGCCGATGATCGAGATCTTCGGTCGCGGTGGCGCGCTCAAGTCGAGCTGGTACGGCGACTGCCTGCCCGAGCGCGACTTCCCGGCGCTTGTGGCCCTCTACAAGCAGGGCCGCTTCGACCTCGACGCCTTCGTCACCGAGCGCATCAGCATCGACGCCGTCGAGTCGGCGTTCGAGAAGCTGCACGAGGGTTCGGTGCTGCGTTCGGTGGTGGAACTGTGAGCGCCCCCGCGGGCCCGGAAGCCGTCGTCGCCGACGGCGATCTGCGCATCGAACGCGTCGTCACCTCCGGCACCTTCGAGCTCGACGGCGGTAAGTGGGACGTCGACAACAACGTCTGGCTCATCGGCGACGACGAGCAGGTGATAATCGTCGACCCGGCTCACGAGGCGGCGCCCATCCTCGACGCCGTCGCGGGCCGCGAGGTCGTCGCCATCGTGTGCACGCACGCCCACAATGACCACATCACGGCCGCCGCCGACGTGCGCGCCGCGACAGGTGCGCCCGTCCACCTGCACCCGGGCGACCGCGTGCTGTGGGACATGACGTACGACTGGGCGCCCGACGAGTCGCTGAGCGACGGGGACGAGCTGCGGGTCGCAGGGGCCACCCTGCGCGTCATCCACACCCCGGGGCATGCGCCGGGCGCGTGTTGTCTGTACCTCGAGGCGCTCGACGTCGTGTTCACGGGCGACACGTTGTTCCAGGGCGGCCCCGGTGCGACCGGTCGGTCGTACTCGGACGAGGACACGCTGCTCGCCTCGATCCGCACGTCGTTGTTCACGCTGCCGGGCCACACCACCGTCCTGACGGGCCACGGTGACGCGACGAGCATCGCGGCCGAGAGCGCCACGATCGGAGCCGGGTCCGAGCAGTGAGCATCCGAGGGTGACCCGCGTGTTCCTGCGCGGTGGTTCGACGGACGTGGCGCAGACTGAGAGGATGCGTCGCCCGTCGAGCCTGCCCCTCGCCCACACCCGCCCCGATCGTCGCCTCGTGCACACCGGGGCGATCCTGGTCGGCGTCATCACGCTCGGGGCCGTCGGCGCCGGATGCTCCTCGGACACGAATCACTCGGCGCCCGCGGCGAACGTGTCGTCGGGCGCTGGGGGCTCGGCGGCGGGAACGCACTCGGGCGCTGAACCGCCCGGGTCGCCGGCGAGTTCGTCGAGTGCCGCGCCTGCGGCGACCATCACCATCGCCTCGAACGTCGCCCAGGGCTCGCCCCTGGGGTTGTCGCAGCCGGTGACGGTGAGTGCGAAGGGCGCCGATTCGAGCTCGGCACAGGTCACGGACGTCACCGTCACCGACGCGGCGGGCAAGAGCGTCGAGGGCAACTACGACGCGAGCGCGGGCACCTGGACGCCGGCCGGCCTGTTGACCAAGAGCGGCTCGTACACCGTGACGGCCACGGCCAAGACCTCGGACGGGCAGAGCGCGACGAACTCGCGGACCCTCCTCGCCGCCGCGAACGGTGCGAGCACGACCGGCCTCTACGCCGTCAGGCCGTTCAAGCGCTCGAACGTCGGCAACGCTCAGCCGGTCGTGCTGACGTTCAGCCAGGCCGTGCCGCAGGCGCAGCGCGCCGAGGTCGCCAAGCGGTTCACCGTGAAGGACACGGCGAACGTGGAGGGCGCGTGGCGTTGGGTCAGCCCGACGCGCCTCGA
This sequence comes from Dermacoccus sp. BD5, assembly GCF_044878485.1. Lineage (NCBI taxonomy): Bacteria > Bacillati > Actinomycetota > Actinomycetes > Micrococcales > Dermacoccaceae > Dermacoccus > Dermacoccus sp. BD5. The sequence goes on along the minus strand of NZ_JANJER010000007.1, from coordinate 127,256 downwards.
CTACCGCCCGAAGAACAAGTGGCCGGTCGGCGACAGCGTCACTGTCACCGGCTCGATCCAGGGCATGCCGATCGGCCAGACCTGGGGCGCGGGCACGCTCGGTGACGTCGGCTTCGACGTCACCTCCGACCTCGAGGCGGTGTACGACCCCGCGACGCACGAGGTCACCGTCAGCGAGGGTGGCAAGGTCACCCGCGTCATGAAGTCGGGTGGTGGCAAGAAGGGCTTCGAGAGCCTCACCGGCAAGATGGTCGTGACGGGCAAGGAGCGGACGGTACGCATGACGTCGTGCAGCGTCGGCATCTCCTGCACGCCCGGCGAGGCGAACTACTACGACGAGCAGATCAACAACGCCGTTCAGGTCTCCGAATCGGGCACCTACCTGCACGCCGCACCCTGGGACGACCTCATCGGCAAGGCGGACACATCGCACGGATGCTTCCACCTGTCGGCCGCCGACGCGAAGTGGTTCTACGACAAGGTGCTGCCCGGCAACCTGTTCGTCTCCAAGGGCACGAACAACCCCGTCTCCGTGACGAACGGCGAGGGCGACTGGAACCTCACCTGGCAGCAGTGGATCTCCTGAGCCACTGATCGACGCTGCGCCGCTCGATGGTGGGCAGGCGCCCGGGCGGGGCGTCAGGGCTGCGCGTCGCCGATAGACTGTGCGGCGTGAGCCTGCAGATCTTCGACACCGCCACGCGCGAACTGCGCGACTTCGAACCAGTTGAGCCCGGCAAGGTCGGCATCTACATCTGTGGGCTGACGACGCAGGGTTCGCCGCACATCGGTCACCTGCGCTTCGCCGTCGCGTTCGACGTGCTGCGCAACTGGCTGACGCGCGGTCACGGCTACGACGTCACGCTCGTGCGCAACGTCACCGACATCGACGACAAGATCCTGCGCAAGTCCGCGGAGGCGGGGGAGCCCTGGTTCGCGTGGAGCTACCTTCACGAACGTGAGACGAGCGACGCGCTCGACATCCTCGGCGTTCAGCGACCGACGTACGAGCCGCGCGCGACAGGGCACGTCACCGACATGGTCGAACTCATGGAACTGCTCATCGAGCGCGGCCATGCCTACCCGGCAGCCGACGGTTCGGGCGACGTCTACTTCGACGTGAAGAGCTTCGACGAGTACGGCGCGCTGACGCGGCAGAAGCTCGACGACATGGAAGACGCCGCTGACGCCGACCCGCGTGCGAAGCGCGACCCCCGCGACTTCGCGCTGTGGAAGGGCCGCAAGGCCGACGAGCCGGCGTCCGCGAACTGGCCGACGCCGTGGGGTGAGGGGCGCCCCGGTTGGCACCTCGAGTGCTCCGCGATGGCGCGTCGTTGGCTCGGTGACACGTTCGACATCCACGGCGGCGGCATCGACCTGCGCTTCCCGCACCACGAGAACGAGCAGGCGCAGTCACGCGCCGCAGGTCTCGGTTTCGCGCGCTACTGGATGCACAACGGCTGGGTGACGCTGAGCGGCGAGAAGATGAGCAAGTCGCTCGGCAACACGCTGTCCGTCACGGAGCTGACGAAGACGGTGCGCCCGCTCGTGCTGCGCTACTACCTCGGCTCGGTGCACTACCGTTCGACGATCGAGTACACGTCCGATTCGCTGGCGGAAGCGAACGCCGCCGTCGAGCGCATCGAGGGTTTCCTGCGTCGCGCCCTCGGCGAGGACGCCGTCCTGACGAGCGCCGACCTCGCCGACGTCGAACTGCCCGAGGCGTTCGTCGCGACGATGGACGACGACCTCAACGTCTCCGGCGCGCTCGCAGCGTGCTTCGACGCCATCCGCGAGGGCAACACCGCCATCGACGAGGCCGATGTGCGGCGCGTCGAAGAGCTCGCGCTGCAGGTCGCCGCGATGACCGACGTCCTCGGCGTCAACCCGCTCGACCCGAAGTGGTCGGGCAACGGATCGGCCGGCGGTGACGAGACGAAGCGTGCGCTGGGCGCACTCGTCGACGCTCTGGTAGAGCAACGCAAGACCGCACGTGCGGCGAAGGACTTCGCGACGGCAGACATCATCCGCGACCAGCTGGCCGACGCCGGCGTCGTGGTCGAAGACACCCCCGACGGCGCCCGCTGGAGCGTGGCGCGTACGGGTCGAAAGGACAACGACTGATGCCAGGCAACTCATCGCGCCGCGGTGCGATCCGCAAGGGAGCGTCGAAGAAGGGCGCGACGACCGGCAGCGGCGGTCAGCGCCGACGCGGGCTCGAGGGCAAGGGCCCGACGCCGCGCGCGGAGGAGCGCCCGAACCACAAGGCGTACAAGTCGGCGCAGCGCTCCGGCGCCGCCAAGAACGCGCCCAACGCGCGACGTTCGAGCGGTGCGCGCCGCGACCGGACGTCGAGCGAGATCATCGCCGGGCGCAACTCGGTGCTCGAGGCGTTGCGTGTCGGCGTGCCTGCCGCGACGCTGTACGTCGCGAGCCGCATCGACTCCGACGACCGCGTGCGCGAGACGCTCAAGATCGCGCAGGAGCAGGGCGTCGCGATGCTCGAGACGCCGCGCGGTGAACTTGATCGGCTCACGGACGGCGCGGTGCACCAGGGCCTCGCGCTGCAGGTGCCGCCGTACGAGTACGCGCATCCGAGCGACCTCATCGACCCCGAATTGCCCGGCACGCCGCTCGTCGTCGCGCTCGACGGCATCACCGACCCCCGCAACCTCGGCGCCATCGTGCGTTCGACGGCGGCGTTCGGCGGCCACGGCGTCGTCATCCCGCAGCGTCGCAGCGCGGGCATGACCGCGTCGGCGTGGAAGACATCGGCGGGCGCCGCGGCACGCATCCCCGTCGCGCAGGCGAGCAACCTGACGGCCGCGCTCAAGGAGTTCAAGAAGGCGGGCTTTTTCGTCATCGGCCTCGACATGGACGGTGACGTCGACCTGCCCGGCCTCGAGCTCGCCGACCGGCCGCTCGTCGTCGTCGTCGGCTCCGAGGGCAAGGGCCTGTCGCGTCTCGTCAGCGAGACGTGCGACCAGATCGTCTCGGTGCCGATGAGCTCCGCGGTCGAGTCGCTCAACGCCGGCATCGCTACGTCCGTGACGCTGTATCAGGTGGCCGTCAACCGCGGGCTGGGTTCGACGCGCTGAGCCCCGGAGGTCGGATGCGGGAGGCTCCCGGCCCCGTATCGTGGTACGTCCAGGCACCATGATGAACGAGAGGGAGACCTTCACCATGTCGAACCACGACTCCTACGACGGATACCAGCCCGGCGACGGCCAGAACCCCGGCCACTACGGTCAGCCGAACCAGTACGACCAGACCGGTGACCAGGGGCAATACGGGCAGTACGGTCAGCCGCACCAGAGCCAGTCGAACCAGTACGGCGCCCACACGTCCTACGACCAGACGCAGGCCAACCCCACGGCCGGCGCCCAGGCGTACGGGCAGCAGGTGCCCGCTGATCAGTCCTTGTCGGGCGCCGGGTTCTTCAAGGCGCTGTTCGATTTCTCGTTCTCGACGTTCATCACGCCGAAGATCGTCAAGTTCGCCTACGCCATCTCCGTCGGCGCCCTGGGGCTGTTGTGGGTCTTCATGGTCATCGGCGGCTTCGCGGACAACGCGGCGTCGGGTTTGCTCGCTCTCATCATCGGCCCCGTCCTCATCTTGCTGTACCTCGTCTTCATCCGGATGACGCTCGAGTTCTACGTCGCGATCGTTCGCATGAGCGAGGACATCCACCAGCGTCTGCGCTGACGCGTGCCCTGACGCGAAACGGCCCGGTTCCCTCGGAGAGGGGAACCGGGCCGTTTCACGTCTGGCGAGCTCGAGGCTCGCCCGCGGTGGGGCGGGCGTCAGTCGCCGCGCACCACGATCGTGTGGACGATCTTGTCGTGCAGCGTCTGCTTGGTGTCATCCCACAGCGGCCACAGCAGGTCGACGATGAGCAGGAGTCCGCCGCTGATACCGCCGGCGACGGCTTCGAGCAGGTAACGCCCGAAGCCGACACCGGCGCCCGTCGGCTGACCCGTGCGCTCGTCGACGACCTTGAGGTGCAGCATCTTCTTGCCGAGGCTCTGGCCCGTCCTGCCCTGACGGATGGCGCGGTTCCAGAGGTTGAACAGCAACGCGACGAGCGGACCGAGCAGCGCCAACGCGACACCGCCGCCGGAGACGTTGTGCAGCGTCGAGTTGCCGTTGATGTCTTCCACCGAGTAGCTGTCCTTGAACGCCAGCCACAATCCGAGACCGGAGATGACGATCATCGGGACGGCCGACAGCAGGCTGTCGATGAGGTAGGCGCCCACGCGCGACCCCCACGAACCGTAGGGCGCTGACCCCACCCGTCGAGCGGGCGCACCGTACTGCTGCCCCTGATAGGGCTGGTTCTGGTACGGCTGGCTGGGCTGCGGCGCACTCTGGTAGCCCTGCGGTCGGTACGGCTGGCCCTGGTACTGCTGGTACTGGGGGCCCGGCTGCGATTGCGCGCCGCTGCCGTGCCCCTGGGCGCCACCGTGCTCGGGCGGCGGAACGTAGGGGTCGTGTCCGTTGCTCATGTCCGTTCCTTCTCGTCAGGCGTCGATGGCGGGTGGGCCGCTCAGGCCGTGCGGACGACGAGCGAGTGGACGGCCTTGTCGTGCCACGTCTGGTTCTTGTCGTCCCACAGCGGCCACAGGTAGTTGAGCAGGGGGATGAAGAACAGCAGCGGGATCAGCTGCGACGGCAGCGAGATCAGGATGTCGACGGCGAGGCGGCCGAGACCACGGCCGACACCCAGGTACTGGCCGGTCCGCTCGTTGATGACGCCGATCTTGAGCACCTTCTTGCCGATGCTCTGGCCTCGCTTGCCCTGCAGGTATCCCTCGTTCCAGAGACGGAACAGCAGACCGAGCAGCGTGCCCGCGCCCATGAACGCCCAGGCCCGGTCCGTGAAGGGATCGGTGGGGTCGGCACCCGGCGCGTCCCAGCCGTCCTTGAGGAAATCTCCGGTGCCGAGCGCGATGCCGACGCAGATGATGGTCGGCAGGATCGTGATGAGCCAATCCAGCAACGCCGCACCGACACGCGAACCCCAGCTCGCGAGGATCGGCATGTTCGGCGCGCCCTGACCGTACTGCTGGGCGTAGCCCGGTGCGCCGTAGGCGTCCGGCCGGCCGTAGCCGCCGCCGTACTGCTGGCCCTGCGCGCTGTACTGCGCGTCACCGTACTGCTGGGCAGGCTGGCCGTACTGAGGCTGGCCGTAACCCTGCTGATCATGGCTCGGCTGTCCGTAAGCAGGCTGGCCCTGCGGCGCGCCGCCGTACTGGCCCGGCTGCGCGGCGGGGTCGTGCGGATTCTGACCGTACGGCTGGCTGCCGTATCCATTCGTGTTGTTGCTCATGATAATTCCCTCCTGTGCTCCGTCGCACACGAGGTTACCGGGGCGCCGCGCTCAGCGCGCGGTCATCTGCAGGGGCGTTGCGTCGGGGGCGATGACGTTCTGCTCGTCCGGTTTCGTCGGCAGGATGTTCTCGACGTAGTCGGCGACGGCTTCCTCGATCGTCACGCGATGCTGCAGACGCTCCGACATGTACCAGCGGTGTTCGAGCACCTCGTGGAACATCTCGGCTGGTTCGAGCTTCTGACGCAACTGCGGCGGTACCGTGCGGGTGATCGGTTCGTAGATCGTCGCGAGCCAGTCGTGCGCGACGGCGCGTTCGTCGTCGCTCTGACGGTTCTTGCTCGCCGTGAAGCTGACGAGGTCGTTGAGCAGTCGTCGCGCCTGGTTCTCGCCGACCTCGAGACCGGTGAGGTGACGCAGGCGGCGCGTGTGGTAGCCGGCCTCGACGATCTGGGGCTTGATCGACATCGTCGTGCCGTCGATGTCGGTCGTGATGTCGAGCTCGCCGACGTCGAAGCCGAGGTCGTTCAGCGAGCGGATGCGCTGTTCGACGCGCCACGCGTCCGAGGCATCGAAACGCTCGGCCTGCGTGAGTGCCTCCCACAGCTCGTGATAGCGCTCGACGATCGTGTTGCTCACCTCGACGGGGTCCATGTCGTCGGGCACCATGCCGCCGGCCTGCAGATCCATCAGCTCCCCGGCGATGTTGACCTGCGCAATGTCGAGGTCGTGCTCGCGCTGGCCGTTCGACAGCTTCTCGCGCAGCTCACCGGTCTCGGCGTCGACGAGGTAGGCGGCGAACTCGCCCGCGTCACGACGGAACAGGGCGTTCGACAGTGACACATCACCCCACCAGAAACCGACGAGGTGCACCTTGACGAGCAGGACCGCGAGGGCGTCGATGAGGCGGGTCGCCGCGTCCGGGCGCAGCGTCTGGCTGATCATCGCGCGGTACGGCAGCGAGAACTGCAGGTGCCGCGTCAGCAGGCACGCGTCGAGCGGTTCGCCGTGCACGTCGGTGCGTCCGGTGACGACGGCGATCGCCTCGACGCACGGCAGGTGCAGGCGCCGCAGCTGCTTGAGCATCGCGTACTCGCGCAGCGCGATGTCGGCCTTGATCTCCTTGACGGCGAGGATGCGGCCGTCGACCTTCGCGAAGCGGACGATGTGACGCGAGATGCCGCGCGGCAGTGCCGCGAGTTGATCCTCTGGCCACTGCTCGAGGGGCACGCTCCACGGCAGTGCGAACAGCGCGGGGTAGGGGCGTGCTGCCTTGATGTCGAGTGCCACCTCGTCATCCTCCCACCGTGCGGGGGCGGCTGCGCGCATCCGCGTGACGGTGTGTTTCACCCGAAACGGTGCATCGGCCACCCGTCGATGCGTCGAGCGGACGATGGCCGCTCGCCATCGTCCGCTCGATCGTCATGTCAGCCCCTCGCGGGTGCGCGTTCAGTCGTTGATGCGCTCGCCGGTCTCGACGTCGAAGAGGTGGATGTGATCGGTCTTCGGCGCGAAGTACAGCGTGTCGCCCTTCATCGGGGGGCGGCGGCCGTCGACGCGGGCCATGACCTGCTGGTCCTCGCCCTCGACGTTCGTCTTGCCGTAGACGTAGGCGTCGGCGCCGAGCTCCTCGACCATCACGACGTCGACCTCGAGACCCGCGTCGGACGGCGCGAGGTCCTCCGGGCGGATGCCGAGCGTGACACGGTTCGAACCGGGGCGGGCGTCCGCGGGCAGCGGAATCGACGCGGTACCGAGCAGCACCTTGTTGTCCTTGACCGGCACCTCGAACAGGTTCATCGCGGGGCTGCCGATGAAGCCCGCGACGAAGACGTTCTTCGGGTGGTCGTACATGTTGCGCGGCGTGTCGCACTGCTGCAGCAGACCGTCCTTGAGGACTGCGACGCGGTCACCCATCGTCATGGCCTCGACCTGGTCGTGGGTGACGTAGACGGTCGTCACGCCGAGGCGACGCTGCAGGTCCGCGATCTGCGTGCGCGTCTGCACGCGCAGCTTGGCGTCGAGGTTCGACAGCGGCTCGTCCATGAGGAACACCTGCGGCTGACGCACGATGGCGCGACCCATCGCGACGCGCTGACGCTGACCACCCGACAGGTCCTTCGGCTTGCGCTCGAGGTACTGCGTGAGGTCGAGGATCTGCGCGGCCTCCTCGACGCGCTTGCGGATCTCGCTCTTGTCGACGCCGGCGATCTTGAGCGCGAAGCCCATGTTGTCGGCGACGCTCATGTGCGGGTAGAGCGCGTAGTTCTGGAACACCATCGCGACGTCGCGATCCTTCGGCGACAGCGCCGTGACGTCGCGTCCGTCGATGAGGATGCGCCCGCTCGTCACCTCCTCCAGGCCGGCGAGCATGCGCAGCGAGGTCGACTTGCCGCAGCCCGACGGGCCGACGAGGACGAGGAACTCGCCGTCGGCGATCTCGATGTTGAGGTCGCTGACGCTGGGACGATCGGCCCCGGGGTAGGTGAGGGTGACGTTGTCGTACGTGACGGTTGCCATGGGGTTTCCTTAGCGCTCACCGGCAGGAACGTGCCGGACGATCCGTTGTGAACGGGCGGCGCACGGATGTGACGCCGCACACAGCATGCCTGATGGGAGCGGCTCTTGACCAGCCCTTCTGCACATTTGTTTCAGTAGTGCTCATCTGAGCATCCCGTCTCGAAGGGTAGGTGGGTCGACCTGCATGCTCGCTCGGCCCTCCCTATCACCCGGTCAACGCTCCTTGATCAAATCGTGACCATGAAAAATTTTGCAGACCCTGAGCGCACGCTGCATGCTGTGAAGCAGGCCACACTCGAGGTGTGGCCCTGAACAATCGGAGTACTCATGACCAAGCGCAGTGTGGCTGTCGCATTCGCGGGCGTCCTCGCCCTCTCCGTCTCCGCGTGCGGCGGCGGCTCGTCCTCGTCCGACTCGTCGAAGAGCGACACCTCTGCGGCTTCGTCGAAGTCCGGCGACGCGAAGGCGTCGGGCAGTGCTGCCGCCGGCAGTGACGTCAACGCCAAGGACCCGAAGCGTGACGCCAACGCCGACCTCGTCATCTGGGCTGACGGCACCGCGGCCCCCGTCGTCTCCAAGCTCGCGAAGCAGTTCGCGGACGAGAACGACGTCAAGGTCTCCGTCCAGGTCTCGACGGACGTGCGCGGCAACTACGGCACGGCTTTCAAGGCGGGCCAGGCCCCCGACGTCATCGTCGGCGCCCACGACTGGATGGGTGAGCTCGTCTCCAACGGCTCCGTCGCGCCCGTGCAGATCCCCGCCAACGTCGCTTCCGGCTTCAACAAGGAGGCCATCGCCGCGACGAAGTACAACAACCAGTCCTACGGCGTGCCCTACGCCGTCGAGAACATGGCGCTCGTGCGCAACACCGACATGGTCAAGGATGCGCCGAAGACGATCGACGAGCTCGTCTCCACCGGTCAGAAGGTCGTCGACGAGAAGAAGGCGACGAACGTCCTCTCCCTCGAGATGGGCAAGCAGGGCGACGCCTACCACGGCATCCCGTTCCTCACCGGCTTCGGCGGCGGCATCTTCGGCACGAAGGCCAACGGCGACTACGACGCGAGCAAGCTGCTCGTCAACTCGCCCGAGAGCCTCAAGGGCGCCAACCTGATCGCCGAGCTCGGCAAGAAGAAGGTGCTGTCGACCAACGTCGACAAGACCAACGGTGATGCCCTGTTCGCCGACAAGAAGGCGCCGTACATCATCACCGGCCCGTGGTCGCTGCCGACGTTCGACAAGGCCGGCATCAAGTACGAGGTCTCCTCGCTGCCCACCGTCAGCGGTGGCGGAAAGATGACGCCGTTCCTCGGCGTGCAGATGTTCTACGTCAGCTCGAAGGCGAAGAATGCGACCGTCGCTCAGACGTTCACCACGTCCTTCCTCACCACCGAGGCCGCGCAGAAGGCGCTGTTCGAGGTCGGCAAGCGTCCGCCGGCACTGACGGCGGCGTACGACGAGGTCGTCAAGTCCAATCCTGACGTCGCGAAGTGGGCCGAGGCCGGCAAGGGCGCGAAGCTCATGCCGAACATCCCCGCGATGAATGCCGTCTGGGGCCCGATGGGTCAGGCGATGGCGGACGTCATCTCCGGCAAGGCAGCCCCCGACGCCCGCTTCAACGCGGCGCAGAAGGAGATCGAGGCCGCCATCAAGGCCGGCAGCTGACGATCCACCCACGTCGCATCCGTGAGCCGGTGACCACGTCGGTCGCCGGCTCACGGCGCGTCGACGACGACGCCCATCACGACAGGCCTGACGGCGCCCGCGAGGCGCCTCACGCCCCAGGCCGGTGCGGTGAGCACCGGTGAACGAGTTCCCCGAGCGATGGAGAAGGACATGGCGACCCTCGCCGCCCCCGAGCAGACGTCGGGTCTGCCGCCAGCCAAGAGCCCCGTGTGGGCGCCGATCCTCAAGTGGGCGCTCGTCGCGGCCGCCGTCATCCTCTGCATCTATCTCGCGACGCAGCTGGCCGACAAGGGGTACGGCCTCGCCGTCGTCGGTGTCGCGTTCGTCGCGATGGCCGTGCTCGTCGTGTACGGCACGCGCCGCAACGTGCCCGCGAAGTATCTGTTCCCGGGCCTGATGCTGCTGCTCGGGCTGCAGGTGTGGCCCATCGTGTACACGGCCGCGACGTCGTTCACGAACTACGGCCAGGGCCACCTCGTCTCCAAGGAGGAGGCGACGAAGCAGGACATCGCCTACTCCGTCCAGCAGGTCGCGGGGTCGCCGACGTACGGGCTGTCGATCGCCGTCAAGGACGGCCAGGACGTGACGTCCGCGCCGTTGCACTTCCTGCTGACCGACGAGAAGGGCAAGCACTTCGTCGGTGACGCCAAGGGGTTGCAGCCGCTCACGGGCAAGACGGAGATGGGCATCGGCCACCTCAAGTCGGCCGAGGGATATCGCGTCCTCAAGCTCGGCGAGGCGAACAAGCGCAAGGACCTCGCCAACTTCGCGGTGCCGACGAGTGACGGCCACGGCATCAAGGCCAGTGGTGTCTCGCAGGCCTTCGAGGGCGCGCCGACGCTGAAGTGGGACAAGGCGAAGAACACCCTCACCGATTCCGCCACGGGCACGGTGTACGTCGAGAAGGATGCACGCTGGGTGCCGCAGTCCGGCTCCGCGAGCCCGCTGCCGGTCGGGTGGAAGCAGGGCGTCGGGTTCAAGAACTACACCGACCTCGTGACGAACGACACGATTCGCAAGGGGTTCTTCGGCATCTTCGCGTGGAATATGGCGTTCGCCATCCTGTCGGTGCTGTCGACCTTCGTGCTCGGCATGCTGCTCGCACTGCTGCTCAACGACCCGCGCATCAAGGGCCGCGCCATCTACCGCAGCCTGCTCATCCTGCCGTACGCCGTGCCCGTGTTCGTCTCCGCGCTCGTGTGGGCGTCGATGTTCAACCAGGACTACGGCCTCATCAACAACCTGACCGGCCTCGACATCGACTGGTTCGGCGACCCGTGGGCCGCGCGCGCCGCCATCCTGCTGACCAACCTGTGGCTCGGCTTCCCCTACATGTTCGTCGTGTGCACCGGCGCGCTGCAGTCGATCCCGGGTGACGTCATGGAGGCCGCACGCATCGACGGCGCCGGCCCGGTCCGGACGCTGCGCTCCATCACGATGCCGCTGCTGCTCGTCGCGGTGGGCCCCCTGCTCATCGCGTCGTTCGCGTTCAACTTCAACAACTTCGGCCTCATCTACCTGCTGACCAAGGGCGGGCCGTTCGTCGGCGACAGCGCCCAGATCGGCTCGACCGACCTGCTCATCACCTACGCGTACCGTCTCGCGATCGACGGGACGAACCCGAACTTCGGTCTCGCATCCGCGGTCGCCGTCGTCATCTTCATAATCGTCGCGCTCCTGAGCTTCCCCGGCTTCCTGCGCAGCAAGGCCCTCGAGGAGGTCAACTGATGTCTGCCATGAACACCCCTGCGGCCGGCCTGCCCGAACCGGGAGCCGTGACCGGCGTGCCCGAAGCTGCCCCCGGTGGCACGCATGCTCGTGCGCCGCGCCTCGGTGGCGGCGTGTGGTGGCGCCACCTGCTCGCGCTGTGCGCGCTCGCCTTCGCGCTGTTCCCGATCCTGTTCCTGCTCTCGGCGGCACTCAACAAGGCGGGGACGCTGAGTTCTTCGACGCTGCTGCCGACGAGCTTCTCGCTCAACAACTTCTCCGACCTGTTCAGCAACGAGGCGCGACCGTTCGTCACCTGGTACAAGAACGCGCTGCTCATCGCGCTCGTCGGTTCGGTGTTCAGCGTCTTCATCGGCGCGTGCTCCGCGTTCGCGTTCTCGCGCCTGCGCTTCCGAGGCCGCCGGGCGATGCTGCTCGCGCTGCTGCTGCTGCAGATGTTCCCGGCGCTGCTCGCGTTCGTCGGCCTCTACATCACCTTCTCGAGGATCGGTGAGGTGATGCCCGCGTTCGGCCTCAACACCACGTGGGGGCTCATCCTCGTCTATCTGGGCGGCGCGATGGGATCGAACGTGTGGCTTCTCAAGGGTTACTTCGACACCGTTCCGAAGGAACTCGACGAGGCCGCGTTCGTCGACGGCGCCTCGCATGCCCGCGTGTTCTTCAGCCTGACGCTGCCGCTCGTGCGCCCGATCCTCGTCACGGTGTTCATGGTGTCGTTCGTCAGCCTGTTCGGCGAGTTCATGCTCGCGAGCATCTTCCTCACCGACGTCGACAAGCAGACCCTCGGCGTCGGCCTCTACGGCATGACGGTCGGCAACGACCGCAACGCCCTGTTCGGCCAGTTCTCGGCTGGTGCGCTGCTCAGCTCGATCCCGATCATGGCGCTGTACCTGGCCTTCCAGAAGCAGCTCATCGGTGGTCTCACCACCGGCTCGGTGAAGTGAACTCGGACCGCGGCGGCGCGACGGGAGCGGGCGCGTGAGCGCCACCGAGGACGCGGCGCTCAGGCGTGGCGGCGACGAATCGCCGCCGCGCCTGCAGCAGATCGCTGCTGCTGCGGGGGTCTCGCAGGCGACCGTCTCGCGCGTGCTCAACAACAAGGCCGGCGTCGCCGAGGCCACGCGCCGCAGTGTCCTCACCGCCGTCGACGTCCTCGGCTACGAACGCCCCGTGAGCCTGCGCCGCGCGGGGGCTGGCGCCATCGGCCTCGTCGTGCCCGAACTCGACAACCCGATCTTCCCCGCGCTCGCACAGGCCGTCACGACGCGGCTCGCGGCAGCGGGGTACACCGCCGTCCTGTGCCCGACGAGCGCCGGCGGGGTGCAGGAGGATGAGTACCTGTCGATGCTGCTGGAACGCGGCATCGCCGGGCTCATCCACGTCTCGGGGCGCCACGCCGACACGACGGCGTCGATCGCGCGCCATCAGGAACTCGTCGCGCAGGGCCTGCCCGTCGTCCTCGTCAACGGCCACCGCGACGACCTCGCCGTCACGTCGTTGTCGACGGACGACCGCGTCGCGGTGCGCCTCGCCGTCAGCCACCTGCTGAGTCTGGGGCACCGCCGGCTCGGTCTGGCCGTCGGGCCGGCACGCTACACCCCGTCGATCCGCAAGCTGACGGCGTTCCGCGACGCCGCGGCCGAGTTCGGGTTCGAGGCGCTCGTCGAACACACGTGGTTCAGCGTCGAGGGCGGCGAACTCGCGGGAACGCAGCTCACCACGCGGGGCGCGAGCGGCATCATCTGCGGCTCTGACCTCATGGCGCTCGGCGTCATCCGCGGAGCGCGCCACGCGGGCTTGGACGTGCCGAGGGATCTCTCCGTCGTCGGATTCGACGGCTCGGCGATGACGGAGCACACCTCGCCGCCGCTGACGACGGTGCGCCAGAACGTCCCCGCGCTCGCCGACGGCGCCGTCGACACGCTGCTCGACCAGATCCGTGGGCTCGCAGCGGCCGCGCCGTGCGCCCGTGAGCTGGTGCTCGCGCCCGACCTCGTCGTGCGCGCCTCTACCGGCCCGCCTCCGGTGCGCTGACGGCGCCCTCCCCGGCGTCGGCGTCGGCGTCGTCTCGGACGTCGGCGTCGTCTCGTGGCGCGTTGCGCCGCGCCTTCGTCAGCGCGCCGAGCAGAGCGTCGAGCAGCGGTGGGACGTCGGTGCAGCCGGGGACGCGGTGCGCTGCGGCGGTGTCGCCGTCGCCGACCTTGACGCCGATGTCGCTTCCCGCGCGCAGCGTCGTGAACACCGTCTCGTCGGTGACGTCGTCGCCCAGGTAAACCGTCGCACGCAGGTTGCGCTCGGCGGCGAGGGCCGCGAGTGCCGCGCCCTTCGACACGTCGAGCACCGACAGTTCGACGACGGCCTTGCCGCGCATCGCGTGGACGCCCGGGACATCCTTCGGGACGGCGAGCGCCGCGCAGGTCGCGCGCTCAGCCTCGTCCTCGTCCATGCCGCGGGTGTGCAGGACGACGCCGGCCGGCTTGTACTCGACGCGTGTCGCGGGCAGTCGTTCGGCGATCGTCTCGAGCGCGTGGGTGGCGCCGTCGAGGGCGGCGCGCTCGACGTCGCTCAGCGCGCTGGCGCCCGAGGCGGCGGAGCCGAGGGGGGGCGAGATCTCTGCGCCGTGGCTGCCGATGAGGACAATGGGGGAGGACTCGTCGATCCCCGTCAGCGCGCGCAGGGTGGCGAGGTCCCGACCCGATGCGAGCGCGACGCTCACGCCCGGTAGCGCCGCCATCGCACTGAGTGCCTCGATCGTGCCCGGTTGCGGGCGGGCGCTCGCGGGGTCGAGGACGATCGGGGCGAGCACCCCGTCGAAGTCGGAGGCGACAAGCACGTCACCGCGGCGCGCGAAAGCACCCAGCTCCTCGCGTGACGGCGGCCGCAGCGGCGTCGCGGTCACGATGCGGCCTGCGTCGACGGCGCCTTCGGGGCGGCCTCGAGGCTCGCGAGGTAGTTCTTCGCCCACTGCTGCACCGAGTTCTCGCTCACGAGGGCACGCATCGAGTCCATCCGCTGACGACGCTGGGGCGCCGGCGCGTCGACGGCCTTCATGATCTGCTGCTTGAGACCCGCGATGTCGTGCGGGTTGCACAGGTAGGCGTCGCTCAGCTCCGTCGCGGCGCCGGTGAACTCGGACAGCACGAGCGCCCCGTCGTCGGCGCAGCACGTCACGTACTCCTTCGCGACGAGGTTCATGCCGTCGCGCAGCGGCGTGACGAGCATGATGTCGGCGGCCGCGAACATCGCCGCCATCTCCTCGCGGTCGAACGAGCGGTGCAGGTACGTGAGCGCCGTCGCGCCTATGCTCGAGAAGTCACCGTTGATACGCCCGACCGTCAGCTCGATCTGGTCGCGCAGATCCATGTACGCCTTGACGCGCTCGCGGCTCGGCGTCGCGACCTGGATGAGTTTGTGCTTGCTCGGGTCGAGCCGCTCGTCGGCGAGCAGTTCGCCGAACGCCTTGAGGCGGTGACGGATGCCCTTCGTGTAGTCGAGGCGATCGACGCCCAGCAGGATCTTCTCCGGGTTGCCGAGCTGCTCGCGGATCTCACGCGCCCGCGCCTGCACCGAATCCGACTCGACGATCTCGCGCAGCCCCTCGACGTCGATCGAGATCGGCACCGCGGCTGCGCGCACCTGACGTTCGCCGAGGTCGACGACGTCGCCCGTCACGTCGAGGTCGAGGTACTGACGCACCGCGCGCAGGAAGTTGCCCGCGTCCTCGGTGCGCTGGAAACCCAGGAAGTCGGCGCCGAGCAGCCCCTCGAGGATCTCCTCGCGCCCGGGCAGCTGCGCGAACAGCTCGACGGCGGGGAAGGGGATGTGGTTGAACCAGCCGATGCGCAGGTCGGGGCGCATCTCGCGCAGCATCTCCGGCACGAGCTGCAGCT
Source organism: Dermacoccus sp. BD5 (assembly GCF_044878485.1). Classification (NCBI taxonomy): domain Bacteria; kingdom Bacillati; phylum Actinomycetota; class Actinomycetes; order Micrococcales; family Dermacoccaceae; genus Dermacoccus; species Dermacoccus sp. BD5. The sequence goes on along the minus strand of NZ_JANJER010000007.1, from coordinate 112,103 downwards.
GATAGTCGTGCACCCACACCGTCGCGCCCTGCGCGGCGACCTCGGCGCAGGCGTTCGCGAAGCGACGGTTGACGCGGCGATACACCGAACGCCAGCTGCGACGGAACGTCGGCGTGATGATGACGTCGTGGTAGACGGGCCACAATGTGTCGTTGCTGTGGCCCTCGTAATAGTCGGCGACCTCCTGCTCCGACAGCGCGACCGGGTGCAGGTGCATGCCGCCGTCGTCGAACGGCTCGGGCGCCTCACCTGGGTCGCCCGCCCAGCCGACCCAGGCGCCGTCACGCCCACGCATGACGGCGTCCATCGCGGTGACGAGGCCGCCGGGGGAGCGGCGCCACTGCGACTCGCCGTCCGGCGTCGTCACGCGGTCGACGGGCAGCCGGTTGGCCGCGACGACGAAGTCGTAGGTCTCGCTCATCGGAAAGTTCCTTCGCTCATCGGTGCGCGGGACGAACAGGTGCGGCGTGCGCTCGAATTCGGCGGGGCGCCGGGGCCGTTCGCGTCTTCGTCACGAGCCTATCGCGGGGCGGCGGGGGCGTGCCGGGCCGCGTCGATCCAGCACTTTGTCATGTGCGCGGCCTACCGTGGAGCCATGACGTCACCGGAGCCTCCCGAGCCGACACGCGCCGGACACCGTCTGCCGCGGCGCACCCACCCGACGCCGTCGCCGGCAACCGAGCGTCACGACGACGCGACACAGGTGGCGCCGCAAGGCACGCGGACGCGGCAGGGCTCGGGCGCTCACGCGGCCACCCCGGCCGACGGTGGGGACATCGTCGGCCACTTTCGCATCCTCGACAAGATCGGCGAGGGCGGCATGGGCGTCGTCTACCGCGCGCTCGACACCCGACGCTCGGACGGGCGGGAGGTCGCCGTCAAGGTGCTGCGCCCGCACATCGCCTACGACCCCGACGCGCGCACCCGCCTCGCGCGGGAGGTCGCGACGCTGGAACGCGTCCACACACCCGGCGTCGCCGCCGTCATCGCCGCGGAACCGTACGGCGAGCGCCCGTACATCGCCACCGAGTACGTGCCCGGCATCCCCCTCGACGAGGTCGTCAAGCGCCGCGGGCCGTTCGAGCCCGACGCGCTGGCGCGCCTCGGGCGCGACCTGGCCGTCGCCATCCAGGCCATCCATGACGCCGGCGTCGTCCACCGCGACCTCAAGCCGGGCAACGTGCTCATGGTCGACGGGCGCCCCGTCGTCATCGACTTCGGCATCGCCCACATCGCCGACGATGCGCGCCTGACGTCGACCGGTCTCGTCATGGGCACCCCCGGCTACCTCTCGCCCGAGCTCGTCGAGGGTGCGCCCGTGTCGACGTCGACCGACTGGTGGGGCTGGGCCGCGACGCTCGCCTTCGCCGCGCAGGGCGAGCCGCCGTTCGGGCGCGGCCCGATGCCGGCGGTGCTCGACCGCGTGACGCGTGGTCAGGCGAACCTCGACGGCGTCGACGCGCGGCTGCGGCCCCTGCTCGCCGCCGCGCTCAGCCCGGTGCCGGAGGAGCGACCGTCGGCCCAGCAGGTCATCGAACAGATGGAGCGGTACGCGCGCGGCGAACCGACGACGTACGTGCCGGTGCGACGCACGGCCGATGCGCGCGCCGCTCGCCCCGAACGGCAGCGACCCCGCCCCGACGCGACGGCCGTGCTCGGCCGTCCGGACGCCACGCGCGTCGCGCCGGTGACGCCGCCACCGGTGAGTGCGGGGCCGACGGACGCCGAGCGTGCCCAGCAGGGCGCGCCGGTGCGTCAGGGCGCCCAGGGGTATGCCAACCCGAGCCCGTACGGCTCCGCGCCCGTTCCGCCCGCGCCGAAACCGCAGTCGCGCCCGGGCGAACACGACCCGCGCATCAACCTGCCGCATCGATCGGGAACGCTGCAGGCGATCTTCGTCCTGTGGTTGGGCGTGACGGCGCTCGTGCCCGTCGTCGGGCTCGTGCTGCTCGTCGTGTGGAACCTCGCCGCGCGCTTCAGCGACTCCACGATCACCCAGACCGTCCTGCGACGCTACGAGGCCGGACGACGACGCAGCGACGGCGCGGTCGCCGTCGCGAGTGCGCCGTGGCACGCGTTGCGCGCGACGCTGTCGACGCTGTTCGCCCTCATCCTGCCGACCGTCGTCTTCGCCTGCGTCGCGGCGCTCGTCGGCATCGGCTGGGTGGCCGTGCGCGGCGGCGTGCCGCGCGTGTGGTGGGCGCTGCCGCTCGTGCTCGGCGCAGGCGCCGCGCAGCTCTCGCTGTGGCGAGGCGCCGGTTCGGTCGGCTACCGGCGCGGTTCGCGCTCGCTCGTGCGCGGCCTCGTGCCGCAGAACGCGACGCGCATCGTCGCGGGCATCGCCGTCGGCCTCGGCCTGTTCATGCTGGTCGGCTCGTTCCTGCAGCAGGGCGACATCTCGTGGTTCCCGTTGACGGGCGGCATCGACGACCCGCTGGCGCGGTACGCGCCGAGCGTGCATCGCTGAGTCGATGCACCACAGCGCGTCCACAGCGCGCGCCGAGGGATCGTCACGTTCGGCGTCCTAGGATCACAGAATGGGTCAGTACGGACGAGAGCACGGCACGACGGGGCCCAACCCGATCTCCGAGAACACGCAGCCGGTCCTGGCGCCGCGGATGCGGTTCCTGCGCAGCGAACCGGTCACCGAGCCGCTGCCCATCGCCGATGCGCTGAAGAACACTCCCTACCGCGACCCGAACGTCCTCGCGGGAGTCAGCGACGACTCGGCCCAGTACAAGGCGCTCGACATCGCCGTGCGCGTGGGGGAGTTGTTGCTGCGCTGCGGGGCGAGCACGCGTGACGTCGAGTCGAGCGTCGTCGCCGTCGCCGCATCGGCGGGGCTGCGCCGTCTCGAGGTCGACATCACGAACCAGGCGCTGCTGCTGCAGACGCCGTCACCGCATCCGGGCCATCCGCCGCTGACGATGCTGCGCGTCGCCCGTTCGTCGACGCGTGACTTCTCCCGGCTGACGGCCGTGCACCAGTTCGTCGAGCGCCTCGTCGCGGGCGGCATGGATCTCGACGAGGCGACGAAGCAGTTGCGGCGCATCCAGCGGATGCCGCGGCTGTACCCGCGATGGCTCGTCTCGGTCGCGTTCGGTGGTCTCGCCGCGTCGGTCGCGACGATCCTCGGTGGTAGCTGGATGGCCGTCGCCGTCGCGTTCGTGTCGGCGATCATCGTCGACCGCATCGGGCGCGTGCTGAGCAACCTGGGGGTGCCGAGCTTCTACTCGGCGGCCGCCGGCGGACTCGCCTCGACGATGCTCGCGTGGCTCGCGTACATGTCGCACCAGAGTCATCTCGTCGGCGAGTACGTCGCCACCCACCTGCCCGGCTCGATGACGATGGCCGACTTCGCGTACGCGATCTCGGGCGGCATCGTCGCGCTGCTGCCCGGTCGTCAGATGGCGTCCGCGGTCGAGGACGCCGTCACCGGTTATCCCGTTACCGCCTCCGGGCGCGTGCTGACGGTGATCCTCGCCTGCGCGGGCATCACGGTCGGCGTCGGTGCGGGGTTGTCCTTGACGCTGAGTCTCGACAACGCCCTCGACCTCGGGCTCCAGTCGCCCGGGGTGCTGCGTTACGACTCGCCGTCGACGACCTTTCTGCTCCAGGTTGCCTGCGGCGCGCTCGGCGCGGTCTGCTCGGCCGTGACGATGCGTTCGCGTGTCCGGATGCTCGTGCCGACGGCCGTCATGGGCGCCCTGGGCGTGGGCGGCGTGACGTTCCTCGTCAGCTCCATCGGCCTCGGCGCGACGACGGCGACCGCGATGGCCGCGACGGCCGTCGGGTTCTGCGCGCGACTGCTCGCGCTGCGCCTCGGCGCCCCCGCGCTCGTGCTCGTCATGCCCGCGGTCTCGCCGATGCTGCCCGGCCTGCGCATCTTCCGCGGCATGTACGAGTCCGTGTCGGGTTCACTGCTCGGAGCGACGCGCGTGGCGCAGTCCGGGGTCGGGGTGACGACGATGCTCGGCGCCGTCGGGATCGCCCTCGCGCTGAGCACGGGGGCGCTTCTCGGGGACGTGCTGTCGGCGCCTTTCGACCGCCCGATCGTGCAGCGCCGCAGGGCTCGTCGCCGCTGACGGGCGGGGGGTTCTCGCGCGCGGCGACGGCGGGGGCCGCGGTGATTCACATTTTGTGACGTAGGTCGCGTAACGTTCTCCTCGCTGTGGCGATGTCGTGAGTGTCGCCCAAGCGGCTCATAACTCAACACACCAAGAATTCGCGGGCAGCGCCAACGCCAAACCTCGTCGGGCGCCGCTTCATTCGCACCGTGCGAACCGCAGACGAGGGTGGGGGACCCACTCGTGGCACTTGTTGAGTGCCTTGGGGTGAAGCCGGTCCCGAACCGGCCGAGCACCTGACCGCTCGAACCCGACAGCTCACCTCACCGGCGTCGTCAGGAAAGGAAACACCTCCATGGGTTACACCCCGAAGCACTCCGCTCCCTCCGACTCGACCATGGGTCGCAAGGCTGCGGGCGTCGCCCTCGTCGGTGCCGCCACCGTCGGCGCCGGCGTCACGAGCGCCACCACCGCCTCGGCCGCACCGGCCGGTTCGGTCTGGGACCGCGTCGCCGCCTGTGAAGCGGGCGGCAACTGGCACATCAACACGGGCAACGGCTTCTACGGCGGCCTGCAGTTCACGCAGCAGACGTGGGCCGGCTTCGGTGGCACGCAGTACGCCGCTCGCGCCGACCTCGCCACGCGCGAGCAGCAGATCGCGATCGCCCAGAAGACCCTCGCCGTCCAGGGCCCCGGCGCCTGGCCCGTGTGCTCCGTGCGCGGTGGCCTGACCCGCGCCAACGGTGGCAGCACCGCCGCGGCTCCTGCCGCTGCGGCCGCGAACACGCAGGTGTCGCGTTCCACCGCTCGTTCTGCCGTCAAGGCTCCCGCCGCGACGTCCGGCAAGCTCGCCGTCGACGGCATCCTCGGTCGCCAGACCGCTCGCTCGCTGCAGGCCTGGGTCGGCACGTACCGTGACGGCATCGTCGGCCCGCAGACGAAGATGGCCCTCCAGCGCACGGTCGGCACGACGCCCGACGGCATCATCGGCCCCCGCACGGTCGCCGCGCTGCAGTCGAAGCTCGGCATCTCCCAGGACGGCGCGACGTACCTCAACGCCCGCACCGTCCGCGCCCTGCAGGCGCACCTGAACAACCACTGATCGCGCGTCTGATCGCCTGATCGACGACGAGGGCCCCACCGCTTCGAAGCGGTGGGGCCCTCGTCGTGTGCCCTGGCCGGGCAGGCGGGCGGTGAGAGCTGGAGATGGGACTCGAACCCACAACCACCTGTTTACAAGACAGGTGCGCTACCGATTGCGCCACTCCAGCACACTGCCGGCGTCGGCAGCCCTGTGATCTTATACGAGGCGGGTCGCGATGCCCGTCCCGTCGGGCGACGACCTACGATGAGGGCATGAATCTCAAGCCTGCAGCAGACGTCGAAACCGCACCCGTCGCCGCCCTCGGTCTCCTCGGCGGTTACCTCACCGCCCGTGAGACGGGCATCCGTCCGCTCGGGGGTGTCGTGCTCGCGCTCGCCGGCGGGTACGCGGGCCGCACGTGGCTCGCCAAGGGCGGCGCGGCCGAGACGGCGGCGCTGACCGCCGTGTACGTCGGCGGGTTCGGCGCCTCGCACCCGCTCGCGAAGAAGATCGGCGCGTGGCCGTCCGTCGTCGGGGTGGCGGCGCTGTCGGCGGCGGCGTCGTACGTCCTGATCGACCGCCACTGAGCGGGCCCGCCCCCGAGGCTCGAACTGCGCGAGTGCGCGGGGATACACTGACGTGTTTTGTTCGACGGCCGCGACGAGGTGAGGAGTGGCATGCGCGACTCCCTCACGCCTGCGGAGCGTTCGATGCGCGACCTGACGCCGTCGCGTGACGACTTCTCGCTGAGCACCACCGAGCCGCCGCCCCGCTTCGTCAGGGCGCTCGTGCGCCCGCTCGGTGGCCGCCCGGCGCTGCTCATCGAGTTGTTCCTGTTCTGGATGTTCTTCCAGTACTTCACGTTCGCGCAGGAGCACATCCGCGGAGAGCACGACGAGTCGGTCCGGCATGCGCACCGCCTGTTCGACCTGGAGCAGTGGCTGCACATCGACATCGAACGATGGCTCAACTCATCGCTCGCCGAGGTGCCCGTCCTCGCGCAGGGCGCCGGGTACTACTACGGCATGGTGCTCGCGACGGTGCCCATCGCGCTCGCGTGGGCCTGGTGGATGAACCCGGACGGGTTCCGGCGCCTCAGACGGTTGCTCATCGCGATGACGCTGCCCAGCCTGCTCGTGTTCTGGTTGCTGCCGATGGCCCCGCCCCGGTTTGCCGTCGACGGCATGATCGACATCAACGCCGTCTACAACATCATGGGCGGCCGCCTCGCGCGTGACCCGTCGCAATCGGCCAACCTGTACGCCGCGATGCCGAGCCTGCACTGCGCCTGGTCCACCTGGGTCGCCTACGTCGTGTACGACACGTGGAAGCGGCGCCGGCCCGTGGGGGCCCGCGCCGCCTGGCTCTACCCGCTCGTCACGTACTGGGACGTCATGGCGACGGGCAACCACTTCGTCCTCGACGTCGTCGGTGGCATCGCACTCTTCGGTTTCGGCCTGCTGTACGTCAACCTGCTGCGCGGGGCCGAGGTGAAGATCTGGGACGAGGACCCGGGGTTCACTTCGGCGGCATACGCAGCGCACCGTCGAGACGAATGACCTCACCGTTGAGCAGCGGGTTCGCGACGATGTGCTCGACGAGTGCCGCGTACTCGCTCGGGCGGCCGAGGCGCGAGGGGTGCGGCACGACCCTGCCGAGCGATTCGCGCGCCGCTTCCGGCAGCCCCGCGAGCATCGGCGTCTCCATCGTGCCGGGCGCGATCGTCATGACGCGGATGTGGCTGTCGGCGAGGTCGCGGGCGGCGGGGAGCGTCAGCCCGACGATGCCGCCCTTGCTCGAGGCGTAGGCCGCCTGACCGATCTGGCCGTCGTAAGCGGCGGCGCTGGCCGTCATGACGATGACGCCGCGGTCACCGTGCGCGTCCGGTGCGCCGTCGTCGGTGGGGGAGGGCTCGTTCGCGACCATCGCCTCGGCGGCCAGACGCAGCAGGTTGAAGGTGCCGACGAGGTTGATGTCGATGACGGTGCGGTACTTCTCAAGTGCGTGGACGCCGTGCTTGCCGAGCACGCGCCCCGGGGTGCCGACCCCGGCGCAGGCGACGGCGATGCGCAGCTCACCGAGTTCGGCGGCGGCGTTGACGCCCTGGCGCACCTGCTCCTCGTCGCGCACGTCGGTGGGGACGAACAGGGCGCGCTCGCCCAGGTCGTCGGCGACGGCCTGGCCGTTCGAATTCGGTAGGTCGGCGATGACGACGGCCGCGCCGTCGGCGTGCAGGCGGCGGGCGGTGGCCTCGCCGAGGCCCGAGCCGGCACCGGAGATGAGAGCGACGGTGTGCTGCGTGATCTTCATGTGACGCACTCTAACGAGCGGTGCGAATGAAATGTGAAGTGGGTCACCCTCGTTTCCCGTGGCGCCTGGCTCGTCATGCCGCTCCGACGACATGGCGGCCCCGCCTCCGTGCGCCCAGATGCACCTGCGTGCAAAGTACCCGGGTGCGTCTGAGCGCAAGAGGGTCGGGCGAGGCCGTCGCGATGGTGCAGGAGGGCAGGAGGAGCTCGGGCGCTCAGGGCTCAGCGGTACAGCGTGACGTCGGTGGCCTTGACGCTCGCTGCGACGTGCGAGCCGTGGTGCAGGCCGAGTTCGGTGACGGCCTCGAGCGTCACGTCGGCCACGAGATCGGCCGCGACGCCTGCGTCACCCCGCAGGTGCACGCGGGCCAACGTCCCGGTGTGCTCGATCTGCTGCACGACGAGCGGCCAGGTGTTGCGAGGCGACCCGGCGGGCACCTCGCGCCACAGCGAGACCGCGGTCGGCGCGAAGGCCGCGAACGCCCGCTCGCCCGACGGCGGCACGTCGGCGGCCATGATGCGGGCGCCACCCGGTGTCGTGATGGCGCGACCGTCGCTCGTCCCTCGCCACAGGTTGAGGCCGACGACGCGGGCGGCGAACGCCGTGCGCGGATAGCGCACGACGTCCTGCGGCGGCGCGAGCTGCGTCACGCGCCCGGCTTCGAGGAACAGCAGCCGGTCGGCGAGCGTCAGTGCCTCGAGCGGGTTGTGAGTGACGAGCAGGGTGACGGCGTCGGTGCGCGCGAGGCGCTCGCCGAGCAGCGCGCGCAACTCGTCGCGGCCGCTCTGGTCGATGGCCGACAGCGGCTCGTCGAGCAGCAGCACCCGAGGGTCGAGAGCCAGCGCGCGAGCGAGCGCGACGCGTTGTGCCTGGCCTGACGACAACTCGTGCGGACGGCGGCTCGCGAGGTCGGCGATGCCCACCTGCTCGAGCTCCTGCCGGGCACGACGGCGCGCGGCGGAGCGCGATACGCCCCGCGCCCGCAGCCCGAACGCGACGTTCTCGAGGGCGTCGAGATGGCCGAAGATGTCTCCCGCCGCGGTCATGAGACCCACCTGACGGTGGCCGGGGGGCACGGCGTGACCGCGCCCGTCGTCCCAACAGGCTTCCCCGACGCGCAGCTCACCGCTCGTGAGATGTTCGAGGCCGCTGATGCCGGCCACGAGCGTCGACTTGCCGCTGCCGTTGGGGCCGAGCACCCCGAGCACCTCGCCGGGGGCGCACGTGAACGCGGCCTCGAGCTCGAACGAGCCGCGCCGCATCGTGCCGGCGAAGCTCAGCCCCTCCGGTTCGGGCGTCTCAGGCGGTTCGGGCGAGAAAGGCGGGTTCATCGCGCACCGCTCCAGCGTCCGCGCAGCAGGGCGAGCACGACGAGGCAGATGCCGAGCATGAGGGCCGCGAGGGCGGTGGCGGCGTCCTGACTGATGTCGAGCGCCTGATACACCGCGAGGGGGCCTGTTTGGGTCGTGCCGGGGAAGCTGCCGGCGAAGGTCATCGTCGCCCCGAACTCACCGAGAGCGCGTGCCCAGGAGAGCGTCAACCCCGCGAGCAGGCCCGGCGCCGCCATCGGGATGAGGACGCGGCGCAGCGTGTACCAGCGGCTCGCGCCGAGCGCGGTGGCGGTGCGCGCCCACCGCGCGTCGATGCCGCGGAACGCGCCTTCGGCGGCGACGACGAAGAACGGCATCGCGACGAACGTCTCGGCGAGCACGACGCGCACCCACGAGTAGGGCAGCGACGTGCCGAAGGTGTCTTGCAGTACCGTGCCGATGAGGCCGCCGCGCCCCCACGCGTCGAGCAGGGCGACACCGGCGACGACGGGCGGCAGCACGAGGGGGACCGTGACGAACGCCCGCAGCCACGCGGCGGCACGCCCCCGCAGGCGTGAGAGCCACCAGGCGAGAGGGGTGCCGAACAGTGCGGACAGGGCTGCCGTCGTCGTCGTGGTGCGAAGCGACAGCAGGAGAGCGTCGCGTGTGCCGGCGGTCTGCAGGTCGGCGGCGAAGTGCGACCAGCGCACCTCCAGCAGGAGCGCAACGAGCGGGACGACGACGAACGCGACCGCGACCGCTGCGAACACCCCGAGCACCACACCGCCGGCATCGGGGGCGCGGCGGGTGGGGCTCGTTCTGCTGGCGCTGGGGGCGCTCACGTCAGCTCGGCGAGCCGAACCCGGCGTCGCTCAGCACCTTGCGGCCCTCGGCGCCGGTGATGAGCTGCACGAACTGCTTGGCGTACTCGTTGTCGCTCCACGTCGCGATCGGCAGCGTCGTCTTGACGTTCGAGCCGGACGCGATATCGACGCCCGTCACCTTGTCACCGGCGGCCTTGACGTCCGTGCGGTACACGACGGCGGCGTCCGCGTCACCGGAGGAGACCTTCGCGAGCGTCGACTTCACGTTCTGCTCGTAACTGACGACGTGCGCGTGGACGTTCGCCTTCGTCAGCGCTTTGCCGGCGGCGCGACCGCACGGCACGGTCTTGGCACACAGCACGGTGTTGACCTTCGCGAGGCTCGCGAGGTCGGAGACGTGGCCCGGGTTGCCCTTGGGCGTCGCGATCTCGAGTTCGTTCGTCGCGAAGTCGGTCCAGGTCTTGCCCTGCGTGATGTCGATCGGCATCGTCTTCGGCGTCGTCGTGTCGGCCATGGCGACGACGTCCGCCGGTGCACCACCCTTGAGCTGGCGCGCGATGTCCTGGCTGCCTGCGAAGCTCATCTTGATCTCGACGCCGGGGTGGTTCTTCTCGAAGTCCTCGGCGAGCTTGGTGAAGCTCTCGGTGAGCGAGGCCGCGGCGAGGACGGTGATGGTCTTGCTCGAGCTCGCCGTGGCCGAGGAGCTGCCGGCGGCGTTCGAGCCCGACGAGTTCGTGCTGCTCGACCCGCCGCAGCCGGACAGACCCAGCACGGCGGCGGATGCGGTGGCGGCGGTCGCCGTCGTGAGGGAACGATTCATCCTCGTGGCCTTCTGTCTCTCGGTGGGCTGATCGGATCGGTTCTCGGGGCGAGGACGCCGGGGGTGGTCAGGCCCGTCGGAACAGCTCGGCGGCGACGCTCGGGTCGATCGGCATGGGGTGGGGGCGTTTCGCCTCACGCCCGTCACCCGAGCTCGTGCCGCGCAGGCGGCGTTCGATCCACGGGCCGAAGTATTCCTTCGACCACTCGGCGTTCTCTGCCAGGCGCTGTCGGGCGGGCTTCGGTTCGAGCGGCGGGAGCAGGTCGAGCCAGTCGCCCTCGGTCGGCAGGCCCAGCGTCCACGCCGCCTGCTGCGCGACACGGCGGTGGCCCTCGGGGGACAGGTGCAGGCGGTCGGCACCCCACATGCGCATGTCCCGCAGTGCACGCATGCCCCACACGTCGAGCACGTAGCAGTCGTGCCGCTGCGCGATGCCCCACAGGTTCGCGATGTGCCAGCTGATGCGCGGTCGCAAGCGGGCCATGATCTTCGAACCCGTGGGGTTGACCATCGTCGCGAGCATGACGTCGGCCCCGGCGTCCTTGAGGCGGACGACGGCGGCCTCGAGCTGATCGGCGACGTCGTCGAGGTCGACGTTCGGGCGCATGATGTCGTTGCCGCCGCCGACCATGCTGACGAGGTTGGGCTGCATCGCGAGCGCGGCGTCGAGCTGCGGGCCGACGACGTCGGCGAGCAGCTTGCCCCGGATCGCTAGGTTCGCGTACTCGAATCCGTGCCCCGCGCCGTCGGCGACCTGAGCGAGGTCGACGGCGAGCCGGTCGGCCCAGCCGAGGTAGGCGTCGTCCTGACGCGGGTCGGGGTCGCTCATGCCCTCGGTGAAGGAGTCACCGATGGCGACATAGCGTCGCCACGTCCGCTCGTGGCCGCTGCGGGCCGCGGGCGCCTCGTCGGAGGAATGGGTGTCGGGGGTCGTGTCTGTCACGGGATGCGCCAATCGATCGTGTGCGTGCCGAGTTCTTCGAGCAGGGCGTTAGTGCGGCTGAACGGCTTGCTGCCGAAGAAGCCGCTGCGGGCCGACAACGGTGAGGGGTGGGCCGACTCGACGGTCGGCGTGTCGCCGAGATGCGGCGCGAGTGAGCGCGCGTCGCGCCCCCACAGGATGGCAACGAGGGGCTGATCGCGCGCGACGAGCGCGTTGATCGCCGTCGCGGTGACGTGCTCCCAGCCCTTGCCGCGATGGCTCGCCGGCTTGCCGGGCTGCACCGTCAGGACGCGGTTGAGCAGCAGCACCCCCTGATCGGTCCACGCCGACAGGTCACCGTGCTCGGGCGGGGTGAGACCGAGGTCGTCGTGCAGTTCGGTGTAGATGTTCGCGAGGCTGCGGGGGATGGGCCGCACGTCGGGTGCGACGGCGAAGCTCAGGCCGATCGGGTGCCCGGGCGTGGGGTACGGATCCTGGCCGACGACGAGGACGCGCACCTCGTCGAACGGCTGCGTGAACGCGCGCAGCACGGCGTCGCCCGCAGGCAGGTAGCCGCGCCCCGCGGCCACCTCGTCACGCAGGAACGCCCCCGCGGCGGCGATGTGCTCGGCGGCGGGCGCGAGGGGTTCGACCCAGCTCGGGTGGACGAGTTCGTCGTACGGACGAGGCATGCGTCCAACCTATCGCGCGGGTCTGACAACCCGCCCCGAGCGCGGTTTGAACGGGCCGGGCGGCCCCGTATCCTGAGCGGATGGCCATGATCGAGACCCCCGCGGGTGCCCACGTGCCCGGTGACGCCGACGCGCCCGGGCTGAGCGAGCGCGACCGTGCGATGCTCGCCTTCGAACGCGAGTGGTGGAAGCTGCCCGGCGCCAAGGAAGCGGCGATCAAGGAGCGCTTCGGGCTGACGAGCACGCAGTACTACCAGCAGCTCAACAAGCTCGCCGACACCGAGGCGGCGCTCGCCGCGGATCCGTTGCTCGTCAAGCGGATCCAGCGACGCCGCGCGGGGCGTCGACGCACCGTCTGAACCGCGGCTCAGCGCGCCGCCACGTCCCCGCATGTCGCCGCTCTCGTGGCGCCGCAGCCCATCTTGGCAGCCGCACGACAGACGTCGGGGTGCCGCTATGAGCGAACAACACGCGGGTGCGTGCGCGGAGGGTTTGCACTCGGTGGGGGCGAGTGCTAATCATGGGGTTAGCACTCTGATCGTGAGAGTGACAAAAGCCTGACTGCAGCAGTGAGGGTTCGGGGCGCGCCGACATGACCGGCGCGTGATCGGGCCCGTCCGTCGCGGGCGCTGATGTGGTCGATCCGAACGTCACGTGGAGGAACCACAGCCATGGCCAAGACCATTGCTTTCGACGAGGAGGCCCGTCGCGGCCTCGAGCGCGGCATGAACACGCTCGCCGACGCCGTGAAGGTGACCCTCGGCCCCAAGGGCCGCAACGTCGTGCTGGAGAAGAAGTGGGGCGCCCCCACGATCACCAACGACGGTGTCTCGATCGCCAAGGAGATCGAGCTCGAGGACCCGTACGAGAAGATCGGCGCCGAGCTCGTCAAGGAAGTTGCGAAGAAGACCGACGACGTCGCCGGTGACGGCACGACGACGGCCACCGTCCTCGCCCAGGCGATGGTGCGCGAGGGTCTGCGCAACGTCGCGGCCGGCGCGAACCCGATGGCGCTGAAGCGCGGCATCCAGACGGCCGTCGACGCCGTCAGCAAGCAGCTGCTCGAGCACGCCCAGGAGATCGAGACCAAGGAGCAGATCGCTGCGACCGCGTCCATCTCCGCCGCTGACCCGCAGATCGGTGAGCTCATCGCCGAGGCGATGGACAAGGTCGGCAAGGAAGGCGTCATCACGGTCGAGGAGTCGAACACGTTCGGCCTCGACCTCGAGCTGACCGAGGGCATGCGCTTCGACAAGGGCTACATCTCGGGCTACTTCGTCACCGACACCGAGCGCATGGAGGCCGTCCTCGACGACCCGTACATCCTCATCGTCAACTCGAAGATCTCGAACATCAAGGACCTGCTGCCCGTCCTGGAGAAGGTCATGCAGTCCGGCAAGCCCCTCGCGATCATCGCCGAGGACGTCGAGGGCGAGGCCCTGTCGACGCTCGTCGTCAACAAGATCCGCGGCACGTTCAAGGCCGTCGCCGTCAAGGCTCCCGGCTTCGGCGACCGCCGCAAGGCGATGCTCGGTGACATCGCTATCCTCACGGGCGGCCAGGTCGTCTCCGAGGAGGTCGGCCTCAAGCTCGAGTCGACCGAGCTCGACATGCTCGGCCGCGCCCGCAAGATCGTCGTGACGAAGGATGAGACGACGATCGTCGAAGGTGCTGGCGACGACGAGCAGATCAAGGGCCGCGTGGCGCAGATCCGCGCCGAGATCGAGAACTCCGACTCCGACTACGACCGCGAGAAGCTGCAGGAGCGCCTCGCGAAGCTCGCCGGCGGCGTCGCCGTCATCAAGGCGGGTGCCGCGACGGAGGTCGAGCTCAAGGAGCGCAAGCACCGCATCGAGGACGCTGTGCGCAACGCGAAGGCAGCCGTCGAGGAGGGCATCGTTGCCGGTGGTGGCGTCGCGCTCATCCAGGCGACGAAGGACGCCGAGTCGGCCTTCTCCGCTCTCGAGGGCGACGAGGCGACGGGTGCGAACATCGTTCGCGTCGCTGCCGAGGCTCCGCTCAAGCAGATCTCGACGAACGCGGGCCTCGAGCCGGGCGTCATCGTCGAGAAGGTGCGCTCGCTTCCCGCCGGTCAGGGTCTGAACGCTGCGAGCGGTGAGTACGTCGACATGATCGCCTCGGGCATCATCGACCCGGCGAAGGTGACGCGTTCGGCGCTGGAGAACGCTGCGTCCATCGCGGCGCTGTTCCTCACGACCGAGGCCGTCATCGCTGACAAGCCGGAGAAGAACGCCGGCGCTGACGCTGCGGCGGGCATGGACGGTGGCATGGGCGGTATGGGCTTCTGACAAAAGCACGTACGCCACGGCTGGCGCCCCCCGAGCGAATGCGAGGACGGGGGCCGGCCGGAGCGGAGTGTGAGGAAGAAGCCCGAGAGAGCATGGGCTTCTGAGAAAGCGCGCCTCCACGGGCTGACGCCCGCCTGAGTGAATGCTCGGGCGGGCGTCAGCCTTTTGTCGTCCAGGGAGCACTTCCTCTCGCGATGTTGCCCGGGTATCGGGCGTGACGCGCCTCGAATCGCGGGCAACATCGAGGCGGTTGACATGCGCATCTGCGCATATGAAACTAAGTGCATGTCGTTGCAGCATGCGTTGCTCGTGTCCCTCGCCGAGCGCGAGGCGAGCGGGTATGACCTGACGCGGCGCTTCGACCGTTCGCTCGGGTTCTTCTGGAGCGCGACGCACCAGCAGATCTACCGCGTCCTCGCCAAGATGGCGGACGCAGGCCTCGTCGAGGTCCGCACCGAGGCGGGCGAGGGGCGCCCCGACCGTCGCGTCTACACGATCGCCCCGGCCGGTCGTGCGGAACTACTCGCGTGGACGCGCACACCCACCCCGAGCGAGACGCTGCGCTCCGAGTTCGCCGTCAAGGTGCGCGGCATGCGCTTCGGCGACGCGGACGCCGTCGTCGCCGACATCCGCCGTCATCGCGACGAGCACGCCGCCCAGCTCGCCTACTTCGAGGCCAACTGCGCGAGGCACTACCCCGATCCGTCATCCCTCAGCGACGAGGAGCGTCCGACCTACGCCGTCCTGCGCGGGGGAATCCGCACCGAACGCGCCATGCTCGAGTGGTGCGACGAGATCGTGGCGCTGCTGAGCGGCGAGACGCTGCCCACCTCCTGCGTGCAGGTGCACCCGGGTGCACCTGCACGCAGGGGTGAAGACGGTGATGAGGCCGAAAACCTGAATGTGGACGCCGACGGGAACCTCGCGGCGAGCGTCGCCGTGGACGACAGACCGCAGACGTGAACGACAGACAGCCCGACAACGAACGCACCCCAGCACCCGGGAGAACACGATGAGTTACGAGCACCTGCTCAGCCCCCTCGACGTCGGCGGCATCACGCTGAAGAACCGCGTCATGATGGGCTCGATGCACACCGGTTTCGAGGACAAGGCGAAGGACTTCCCGCAGCTCGCGCGCTACTTCGCGGCACGTGCGGAGGGTGGCGTCGCGCTCATGGTGACGGGCGGTTTCGCGCCGAACATCACCGGCCAGCTCGGCCCGATGGGTTCGATGCTGACGGCGAAGCGGCAGCTCGGGCGGCACAAGCTCGTCACCGACGCCGTCCACGAGCACGACGGGCGCATCGTCATGCAGATCCTGCACGCGGGCCGCTACGGCTATACGCCCTGGAGCAAGAGCGCGTCGAACAAGAAGTCGCCGATCACGCCGTTCGGCACGCGCGCGATGAGCACGAAGGACGTCGAGAAGACGATCCGCGACTACGCGAACTCGGCGCGCCTCGCGAAGGACGCCGGCTACGACGGCGTCGAGATCATGGGCTCCGAGGGCTACCTCATCAACCAATTCCTCGCCGCCCGCACGAACGACCGCACCGACCGTTTCGGTGGCTCCGCCGAGAAGCGCATGACGCTGCCGCGCGAGATCGCGCGCGCCGTCCGCGATGCCGCCGGCGACGACTTCCTCGTCCTGTACCGCATCTCCGTGGCCGACCTCGTCGACAACTCCCAGACGTTCGAGGAGATCGCGACGCTCGCGCAGCACCTGCAGGGTGACGTGTCGATGTTCAACTCCGGCATCGGCTGGCACGAGGCGCGCATCCCGACGATCGTGACGTCGGTGCCGCGCGCCGCGTTCGCGTGGGCGACGGGCAAGCTGCGCGCCGCGGTCGACATCCCCGTCATCGCGAGCAACCGCATCAACACCCCCGAGGTGGGCGAGCAGATCATCGCGGACGGTCTCGCGGACATGGTCTCGATGGCGCGTCCGCTGCTCGCGGACCCCGACTTCGTCAAGAAGGCGCAGGCGGGCCGCGCCGACCTGATCAACACGTGCATCGCGTGCAACCAGGCGTGCCTCGACCACACGTTCAGCGGCAAGAAGGTGAGCTGCCTCGTCAACCCGCAGGCCGGACGCGAGGGCGAGCTCGTCCTGCTGCCCGTGCCGAAGCCGCGCGCCAAGCGCGTCGCCGTCGTCGGCGCGGGCCCCGCCGGGCTCGCCGCCGCGACGAACCTCGCCGAGCGCGGCCACGACGTCACCCTCTTCGAGGCACGCGACCACCTCGGCGGCCAGTTCCGTCTCGCGATGAACATCCCCGGCAAGGAGGAGTTCGCCGAGACGCTGCGCTACTTCATGACGCGGCTGGACGAGTTGAAGGTCGACGTCCGCCTCTCGACACGTGCCGACGCCGAAACGCTCGACGGTTACGACCACGTCGTCCTCGCCACGGGCGTGACGCCGCGTCGCCCCGCCATCGAGGGCATTGACCACGCGAAGGTCGTCATGTACGACGAGTTGCTGCGCGGTGAGAAGGTCGCCGGTGAGCGCGTCGCCGTCGTCGGTGCCGGTGGCATCGGCTTCGACGTCAGCGAGTACCTGCTGCACGAGCCGCACGAGAACCTCAAGCACTGGATGGAGCGCTGGGGCGTCACCGAGTCGGAGAACGTGCCCGGCAACATCGTCGAGAAGGTCACGGAGAAGCCGCGCCGCCAGGTCTACCTCGTGCAGCGCAAGCACGCCGCGCTCGGCAAGGGCCTGGGCAAGACGAGCGGCTGGGTGCACCGCCAGACGCTCAAGGACTCGAAGGTCGAGTTCATCGGCGGCGCCACCTACGACAAGGTCGACGACGCCGGCCTGCACCTGACGATCACGCCCACGCCGCCGCGCGCCGTCGGGCCGCTGACGAAGGCGTCGAAGAAGACGGGCCTGCCCCTGACGATGGTGCCGCAGCTCAAGGCCCTCGACGCGAAGTACGCGAGCGTCCCCGCCGAGGCGAAGGCGAAGTTCGAGGGCCAGGAGCCGACCAAGCGCGTGCTCGACGTCGACACCGTCGTCATCTGCGCGGGTCAGGAGTCGGTGGCCGACACGTTCGGTCTCGACCCGGCGAAGGTCACCGTCATCGGCGGTGCCGACGTCGCCGCAGAGCTCGACGCGAAGCGCGCCATCAAGCAGGCCACGGAGCTCGCCGCGGCGCTGTGACGAACCGTCGGGCCCGACACGTCGTCGGGCCCGACGGCCGGCAGGTGCCGCGCTCAGGCGGTGACCCAGCGGCGCACGTTGTTGTCCTCCGCCGTCGAGTACTCGCTGCTCGTGAGGTGCAGCGTCGAGCTGATCGTGTCGAGCGTCGACTTCAGCTTGTTCATGTCGGTGTTCCACGTCGTCATGAGCGAGGTGAAGTTCGTCTGCGCCGAACCCTTCCACTGCGTCTGCAGCGTCGTCAGCTTCGTGTTGAGGTTCGTCAGAGACGTCTCGAGGTCGGTGACGAGCGTCGCGGTGTCGGTGCCGTGAGCGGAGATCGCGTCGGAGTCGACGGTGTACTGCGATGCCATGATGTGCCTTTCGTGGGGCGCGCGGGCTGCTCCCGTGGCGCTTGCCTCCGACGGTAGGCCGACGGCGCCCACCCGTGCTTCGGGCCGTCCACAGAGCCACGCAGCCGTCACAGCTGTGGATGAACGAGCCTGTCTCGCGGCCCGGGGGACGGTTGTCGGAGTGGACAGCTACCTTGGCATCATGACGAAGCGTGTGGTGGCAGCCGAGGCCGACGGCCTGACGATGGCCTACGGCGAGGATGACGCCCGGGTGCTCGCCCTCGACGGGGTGAGCCTCGAGCTGTTCGAAGGGGAGTTCACCGCCGTCATGGGCCCGAGCGGCTCGGGCAAGTCGACGCTCATGCACTGCCTCGCGGCGCTGGAGACACCGACGTCGGGGCGGGTTTTCATCGGTGACATCGAGGTCAGCTCCCTCGACGACAAGCGCCTCACGCGGCTGCGGCGCGACCACATCGGCTTCATCTTCCAATCGTTCAACCTCGTGCCGACGCTGACGGCGCGCGAGAACATCATGCTGCCCGCCTCGATCGCGGGCAGAAAGGTCGATCAAGAGCTGTTCGACGACGTCATCGACGCCGTCGGCCTGCGCGAACGGCTCGGGCACCGCCCGAGCCAGCTGTCCGGCGGCCAGCAGCAGCGCGTCGCGTGCGCGCGGGCGCTCGTCACGCAGCCCGACATCATCTTCGCGGACGAACCGACCGGCAACCTCGACTCCCGCTCAGGCGAAGAGGTGCTGTCGTTCCTGCGCCGCAGCGTCGACCGACTCGGCCAGACCATCGTCATGGTGACGCACGACCCCGTCGCCGCGGGCTTCACCGACCGCGTCGTCTTCCTCGCGGACGGACGCGTCGTCGACGAGATGCGTGAGCCGACGTCCGAGCGCGTCCTCGATCGCATGAAGGCGTTCGACGCCGCCGCGAGGCGCTGACGTGCTCACCACCTCGCTCAAGGCCGTCTGGGCGCGCAAGCTGCGCCTGCTCATGAGCACGTTCGCGATCGTGCTCGGCGTCGCGTTCGTCGCCGGCTCGCTCATGTTCACCGACTCCCTCAACCGCGCGTTCAGCGGCATCATGAACGGCACCGTCGGCGACGCCACCGTGCGTGCCACCCAGGACGCCTCGCAGCACTCGCGCGGCGGCGACACGCGCACGATCGGCCCCGACGTCCTCGCCAAGGCGCGCTCGGCCAAGGGCGTCGCGCAGGTCGACGGCGTCGTCTCGTCGATGAGCGCCACCGTCCTCGCGAAGAACGGCAAGGTCATCGGCGGCCAGGGGGCGCCCGCGTTCGGGGTGAACTACCACGACGCACGCGCCGCCGACGGCGTGCCCGGGCTGCACATCACGCAGGGGCGGGCACCGACGTCGGCGGGGGAGATCGCGCTCGATGCGAAGACAGCCGAACGCGGCGGCTACCACCTGGGCGACACCGTCAGCATCCTGACTTCGGGCCAGACGCCGCGCTGGTCCGGCCGGCTCGTCGGGTACGCGAGCTACCCGAACGGCTCGATGGTGGGCTCGACGCTCGCGGTCGTCGACACGAAGACTGCGCAGCAGTTGTTCCTCGACGGCAAGGACGCCTACACCTCGTTGTGGGTCCAGGCGCGCCCCGGGGTGTCGCAGAGCACCGTCGTCGAGCAGATCAAACCGTTCGTGCCGAAGGGTTTCGAGGCGGTCACCGGCAAGCAGGCCTCCGACGAGGCCGCGAGCGGCATCAAGAAGGCGCTGTCGTTCATCACGACGTTCCTGCTCGTGTTCGCGGGCGTCGCGCTGCTCGTCGGCTCGTTCCTCATCGTCAACACCTTCGGCATCCTCGTCGCGCAACGCAGCCGCGAACTCGCGCTCCTGCGGGCACTCGGCGCGTCGTCACGCCAGGTCCTCGCCAGCGTGCTCGTCGAAGCGCTCGTCGTCGGCCTCGTGGGTTCACTCGTCGGCATCGGGGTCGGCGTGCTGCTCGCGAAGGGCATCTCAGCGCTGCTCTCAGCGCTGGGCGCCGACATCGACACCGGTGGGCTCGTCCTCGAACCGCGCACAGTGGCGGTGTCGCTGCTCGTCGGGCTCGGCGTGACGGCGCTCGCCGCCTGGCTGCCGGCGCGGCGAGCCTCGCGCATCTCGCCGATCGCGGCGATGCGCGACGACCAGGTCGAACCCGAGCAGACGGTGCGCCGCCGCGCCGTCGTCGGGGCAGTCGTCTTCGTCGTCGGTGCAGCCCTGGCCGCCTGGAAGCTCGCGGCCGACACCTCGATCTGGGTGTTCGTCGCGGGCATGGTGCTCATGCTGTTCGGCACGATCTCGGCGACGCCGGTGCTCGCGCGTCCCGTCGTGCGCGCGATCGCCGCCGTGGCGCGCCCGCGCTCGGGCATCGTCGCACAGCTCGCGGCCGAGAACAGCCTGCGCAACCCGCGCCGCACCGCGGCGACCGCGTCGGCCCTCATGATCGGCATGGCGCTCGTGTCGATGATGACGGTGTTCGGCGCGTCCGCCTCGGGCAGCGTGGATGCCCTCATCGCGAAGAACTTCCGCGGCGACTACGTCGTCAGTGGGCAGTTCTCCGAGCCGATCTCCGCCTCCATCGCGACGCGGATGCGCAGCGTCGACGGCGTACAGACCGTCTCGCGCCTGCGTCTGGGTGACGGCACGTTCAACGATGCGCCCGCGACGATCGAAGGCGTCGACGCCGCCACGTTCCGTCAGGTCGCACCCGTCGAACTCAACTCCGGCAAGGACGCCCTCGATGATCGCTCCGTGCTCATCTCGTCGGAGAAGGCGAAGGCGTACGGCATCTCGGTCGGAGACGTGACGCGCCTGACGATCGGCAGAGCGAACGTCAAGCGCCTCACCGTCATCGGCATCTTCGACCGTGACGCGAGCCCGCGCGCGGCGGACTACGTCATCAGCATGCCGACGTTCGAGACGGTGGGCGGCTCGACGAAGGACAACACCCTCTACGTGCTGCGCCGACCCGGCGCGGATGCGGCGAACGTCAAGAAGGGGCTCGACTCGGTCGTCGTCGATCTGCCGACCGTCACGGTCAAGGATCAGGCCGGCTACGCCGCCGAGCAGCGAGCCCCGATCGACACGATGCTCGTGCTCATCTACGGCCTGCTCGGTCTCGCCATCGTCATCGCGGTGCTCGGCATCATCAACACGCTCGCGCTGTCCGTCATCGAACGCACCCGCGAGATCGGCCTGTTGCGCGCCGTCGGCCTGGCCCGCTCGCAGTTGCGCTCCATGGTGCGCCTCGAGGCGGTGACGATCTCGCTCGTCGGCGCCGTCATCGGTGTCGTGCTCGGCACGATCTTCGGGGTGTTGTTCCAGCGCACGCAGGCGAACTCGGGCGTCGACGTGCTCGTCATTCCGTGGCTGCGGCTCGCGCTCTTCCTCCTGCTCGCCGCCCTCGTCGGCGTCCTCGCCGCCTGGTGGCCGGCACGGCGCGCCGCGAAACTCAACGTTCTCGCCGCGATCAGCGCGCCGTGATCGGTGCGCTCTCACGACGTCAGCGGCGCCGGGATCGGGCGCGCGTGGACGACACTCAGGGCGCTGACGGCGCGCGTCAGCACGACATAGAGACGCCGCAGGCCGGTCGCCTCATCGGGTTCGGCGTCCGCGATGTCGGCGGGTTCGACGACGATGACGCGGTCGAACTCGAGGCCCTTCGCGACCTGCGCGGGCACGAGCTCGACCTGATGGTCGGCGTCGTCACCGTGATCCGCGCCGAGGCGCCCGAAGCCGATGCCGGCGTGCGTCAGCGCCTCCGCGATGTCGTCGAGCGCGCCGGGGACGGCGATGACGCCGACCGACCCGGGCGTCGTCGTCGCATGGCGCACCGCATTCGTGACGGCGGCCGCGAGCGTGTCGGGGCCAGTCTCGACGAGGTCGAGTTCGCCGCGGTTGCTGCGCACCGACTGCGGTGCGGCGAGGCCGGGCGCGATGACGGGCAGCAGCTGCGAGGCGTACTCGACGACGGCAGCGGGCACGCGGAAGCCCTGCAGCAGCTCCTCGAGGTGGAAGTCGCTCTTGCCGAGGTGTGTCATCGTCGCAGTCCATGACCCCGGTGCCCACGGCGTCGTCGCCTGCGCGACGTCACCGAGCACCGTCGCCGAGCCCGTCGAGCAGCGGCGCCCGACGCCGCGCAGCTGCATCGCCGACAGATCCTGCGCCTCGTCGACGATGACGTGCCCAAGGCTGGTCGTGCGTTCGATGCAGTCGGCCGCCTCGTCGAGCAGCGCGAGGTCGGCCGGTGACCACTTCGCGGACCCCTTGGTGCGCGGCGGCTTCTCCCACACCGCGCTCACCTCCTCGTGCGGGTCGAGGTCGCCGTCGGCGCACTCGTGCAGGAAGTCGGCGTCCGCCAGGAGGCGGTGGACGACGCCGGCGGCGTCGAGCTGCGGCCACAGGGCCTTGACGTACGCCTTCACCGGCGCGCTGCGGGCGATGGAATCCTGGACGCGATCGTCGGGGGAATCGCCCGCGGCCTCGAGCTGCAGCATGACGCTGTGCGCGAGGCGCTGCGCCATCATCGCCCGCGCGGCCTCGTATCGCACGCCGCGCGAACGGAGTTCGGCGACGATCTCGGCCACCTCGTACGCGGGCACCCGCCAGCGTCGCGCGCCACGGGGGACGACGAGCGCCTCGTCGGGCTGCCCGACGTGGGCCCACACCGCGCGGTGGATGATGCCGGCCCACCGCGCATCGCCCTTGAGGACCGCGACCTGCGCCTCGTCCGCGCCGCGCACGAGCCAGCGTCGGTTCTTCGGGGTGTCGTCGCGGTAGCTGCCGTCGAGGAGCGTCTCGATCGTCGCGTGCGCGACGCGCGCTTCGCCGAGCGACGGCAGCACCGCGGAGATGTGGTCGAGGAACGCCGTGTTCGGGCCGACGACGAGGACGCCGGCGCGATCGAGGCGGGCGCGGAACGAGTACAGCAGCCACGCCGCGCGGTGCAGGCCGACAGCGGTCTTGCCGGTGCCGGGCGCGCCCTGGATGCAGACGGTGGTCGCGACGTCGGCGCGCACGAGCGCGTCCTGCTCGGGCTGGATCGTCGAGACGATGTCGCGCATCGGGCCCGAGCGGGGGCGTTCGATCTCGGCGGCGAGGATGTCGCTGCCCGCCCGATCGTCGGCGCCCGCCTCGTCGCTGCCCCCAGGAGCATCGAGACGCTCGTCCTCGTACGCCGTCAGCTCGCCGCGTTCGACGCCGAAGCGCCGGCGCAGCGACACGCCCATCGGTTCGGCAGGGGAGGCTCGGTAGAACGCCGTCGACACGGGCGCCCGCCAGTCGATGACGAGCGGGTCGCCGGCCTCGTCGGAGACGTGGCGGCGCCCGACGTAGAGCTCCTCGACGCGCGCGGCGTCACCCGCGGCCGGGTCGCGCCAGTCGATGCGGCCGAAGAAGAGCGTCGTCGACGGGTCGTCGGTCAGCGCCGCGACGCGGCGGGCGAGCGTGGCCCCGAGCGCCTCGCCGCTGACGGCGTCGCTGGCCCGCGACGCGTCGAGCGAGGCGGCCGAATCGCGCATGCGCGCGAGTTGGGCGCGTGCGGCGGCCAGGTGGGCGCGTTCGTGGTCGAGGACGGGGTCGAGCGCAGGCTCGAGCACGGGAGCGGGCATGGCGAACCACCTTCGGGCAGTGGAGGCAGAATCCCTCACTCTACGCGTGGCACCCGTTGCGCGGAGCGCTCACTTCTGGACGTCGGACTGAGCTCCCAGCGTCACCGAGACCTCCTGCTGGCGACCGTCGCGGATGATCGTCAGCTTGACGGCGCTGCCGACGGTACGCGAGCGCACCTGACCGACGAGCGCGTTGGGCGAGGTGACGGGTTCGCCGTCGATCGCGGTGATCGCGTCGTCCTTGCGCAGCCCCGCCTTGGCGGCGCCGCTGCCGGGGGCGACGGACGCGACCTTCGCCGCCGTCAGCGTCGCGTTGCCGCTCTTGACCTCCGTCGGCGACGTGCCGATGCCGAGCAGCGCGTGCTCGGCCTTGCCCTTGGCGATGAGCTGGCCCGAGATGTTCTTCACGACGTTGCTCGGGATGGCGAAGCCGATGCCGATGTTGCCGCTCTGGCCGCCCGAGGCGCCGTTCGA
Organism: Dermacoccus sp. BD5; assembly: GCF_044878485.1. NCBI lineage: Bacteria > Bacillati > Actinomycetota > Actinomycetes > Micrococcales > Dermacoccaceae > Dermacoccus > Dermacoccus sp. BD5. The sequence goes on along the minus strand of NZ_JANJER010000007.1, from coordinate 88,185 downwards.
CAGCGACGCGATCGAGGAGTTGATGCCGATCAGCTTGCCGCTGCCGTTGACGAGCGCGCCACCCGAGTTGCCCGGGTTGATCGCGGCGCTCGTCTGGATCGCGTTCGTCACGACGGTCGAGGTCGACGTCGAGGAGCTGTCGGATTCGCTCTCGCTCGTCGTCACCGGCCGGTCGAGGGCGGAGACGATGCCCGTCGTCACGGTGCCTGCGAGGCCGAGGGGGTTGCCGACAGCCATGACGGGCTGACCGACGACGAGCTTGCTGTCGTCGGCCATCTCGACGGGGTGCAGGTCCGGGACGTCCTTGATGCGGATGACGGCGAGGTCGGTGGACGGGTCGGTGCCGACGACGCTCGCCGGGTAGGTGCGGTTGTTGTTGAGCGTGACGGTGACGGTCGCGTTCGACCCGGCGCCGCTGACGACGTGGTTGTTCGTCACGATGTTGCCGCTCTTGTCGAGCACGACGCCGGAGCCCTCGCCGCCGCTGGAGCCGGAGCTGACGTCGATCGAGACGACGCTCGGGTTGACCTTCGCGGCCGTCGCCGACCAGTTGATCGCGCCGGCGTCGGCGAAGTCGGCCGGGTCGGCCTTGATGACCGTCGAGTTACCGCCGCCCGAGACGGCGCCGGTGTCGTCGTGCTGGACGACGGCATACGTCCCGGCTGATGCGAGGGCCGCCGCGAGGAGCGAGGCCGCACCGATCTGCGCGAGGCCGCGCCCGCCGCGTCCCGAACGGCCGCCACCGGCAGGCTGCGAGCCGACGCCGTAGGCCGCGCCCGGCTGCCCGTATCTCGGCTGTTGCTGGCCAGGCTGCGCGTGGCTCGGCTGCCCGTACCCCGGCTGTGCCCAGGGCTGTTGATAACCGGGCTGAGGCCCGGACATCGGCGCGGGGGCGGACGCCGGCATCGCACCGTCGGGCGGGGCGTCGAGGCGGGCCGGTTCGGAGCGGATCACCTGCGTGTCGTCAGGGCGTGGAGCCTGGCCCGGCAGCTGGTGACGGCGGGCGCCGTCCGGTCGCTCGTCGGGGTTCGGGGCGCTGTCGGGCGTCTCGGTCATGGCACTGCTCCTGGTCTCGGATCGGCGCTGACGCGGGCTGCGTCGGCCGATGCGCTGAGGGGGCCTCTCGGGTCACGAGAGTAGTCAGTCGAGGCTATTCCACGTCATCAGTCTCGTCGGCAACGTGATGCGAGCTGTGCTGCGCCTGTGAATCCGGCGCGGCGAGCGGCAGACTGACGACGAACGTCGCGCCCCCGCCGGGGGTTTCGCGCATGCTCACCTCACCGTCGTGGGCGGCGACGATCGCGGCGACGATCGACAGGCCGAGGCCGGTGCTGCCGCTCGCGCGGTTGCGGGCGACGTCGGCACGGTAGAAGCGTTCGAAGATGCGGCCACGCATGTCGGCGGGGATGCCGGGGCCGTGGTCGGCGACCTCGACGACGGCGCGCCCGTCGACCGCACCGACGCCGACCTCGATGGGTTCGGTGCCCGGAGCGTAGCGTTCGGCGTTGCTCACGAGGTTCGTCATCACCTGGCGCAGGCGCTGCTCGTCTGCGCTGATGATGACGGGGCCCAGGCCGCCGCCGAGCCCGTGCAGTGCGAAGCGGCGCTCGCCGTCCCCGCGGGCCTCTGCGTCGCTCACGGCGTCCGCGGCGATGACGGTGAGGTCGACGTCGTGATGGCGTCGCGGCGTGCCGGGCGCGGTGGCCCCGATCGTCGCGGCGCGCTGCTCCGTCTCGAGGCGAGAGAGCAGGAGCAGGTCGTCGACCATTGCGCTCATGCGTTTCGCCTCGTCCTCGATGCGGCGGAAGCCGGCGGCGACGTCGTCGGGGTCGCTCACCGCGCCCTGACGGTACAGCTCGGCGTAGCCGCGGACGGTGGCGAGGGGAGTGCGCAGCTCGTGCGAGGCGTCTGCGACGAAGGAGCGCATGCTCTCCTCGCTGCGATCCTTGATCTCCATCGAGCGTTCGACCTGGCTGAGCATGACGTTGAGCGAGCGCGCGAGGCTCTCCATCTCGTCGGCGGAGTCGGGGTTGGGGACGCGGCGTGTCAGGTCGCCCGCGGCGATGGCGGCGGCGGTGTCCTCGATGGCTCGCAGTGGCCGCATCGCCCGCCGCACCGCCCACAGCGCCGCAAGCGTCGCGAACAGCAGCGCGATCGCGCTGACGCCGATGGTGAGCACCTGCATGCGTCGCACGACGGTGTCGACGTTCGCCATGCTGACGGCGACGGCGTACGGCTCGCCGGTGGTCTCGTCGATGCCTTCGACGACGCGCCACGACACGGTGCTCTCGCCCTGCGAGTGGACGGTGTAGGGGTGCCCGCCGTGCGCGATGGCGCTGGCCTTCGTCACGTCGGGGAAGTCGGGGCGGGGCCCCGTGGCGGGGACGAAGTCGTTCGTCTCCTGCGCGCCGACGATGCGGACGGCGTACACGTTGACGGGCACGGCGCTCGTCACGCGCGCGTGCTCGGCCTGTTGCTGGATCGTCGAGGCGACGAGGGTGGGCGCGGCGGCGACGAGGTCGGCGTCCTCGCGTTGGACGAGGTAGCTCTGCAGCTGCCAGGACCCGGCAGTGCCGACGACGAACATCGCTGCGCCGAGCAGGCCGGCGAGGACGGCGACGATGCGGGCGCGCAGCGGCCAGCGGTGGACGCCGCGCCGCAGTCGCAGGTACTGCTGGCGCAGCGTGTAGCCGTCGGGGGAGACCAGGGGGATCGCCTGCGTCAGCGCGGTTCGCGCAACACGTATCCGACGCCGCGCTTGGTGTGGATGAGCGGTTCGAGACCGTCGACGTCGATCTTGCGGCGCAGGTAGGAGATGTACGACTCGACGATGCCGGCCTCACCGCGGAAGTCGTAGTCCCACACGTGGTCGAGGATCTGGGCCTTGCTCACGACGCGACCGGCGTTGAGCATGAGGTAGCGCAGCAGCTTGAACTCGGTGGGGGAGACGTCGATGACGCGGCCCGCGCGGCGCACCTCGTGGCTGTCGTCGTCGAGCTCGAGGTCGCCGACGGTGACGGTGGGGCCGTCCGAGTCGTCGGCCTTCGTGCGGCGAAGGACCGCGCGGATGCGCGCGACGACCTCTTCGAGGCTGAACGGTTTCGTGATGTAGTCGTCGCCGCCGACGGTGAGGCCCTTGACGGTGTCGTCGACGGAGTCGCGGGCGGTGAGGAAGACGATCGGCAGTTCGCGTCCGCCCTCGCGCAGGCGGCTCGTGACGGCGAAGCCGTCCATGTCGGGAAGCATGACGTCGAGCACGGCGAGGTCGAACTCCCGCGTCGCGGCGAGGGCCAGCCCTTCGCTGCCGGTGCCGGCGACGGAGACGTCGAAACCGGCGAACTTCATGCTCGTGGCGAGCAGTTCGCGGATGTTGGTGTCGTCCTCGACGATGAGGATGCGTGCTTCGGGCGTGCTCATGCCTGTCATTCTCGCCCGCCCGACTGGACGTTCGCTGGAAGTCGGCTGGAGAAGGTGGCCCCTACGATGGGACGGCATGCAGCGGCACGCACCCGATCCTGATGGAGAGAAGGCACGTCATGGGGCTCAAGTTCTACGCCGATCGCGGTTCGCGCCGCACCCGTCAGATCGTGGCCGACGTGGCCCTCGCGCTGTGGTGCGTCCTCGCGATCTGGGCGGGTACCGTCGTTCACGACCGGGCGCTCGTGGCGCAGAGCGGCGCGCAGAAGCTCGAGCACGGCAGCTCCAGCCTGGCGCTCGACATGACGGACGCGGCGAATGCCGTCGCGAAGGTCCCGTTCGTCGGTTCCGAGGTGCGCACCCCGTTCGACAAGGCCGCCGGCACGGCGACGGACATGGCCGGCTCGGGGCACGACCTCGCGACGGGGCTGGGCCGCTTCGCCGTCCTGCTCGGGGTCCTGACGGCGGCGCTGCCGATCGTCCTCGCGCTCGTGCCGTGGCTGCTGACGCGCCTGCGCTACGCCGTCACCGCGGGGCGCCTCGCCCGCCTGCGTTCCATGCCGGGCGGACGCCGGTTGCTCGCGCTCGAAGCGCTGACGAGCGCCTCGCCCCGTGCGCTCGCCGCCATCGACGACGACGTCGCCCGCGCCTGGCAGGACGACGACCCCGAGGCGACGCGCAAGCTCGCCGACCTCTCGCTCGCGACGTACGGGCTGCGGCTCAGGGACGACGTGCTCGAGAACGGCGTGCGCGAGGAGGACGTGCTCGACGGCGGCGCGACCGACGCCGAAGAATGATCGAAAAGGAATATTCCGGGCGGGGCAGGTGTTGACGAGACTGCCGTCAGCCATGTCGTCCCGAGGAGTCACCACGAGCCCCACCTTCGCCTCGTTGTCCATCCGCAACTATCGCCTCTACGCGAGCGGCGCGCTCGTGTCGAACGTCGGCACGTGGATCGGGCGCGTGACGCAGGACTGGGTCGTCCTCACCGAACTGACGCACCACGACGCCGCCGCGCTCGGCGCGATCACCGCGACGCAGTTCGCGCCCGTCGTCCTTCTCGCCCCGTTCGCCGGATCCCTCGCGGACGCCTACCCCAAGCGGCGTCTGCTCATGCTGAGCCAGAGCGCGCTCGCGGTGACGTCGCTCGTGCTCGCGGGACTGCTGCTGACGGGCTCGGCGACGCTCGCGAGCGTCTTCGGCATCGCCCTCGTGCAGGGCATCGCGACGGCCCTCGACAACCCGACGCGTCAGGCGTTCGTCTCCGAACTCGTGCCCGAGGGGCACCTGACGAACGCCGTCGGTCTCAACTCGGCGTCGTTCAACGCGGCGCGCCTCATCGGCCCCGGCGTCGCGGGTCTGCTCATCGCGGGCATCGGCACAGGCTGGGCGATGGTGCTCAACGCGGCGTCGTTCGTCGCCGTCCTCGCCGCGCTGCTCGCGATGAATCCGCGCGAACTACGGCCGGCGCCCCGACGGCGTGGCCGCGGCGGGGTGCGCGAAGGTTTCGCCTACGTGAGTCGGCGGCGCGACCTGCAGCTCATCATGGGTCTCGTGTTCGTGCTCGGCACGTTCGGCATGAACTTCCAGATCACGACGGCGCTCATGGCGACGAGCGTCTTCCACGCCGACGCGCGCGCCTACGGCATCATCTCGTCGGTGATGGCGGTGGGGTCGCTGGCCGCGGCGCTGCTCGCGGCCCGGCGCAAGTCGCCGTCACTGCGGCTGCTGCTCGCGGCGCTCGCCGGGTTCACGGTGTTCTCCGCACTCGCCGCGATGGCGCCGAACGTGTGGCTGTTCGGCGCGTTCCTCGTGCCCGTCGGGTTGTGTGCGCTGACGGCGTTGACGACGGCGAACGCGAGCGTCCAGCTCTCCGTCGACCCGCAGCTGCGCGGGCGCGTCATGGCGCTCTACATGGCGATCCTCATGGGCGGCACGCCGGTCGGCGCGCCGCTCATCGGGTGGATCGGCAACACCTTCGGCGCCCGCGCGACGATCGCCGTCGGCAGCGTCGCGGTCGGCGTCGCGACGCTCGTCGCCGGCCTCGCCCTGATGCGGGTGCGGCACTACGCCGCGAGCGACGTCATCGCGATGCGGCCCACCCATCTCGCGGTGAGAGAATCGGCGACATGACCCCGAAGACCCGCCGACTCATCGTCATCATCGCCCTCGCCGCGTTCGTGCTCGTGCCGCTCGTGGCGCAGCTCGCGAACTGAGGCCCGGCCCTTCGGGTATGTGGCTCAGGGGCGCGAGCCGTCGCTGACGGCCTGCGCGCGGCGGCGACGCTGCAGCTGGTCGACCTCCTCGACGACGATCCGACGCAGTGCCCCCGGCGCGTCGGGATGCGAGGCGAGCCAGGCTTCTGCGGCTTCGGTGTTCGGCTGGGTGTCGAACAGGCCGCGCACGAGGCGTGAGGCGATGACCTGGCTGCGCTCGCGCCACCACGTCTCGAGGTGATCGAGGTAGCTGTCGGCGTACGCGCCGGCCAGCTCGACGCTCGCGGGGTGGGTGAACCCGGCGACGAGCGCGGCGACCTGCTCGTTCGTCAGCGACGCGTCGTCGACGCGCTGCCACGCGGCCTGCTTGGTGTCGTCGAGGCCGAGAGCTGCCGTCGCGCCGAGCGCCTGGGCTGCACCGCGCTGCGTCGTGTCGCGCGTGCGTTCATCTGCGAGGCGGGCGTCGACGTCGCGACGGGCGTCGTCGTCACGGGTGTGCGCCGCGAGTGAGGTGAGGACGCTCCAACGCTCGTCCTGGCCGGGCTCGAACGGGGTGTGCGCGTCGAGCAGGGCGCGCAGTTCATCGTCGACGCTCGGGGCGAGGGCCGCGACGAGGAGGGCCAGTCGGCGCCACACGCCCGGAAGATCGGTGCCCGTCGACGCGTCGGCCCGGTCGATCGCGACACGCCAGAACGCCTGCGCCCAGTCGGCGCGCGAGGCGGCGTCGGGCAGGTAGGACGTGATCGCGGCGATCGCGAACCGTCCCGCGCCGTCGACGATCGTCGCCGACGGTTCGTCCGCGAGCTGGGTCAGCGCGGCGCGCACGAACGTCTCGGCGGGCAGGCGCGCATCACGCGTGGCCTGCCACAGCTGCCCCCACGCCGTGGCGCGATGCGTCGCCGAGGCGAGGTGGCAGAGCTGCGTCGCGAACAGCTCGAGCATCTCGGTGCTCGGCGCGATCTTCGCGTACGTCCAGTCCTCGTCGTCGACGAGGACGACCGCGCCGCGCAGTTCGCCCGGCAGCTCGAGCGTGTCGCTCTCGCCTTCGAGGTCGAGCCACGCGTGGCCGGTGGCGTGCCAGGCGGCGGCTTCGGAGGCGTCGGGCGCCTCGACGTCGAATGCGGTGGCGTGGAAGCGGTGCGGGCGCGTGCGGTCGCCGCGGCGCGTGATGACGCCGCCGGCCACCTCGAGCGTGTCGGGGCCCGACGTCTGCAGCCAGGCCTGCGCCCACGCCGTCATGTCGCGTCCGCTCGCCTCGCCGAGGGCGTCGAGGAAGTCGTCGAGGGTCGCGTTCGTGAAGGCGTGACGTTCGAAGTACAGCGCCGCGCCCTCGTAGAACGCGTCCTCACCGGCGTACGCGACGAGCTGGCGCAGCACGGAGGCGCCCTTCGCGTAGGTGATGCCGTCGAAGTTGGCGCGCGCGGCTTCGACGTCGGGGATGTCGGCGACGATGGGGTGCGTCGTCGGCAGCTGGTCGGCGGAGTACGCCCACGCCTTGCGGCCCAGCCCGAACGTGGCCCACGCGTCGTCGAACTCGGTGACTTCGGACGCGGCCTGCGCGCCGATGAAGTCGGCGAACGATTCCTTGAGCCACAGGTCGTCCCACCACGGCATCGTGACGAGGTCGCCGAACCACATGTGCGCCATCTCGTGCAGCAGCGTCGTGGCGAGCGCTTCGCGTTCGCTGCGGGTCGCGTCGCCGCGCTTGAGGTAGTTCTCGTTGAACGTGACGAGTCCCGGGTTCTCCATCGCGCCGATGTTGTACTCGGGCACGAAGATCTGGTCGTAGGTGCCCCAGGGGTAGCTGCAGCCGAACTTGCGCTCGCACCACGGCAGCCCGGCCTTCGTCCAGCGCAGCATGTCCGCGCTGGGCAGGCTCGCGCGCATCGCCGGGCGGCACATGATCGACAGCGGCACGCGGCGTCCGTCGCTCAGCACCGCCTCGTCCTCGACCAGCGCGTATGGGCCCGCGATGACGCAGACGATGTACGTCGACTGCGGCATCGTCGGTGTGAACGTCGTGAGGGTGAGGTCGGTGGTGGTGTTGCCGTGCGTCTCGTCGCTCGCGGCGGCCGGTTCGGCGCTCTCGGGTGCGCCGTTGCTGCGCACAAGCCAGTGCGACGGGGCGGTGACGCTGATCGCGAAGTGCGTCTTGAGGTCGGGCTGGTCGAAGCAGGCGAAGACGCGGCGGGCGTCGGCCGGTTCGAAGTGGGTGAACAGGTACGTCTCGCCGTCCTGCGGGTCGCGGAAGCGGTGCAGGCCTTCGCCGGTGTGGCTGTAGTGGCACTCGGCGATGACGGTGACGACGTGCTCGCGCCCCGGCGTCAGGCCGCGGACGGTGACGAGAGAATCCTCGAAGCTCGTGGCGTTCGCGTCGAGTTCGACGCCGTCGAGCAGAACGCATGGGGCGGCATCGGCGACGAGGTCGATCGAAACCGCACCTTCGGTGCAGGTGAGGCGCAGTGTCGACGTCGAGGTGAACGTCGCGGCCTCCGTCGGCGCGCCCGTCAGATCCAGGTGAATGGATTGGTCGCTCAATGTCACTGTGCGAGAACGGTGCTGGGCGGTTTCGCGAGTGAGGTTGTGAGCGAGGGGCACGCGGTGGGCCTTTCGTTGGAGCGGCCCGAGGTGACGGTGGCGTCAGAGCCGTTCGATGACGTGGTCGATGCAGTGGGTGAGCGCCGCCACATCGGTGGGTTCCACGGCAGGGTACATGCCGACGCGCAGCTGATTGCGTCCCAGCTTCCGGTAGGGCTCGACGTCGACGATGCCGTTGGCGCGCAGCGTCGCCGCGATCGCCGCCGCGTCGATGGCGTCGTCGAAGTCGATCGTGCCGACGACGAGGGAGCGGTGCGCCGGGTCCGTGACGAACGGTGTCGCGTGGGGGTGCGCGTCCGCCCACGTGTAGAGGGCCTTCGATGAGGCGCGGGTGCGTTCGACGGCGAAGTCGAGGCCGCCGTTCGCGTTGAACCAGTCGAGTTGCGCCTTCATGAGGACGTACGTCGCGAGCGCCGGCGTGTTGTACGTCTGCGCCTGACGGCTGTTCGTGATGGCGGCGTCGAGGTCGAGGAACGGTGGGATCCAGCGGCCCGACGCCTTGATGCGCGCGACCCGCTCGATCGCGGCGGGGGACATGAACGCGAACCACAGGCCCCCGTCGCTCGCGAACGATTTCTGCGGCGCGAAGTAGTAGACGTCGCACTCGGTCAGGTCGACGGGCAGGCCGCCCGCGGCGGACGTGCCGTCGATGAGGACGAGCGCGTCGTCGTCGGTGTTTTCCGGGCGCGTGACGGGCGCCATCGCGCCTGTCGACGTCTCGTTGTGCGCCCACGCGTAGGTGTCGATGCCGGGCTTCGGCTGCGCCTCGGCGACGCTGCCCGCCGGGGCTTCGATGACGTCGGGGGCTTCGAGGAACGGCGCCGTCGCGGACGTCGCGAACTTGGCGGTGAACTCGCCGAAGACGAGGTTCTGCTGACGGTGTTCGATCAGGCTGAACGCGGCCACGTCCCAGAATGCGTTCGACCCGCCGAGACCCATCACCGTCTCGTAGCCGTCGGGCAGGTCGTACATCTGCGCGAGGCCCTCTTGCACCTCGCGTACGAGGTTCTTCACCGGCGCCTGACGGTGTGACGTGCCGAGCAGCGGAGTTGCACCCTCACCTGCAGCCGCGAGCGCTGCGAGTGCGTCGGGGCGGATCTTGCTCGGGCCGGCACCGAAGCGTCCGTCGCTCGGCTTGAGGGCGTCGGGGATGACGATGGCGGGGCTCTTCGCGTCAGTCACGTTGTCGACTCTAGGACGGGCGCTGCAGCCCGCGCCGCCCGTTTCGCATGCCAACCAAGCGCCAAGCCGGGCAGCCGCGAGAACCGTCACGGCGGAGGCGGCGAGAATCGTCGCTGAGTGCCTCCGGAACCGGGCCTGTCCGCTCGTCCCGACGCAGAGTGCGCCCCGGCGCCCTGCGCAGCGGCCCGGGCGGGCAAGATGGGGGCATGACCGAGGTGCGCATGGATTACGACGGTGAAGGTCTCGACGAGTCGCAGTTGCCCGCGGCGCCGCTCGAGCTGATCGAGGCGTGGGTGCGCGAAGCACGCGAACGCCAGAATGCCCAAGGCGACGTGCCCGAGCCAGAGGCCATCAGCATCGCGACGGCCGACGCCGCCGGCGCGCCGCACGTGCGGACCGTCCTCATGCGCTACCTCGGGGCCGACGGCCCCGGTTTCTACACGAACCTCGAATCGGCCAAGGGCCGTGACATCGCCGAGAACGACCAGATCGCCGGGGCGCTCACGTGGCCGCTGATGTTTCGCGCGATCCGCTTCACCGGTAGCGCCGTCGAGCTGCCTCGTGACGTCGTGCGCGCCTACTTCGACTCGCGCCCGTATGGTTCGCGCGTCGGGGCGTGGGTGTCGAAGCAGTCGCGGCCGCTGACGAGCCGCGCCGAGCTCGAGACCGCCAACGCCGAGATGACGGCCCGTTACCCCGACACGGGCGGCGCCGACGACGTCCCCTTGCCCGACTTCTGGGGCGGCTACCGCATCAACTGCGACGAGATCGAGTTCTGGGCGGGGCGCCGTTCCCGTCTGCACGACCGCCTCGTCTACGTGCGCGTCGGCGACGGCGACCTCGACGACCCGTCAGCCTGGCGTATCGAACGTCGCTGGCCCTGAGCCGTCGCCGTGTGAAAATCGCAGATGGGGACGCGATTCGCCGGGGTGGACGCCGTTCGCAGATGGGGACGCGATTCGCGAATGTGGACGAAAATCGCCGATGGATACGGGTGGGGCGTCGCCGGCATGGCGAGGCGCGGCGGCGACACGTGGCAACGATGCGTCCCGCGCCCGCGAATCTCCTGTCGTTATTTCGCCGGCCCGCAAATCCGGAGCGGACGACGTCACCACCTAGCGTGGAGGTATGACTGACTCGTCCACGCCGACACCCCACGACCCGTCGACCGATCGTGCCCTAGCAGCACTCGACGCGCAGGACGAAGGGGCTACCGCGACGCTCGACTCCCAGGCTGACGCTGCCGCGATGACGTCGGCCGCGCGGGACGTGCAGGCTGATCGTGCTGCCACGCCCGGCGTCTCTCAGGTCGACGGGCACGTCGAACCCTCGACGGCGACGCGGTTGTCGCGCGAGACGACGACGGCTCTCGACCGCATCGCCCTCGACGCTCAGCGCTCGGGTCGCGTGCCGGGCCTCGCCGCCGGGGTGGCGCGACGCGGGACGCTGCTGTGGCACAACGGTTTCGGGGCGGCGCACCTCGGCCAGAACGTCGGCGCGGAGCGCGTCGGGCAGACTGCGCCCGACGAGAACACGCGCTTCCAGATCGCGTCGAACACGAAGACGTTCGTGGCGGTGACGATCATGGCCCTGCGCGACGAGGGCAAGCTCGACATCGACGCTCCGGCCCGCGACATCATTGACACCATTACCGCCGATTCGCCGCTAGCGCGCATGACGCCGCGTCAGTTCATGTCGCACAGCTCCGGCATCCAGCGCGAGGCCGTCGGCGACGTGTTCGACACGCTCGTCATGCCGGGTCGCGACGAGTTCCTCGCGAGCCTCGCCCACAGCGAACGCGTCCTGCCCGCTCACACGCGTTTCCACTACTCGAACCTCGGGTACGCGCTGCTCGGCGAGATGATCAATCGTCTCGACGGTGGCGACTGGTTCGCCAGCGTGCAGCGTCGGCTCCTCGACCCACTCGGCATGACGTCGACAACTCTCGGCTACCCGGGCGGCGTCGACACCGACCCGCATGCTGCGGGCACCTATTTCGTGCCGCCGTACAGCGACGTCCCCGTCGACGAACCCGTCTTCGACTCGCGCGCCATCGCGCCGGCCGCGGGCATGGTCTCGAGTGTGCGCGACATGGCGCGTTGGGGCGGTTTCGTCGCGAACCCCGACCCCGCGATCCTCTCCGCCGACACGCTCGAGGAGATGTGTCAGCCGCAGATCGTCGCCGACGTCGATCGCTGGGGCGCCGCATGGGGTCTCGGGTTCATGCTGCTGCGCCGTGACGATCGCATCTGGGTCGGCCACACCGGCGGCTGGCCGGGCGCGATCACCGGCGTCTTCACGCACCGCGAGAGCGCGACGACGGGCGTCGCTCTCATGAACGCGACGCACACCCCCGATCCCGCGGCCCTCGCCACGGACCTCGCGAGCGCCGTCGAGGAGCGCGAACCCGAGCTGCCCGCAACCTGGACGCCCGGGATCACCGTGCCCCCGGAACTCGTCCCGCTGCTCGGGGTGTGGTTCTCGGAGGGGACGCAGTTCACGTTCGTCGTCGAGGGCGGCACGCTCAAGGCTCGCGTCGAGGGGATGCCCGAGTGGAAGGCGCCGGCCGTCTTCGAGCGCGTCGACGAGAACCGCTACCGCACCGTCGCGGGTCGCGAGCGCGGCGAATGGCTCGTCATCACCCGCGACGCCGACGGCTCCGTCACCCAACTCAACTGGGCCACATACCGCTTCACGCGCGAGCCGGCCGCGTTCGGCGAATGGCTCTGACAGCGCGTTGCGAAGCTCACAGCATCTTCACAGCCCTGACTCCCCGATTTAACTTTCAATGATGGGGGGAGCGGGTGTAGCGTCTCGTCACGAAGCGCGCCGCACTCCCTCCCCCCTGGCGGCTGCGCTTCACCCCGAGGCCGCAGCGCTCTTCGTGAGCGCGCGCCTCGGGTTCTTCTCTTTCGGCCCCCTTGCCCTCGCGGCTCGCCCGGCCTCACCCCTGCCGACGTCGCTCTCTTGACGAACATCGCTCTGACGAACACCTCCGAGGCACTGCCCGTCGCGCCTGCTCATTCCGGCGGTCCGCTTGAGGCGATCCGTTCGCGCGACTGATGCTCCGAGCCTCGCCCCACCGACGCCGGTATCGCGAGCACCCGTGCGCGGCGGCGCCGGAGGTGGCACTCTTGTCGTCGTGACTGACCTGATCGACACCACCGAGATGTATCTGCGTACCATCTATGACCTCGAAGAAGAGGGCATCCCCCCGTTGCGCGCCCGCATCGCGGAGCGCCTCGGCCACTCCGGGCCCACGGTGTCGCAGACGGTCGCGCGCATGGAGCGCGACGGTCTGCTCCACGTCGCGAACTCCCGGCGCATCGAACTGACACCCGAGGGGCGCCTGCTCGCGACTCGCGTCATGCGCAAGCATCGCCTCGCGGAGCGGTTGCTCGTCGACGTCATCGGCCTCGAGCTCGAGTACGTCCACGACGAGGCGTGCCGGTGGGAGCACGTCATGAGCGAGCGCGTCGAGCGCAAGATCCTCGAGCTCATCGTCGACAAGGGCCTGTCCCCGTACGGCAACCCGATTCCCGGGCTCGACGAGCTCGGCTGGGGCGAGGCGCCGGAGGGTTTCCGTGACGGCGTGCAGTCGCTCGTCGAGGTGGCCGCCAACGAGTCGCTGCGCGTGGTGGTGCGCCGCATCGGCGAGCCCGCGCAGGCGGACGCCGAGTCTCTCGCGGTGCTGACGAGCGTAGGGCTGAGCCCAGGGGTGGCCCTCGACGTGCGTGCTGACGGCGACCGCGTCCACGCGGCCGTCGCCGATCGGCCTGACGACGCCGTGTCGCTGCCCGAGGACATCGCCTCGCACGTCTTCGTGTCCGTGACGGGTCAGCAGGCCTGAGGTTGCATGTGATGTTCATCACGAGCACACTCTGTAACGGATTCTGAACCTCCGCTGGTGGCGCGACGAACGGGGCCTGAGACGGGTGCTCGACGCCGGAATGACGCCTATCTCGCCGGTTCCTGATTCACCGTCGTCGTGACTGATTCGTTACCGTCTTACCTGGTTCGACAACGAACACTCGCGTGCCGGACACGCCGAGCCCTGCCTGCGGCGCGCGAGTCATGTCAGCTACACCACCTGGCAGGGGTGGGGGACCCACTTCTTCGTTCCTGATCCGCGAAGCGCAGATCAAGAACTCGGGGTGAAGCTCGCGTCGCACGCACGAAGCGCCGAGAGCCGGGCCGAGCAACAGGTCCGAACCCGACAGCTCACCTCACAGGCGTTCGAGAGGTTGCACATTGTCCATCAAGAACACGCCGGGCCCGCTGCGTCCTGTGAAGCAGACGCGCACCCTGGCCATGCTCACCACGACCGTCGCCGTCTCCGGTGGTCTGGTCGCTGGTCTCGGCATCACGCAGAGCGCCGGTGCGGCCCCTGAGTCGGGCGCCGTTCACGAGGCCGCCGCTGCCGCCACGACACCCCTCGAGCTCAAGACCGTCACGCCGGCCAAGAAGCTCGTCGTCGCCCCGAAGGCCGCCGCCAAGGCCGCCGCGAAGCCCGCCGCTGCGAAGAAGTCGACGCGCGCGACGTCGCAGGCGCTGAAGCAGGTGTCGCGCTCGCAGGCCCGCAGTGCGCTGACGTCGGCCTCCGTGAAGCCCGTCAAGGCCGAGCGCAAGGCGAAGATCGCCGAGCCGGCGCAGCGTCGCTCGATCGTCGTCAAGAAGCGCACCGCGCCCGCCGCGTCGCAGTCGACGAACACCCACCGCGCCGCGTCGCAGTCGACGAACACCCACCGCGCCGCGTCGCAGTCGACGAACACCCACCGCGCCGCGTCGCAGTCGACGAACACCCACCGCGCCGCGTCGCAGTCGACGAACACCCAGCGCGCCGCGTCGCAGTCGACGAACACCCAGCGCGCCGCGTCGCAGTCGACGAACACCCAGCGCGCCGCGTCGCAGTCGACGAACACCCAGCGCGCCGCGTCGCAGTCGACGAACACCCACCGCGCCGCGTCGCAGTCGACGAACACCCACCGCGCCGCGTCGCAGTCGACGAACACCCACCGCGCCGCGTCGCAGTCGACGAACACCCACCGCGCTACCGCGACGCACCAGCGCGTGCATCGCACGCACGCTCGCCAGGCGGTTTCGCAGCACACCCAGGCTCGCCCGGTCGCCCAGACGCCGCGTCACCAGCAGGCACCCGTGCACCGCGCGACGGTGCGTCACGCCACCACGACGCACTCGGCCACGCCGACCTACGCCTCGAGCGCGCGGAAGGCCACGAACACGGCTTCCGCCTCGCGTTCGAACTCCGGTGTCGTCTCCATCGCCGCGGGCCTGACGGGTATCCCCTACGTCTACGGCGGATCGTCGACCTCCGGTGCCGACTGCTCCGGTTACGTCGCGATGGTCTTCGCGAAGGCCGGCATCCAGCTGCCGCACCAGTCGGGCGCCATCAAGGCGATGACGACGCCCGTGAGCGACCCGCGCCCCGGCGATCTCGTCTTCCTGCCGGGCCACGTCGCGATCTATGCCGGCAACGGCATGGTCTACGAGGCGCGCCACCCGGGCACCGTCACCGGCCTGTACCCGGTGCTGTCGGGTTCGACCTACGGTCGCCTCTGATCGATTTGATCGGTCGGCCCGCGCGGCCACCTGAGAAGCGCCCTCCCCGTCATCGTGACGGGGAGGGCGCTTCTTCGTGTGGCGCGTGCTTCGAGCGGGGTCGTGGTGGTCTGCCGTGACGATCCTGCGTCAGTGGTAGTCGCGGCGAATGACGGTGACGGCGAGCGCCAGGCCGAGCAGTGCGAGGCCGACGCCGCCGGCGACGAGCAGGGGGCTCGTCGAACTCGAGTCGGATTCGTCGGCTGATGCCGCGTCCGAGGAGGCGAGCGACGGGCTGGAGGTGCTGGTCGACGACGCCGAACTGGAACGACTCGACGACGAAGACGAAGACGACCCGGACGAAGACGAAGACGATTCGGGCGACGAGGTGGCGCTCGTCGAACTGCTGCGCGGTGTCGTCGGTGCCATCGGCGTCGTGGGGGCCAGGGGGGATGCGGGGCTCGATGCGCCCGTAGATGAGATCGTGGGCGCGAGCATCGGCTCGTCGCTCGTCGGGACGGGCGAGGTGCTCTGGCGCGGTGTCCGTGTCGGCTCAGCGGTCGCGGACAACGTCGAAGATGTGGACGGTGCGTCACCGCAGCCGCTGAGGGGCAGCGAGCCGGCGGAGCCGCCGGAGGCCGTCGTCACGAAGATGGCACGGGCCCGCGAGGGTGCGCTGACGCGCACGGTGAGGCTCTGACCGGCGCCGACACTCGTCGCTGCCGGTGTCGCGCCGCCTCCGGCGCCGGTCGTGAATGAGAACGTCTGGGCTTCAGGGGCGGCGTTCGTCAGGGTGACGAGGGCCGAGTATCCGCCCGATGCGCTGCACGTGGCGCTCTGGAACACGGCGCTGCTCACGCCCGCGCCGGTGCTCGGCGAGCCCAACGGTGCGGTGGGGTCGGCGGTTGCCGCTGGCGCGCCGAGCACGATGGCTCCCGCGGCGAGCAGGGCGGCTGCGCCGGCACGAGAGCCGGCACGAAGGCAAGCGTGGGTGCTGGGGGTGAGGCGGTGCATCGTCGGATGGCTCCCTGGTTCGCTCGTCGCAGGGTGCCTCCCCGCGTCATTGGGATTGTCTCCCATGGCGGGCGCTCGCGCGAGCGTCCTGGGCCCGAGCAGGAGCTCCGGGTCGAAAAAATGTCTGCGGTGGGGTGCAACCGGCTCAGGATGTCGGGCGTCTGTATGAATGAACGGCGGTCAGCCGTGCGTCGCGCTCGATGCTCAGGGGTGTGCAGGCTGGGCGATGCATGGGCGGGGTCGGTGGAGTCTTGGGGGCTCGACCGGCCCCCCGCGCCCGCTTCGTCGCCGCGGGCGCGGTCTGGTTGACTAGGCCCCGTGGTCATCGAGGCGAGCCCGTGGGCGTTCTGGCGCCATCACGCCTGTGAGGTCGTGCTGTTCGCCGTCCTGGCGGCGCCCGTGCTCGCCATTCGCCCGTCGGTCGGCAACATCGTCGCGGTCGTCGTCTTCTTCGTCGCCTATTTCGGTTTCTCGTTCCTCAGTGACATGCGCACGCGGCTGCGCGTCGACGAGGACGGCGTCGAGTATCTCGCCGGTGGGCGTGATCAGGTCTTCATCGCGTGGAACGAGACCGCGCGCATCGTGCCGCGCCGCTTCCGGTGGTGGACGGCCGAGGACGCCATCGTCTTCCTCGACGGGGGCGATCGTCCGTTGCTCGTCGCCGGCATCTCGATGTTCGCGCCCGCCGACCTCGACGCGTTGGAGGGCGCCGCGCGGGCCTATGTTCCAGTCGATTCGCCCGTCATCCTGTCGCCGTTCACGGGCCGGGCCGACGGCGAGCGTCACCCCGAACTCGTGCCGCAGCGCACGTCGGAGCGGTTGCTCGCCTCGTCGATCAGCAGCTTCCTCATCGCCGCCGTCGTCGCGATCGTGCTCCTCACGGTCTTCGAGTGAATCGTCGTGTGAGCTGCGCCCGCAAGCCGTTCAGCCGTTCGCAGGCATCCGACGGTCGGCGAGGACGACGACGGCGAGGCACAGCGCGGCCATGATCGCGCCGAACTCGAACATCGCGGGGTAGCTGAACCCGGCGTCCTGCGCGAGCGTCGCCATGATCGCGGGGACGGCGAAGCCGAGATAGGTGACGCCGTAGAACACGGCCGTCAGCCCGGCGAGGTCGCGGGGCCCGGCGATACGTTGGATCTCGAGCAGGCCGCTCACCATCGCGAGGCCGTAGCCGGCGCCCAGGCAGAAGCTGCCGAGGATCGCGGTGGCGATGTTGAGCTCGCGGCTTGCGAGCGCGCCGGCGAGCATGCCGACGACGAGGACGACGAGCCCCACGCGCACCGCTCGGGTGGTGCCGGGGGAGTCGATGCGGCGCCCGACAGACTGGACGAGGAAGCCGCACGTCAGGCCGACGACGCACAGCAGCGCCGAGAACGCGATCGGCGCCGACGAGACGTGCGACGACATGAGCGCGGGCAGGACGGCGTACGCACACGCGGCGGCGCCGAAGACCCACGGGGCGATCGGCAGCACGACGAACAGGAACCGACGGTGGCCGATGGCGGGGATGCGCAGATCGTCACGCAACGACGATGTCGAGCGCGACGCCGCGTCGACCGTCTCCGGCGTGCGCAGGACGAGCACGGCCGCGATCGCCGTCACGACGATGTTGACGAGGTACGACAGCTCGTCGGGGTAGGGCGCCCACTGCGCGAGAGGGCCGGCGAACGCGGCGCCGAGGCCGAAGCCGGCCGTCAGCGACATCGACGCACGCTTGGCGCCGGTGCCGTCGGGCGCGTCGTCGTGCGGCGGGCTCGACAGCTCCTTGATCCACGAGGAGCCGACGGCCATGACGAGACCCAGCGCGATGCCCGACAGCACGCGCCCGAGGAACAGTACGGTGACGTTGGCGTGGGCGAACGCGAGGACGGCGCTCGCGAGCATCGCAATGTACGGCGCGGGGACGAGCAGGCGCCGCCGGCCGTAGCGGTCAGAGAGCGGCCCACCGATGAGCAGCGCGGGGATGATGCCGAGGACGTACGCGAAGAGCAGCACGTTGACCGTCACCTGCGGCAGGTGATGCTGCGTGCGGTACATGACGAGCAGGGGCGTGAACTCGTTGCCGCCCCAGGCGACGGCGAGCATCGCGAGGGCGGGGCGCATCCAGTGCTTCATGCGGTCCTCTTCGTTGTTACCGGTGAGTACCCATGCAATCACGAGCATGCCTGGACGCGCCCGTCAGGGCGTCGCACGGCTCAGGTGTTGATCTTCGCGAGCAGTTCGGGCAGCGTCTGCTCGAGCTGCCGCGCGCCCAGACGCGCGGGGCGTGGATGAGCGCGCAGGCGAGGCCGATCTTCTTCGTCATGCCTGCGGAATAGTCGGCGACGATCTTGTCGGCGGCCTCGTCGAGGCCGAGCGCGTCGAGCAGTTGGTCGCTGCGGCGGGCGACGTCGATGACGTCGACGCCGTGCAGCAGGCCGGTGTGACGCAGCAGTCCGCGGCCGCTGAGGCGGTCGAGGTGCGCAGGCCGTCGGGCAGGACACCGATGAGCGACTTCGCGCGTGCCGGGTCGCGCCATGCGTCGTGGCCGAGGATCTCGACGCGGCCACCGTCGGGGCGCAGCAGCCCGGTCGCCATCGACAGGGTCGTCGTCTTGCAGGCGCCGTTCGGGCCGACGACGCCGAACATCGAGTCGCGCGCACGGTGAGTCTCAGGTCGTCGACGGCGCGGTGGCTGCCGAAGTTCTTCGTCAGCTCGCTCAGCTGCATGGCCGGTGCCTGCATGGCGGGCGTGCTCGCCGGGCCGGATGGGGGCGTGGGTGGCTGCTCGAACGGGGACGGGCGGCTGCCGATCCATGCCCTCGATGCTTTCATCCGAGCCCCCGCACGCGTGGGATCGCGGGCAGATGTGGCGGGTACGTCGGCGCTCGGCCCGGCCCTACTCGCTCGTAGCGCGGTGAACTCCTAGCGTGGCAAGTGATCACGGTCACGTCGAAGGAGCCGGAGGAGAAGATCATGCGGGTCGGTGTTCCGAGCGAGGTCAAGAACAACGAGTTCCGGGTGGCGTGCACGCCGGCGGGCGTCAACGAGTTCGTGCTGCACGGGCACGAGGTGCGGGTGCAGCGCGGCGCCGGGGACGGTTCGAGCCTCACCGACGACGACTACCGCGCGGCGGGCGCCGTCATCGTCGACGACGCGGACGAGGTGTGGGCCGACAGTGATCTCATCCTCAAGGTGAAGGAGCCGGTCGCCGAGGAATATCACTGCATGCGCGAGGGCCAGGTGCTGTTCACCTACCTGCACCTCGCGGCCGACCCGACGCTGACGGGGGAGCTTCTCGAGCGCGGCGTCACCTCGATCGCCTACGAAACCGTACGTCTCGACGACGGGTCGCTGCCGCTGCTCGCACCGATGTCGGAGGTCGCCGGGCGCCTCGCCCCGCAGGTCGGCGCGCAGGCGCTCATGAAGCCGTACGGCGGGCGCGGCGTGCTCATGGGCGGCGTGCCGGGGGTGCGCCCCGCGGATGTCGTCGTGCTCGGCGGCGGCGTGTCGGGGTTCAACGCGGCTCGTGTCGCGCTCGGAATGGGCGCCGACGTCACCGTCCTCGATCTCGATGCCGCACGGCTGCGGGCGATCGACACGGCAACCGGTGGGCGGATGCGGGCGGTGATGAGCAACGCGCACGAGGTCGAGCAGGCCTGTCTGCGAGCGGATCTCGTCATCGGCGCGGTGCTCGTGCCCGGTGCGAAGGCGCCGACCCTCGTGAGCAATGAGCTCGTCTCGCGGATGCGGCCGGGCTCAGTGCTCGTCGACATCGCCATCGACCAGGGCGGGTGCTTCGAGGATTCGCACCCGACGACGCACGCCGACCCGACGTTCCGGGTGCACGACAGCATCTTCTACTGCGTCGCGAACATGCCGGGCGCCGTCGCGCACACGTCGACCCATGCGCTCGCGGGCGTCACGCTGCGCCACGCGCTGCAGATCGCCGACGACGGATGGCGCGCCGCGTGCCAGGGCGACGCTGCTCTCGGGCGCGGGCTGACGACGCACGCCGGGCAGCTGACGAACGCCGCCGTCGCCGAGGCGACCGACCGGCCGGTCGTCCGTGTCGAGGAGGCGCTCGCGGGGTGAGGCTGCTCTGGCGTGGGCGTGAGCGTGAGCGGGGTCACCGCGTCGCGGGCGAGTGGCGTTCGAGCGGGCCGTGCCGCGTCGCCGTCAGAGCCAGTTCTTGCGTTTGAACACGAGCCACATGCAGAACGACACGGCGACCATGAGAAACAGCGCGAACGGGTAGCCGTACGCCCAGTGCAGTTCGGGCATGCGGTCGAAGTTCATGCCGTAGGCGCCGGCGACGACGGTCGGGGCGAAGAGGATGGCGGCCCATGAGGACGCGCGTTTGACCTCGTCGGCTTGGTTGTTGGCGACCTCGGCGAGGCGCTTCATCTCTTCGTTCTGCGTCTGCGCGACGAGGATGGCGTTGAGCTGCAGGATCTCCGACAGTGACTGGCGGAAGTTGTCGTTTCGTTCGACGATCGAGGTGACGTGGTCGCGCACGTCGCGCAGGGCGGTGATGATCTCGTCGTCGGTTCCGTACTTGGCGGCGCCGGCTTCGAGGCCACGCAGCATCGTCTGCAGCGGCTTGACGGCGCGCTGGAGTTCCATGACCTCCTGGGAGAGTTCGTAGATGCGGCGCGACACGGTCGGGTCGGATTCGAAGACCTGCGTCTCGATCTCGTCGATGTCGTTCTCGAGGCCGGCGGCGACGGGCGCGTACCCGTCGACGATGAAGTCGAGCAGGCCGTAGAGGACGGCCTGCGGCCCACGCGCGAGCAGGTCGGGGTCGTTCTCGAAGCGGCTCCGCACGGGCGTGAGGACTGGCTGCGCCGTGTGGCGCACCGTGAGGACGAAGTCGGGGCCGATGAAGGCGTGGATCTCACCGAACCTCACCGTCTCAGTCGCGTCGTCGTACGTCGCGGGGCGCAGCACGACGAAGAGGGTCTCGTTGTAACGCTCGAGCTTGGGGCGCTGGTGCGCGACGATCGCGTCCTCGATAGCGAGGGGGTGCAGGTCGAAGATCTGCGCGACCTGCTGGAGCTGCCGCGGCGTCGGTTGCGTCATGCCGATCCACGCCATGCGCGGGCCGTG
Source organism: Dermacoccus sp. BD5 (assembly GCF_044878485.1). Lineage (NCBI taxonomy): Bacteria > Bacillati > Actinomycetota > Actinomycetes > Micrococcales > Dermacoccaceae > Dermacoccus > Dermacoccus sp. BD5. The sequence continues at coordinate 67,109 of NZ_JANJER010000007.1, read as the reverse complement.
GTCGTGGTGTGACGGGTGGTGCAGTTCGCGCCACGCCTCGGCGATCGACCCGGCGTCGCTGACCTTCTGCTCGCCCGCGTAGATCGCCGAGTTGACGATCGTCGCCTCGGGTGGCGGCTGGTCGTCCTCGTCGCGAAGCGGCTCGAACGACGTCTCCTCGGGCGGCGTCGACGCGGGAGGCGGGGTCGCGCGGATGACCCCGAGCGGGGTGGGCACGTAACGGCTTCGCCAGGTGGGCATGGGGTGATCTTAGGACGGGCGCCAGGGAGAGGCCTGCCAGCGCGCCCGCATTATCGGCTAGGCTGACGGGCGCGCTTCGGCGCACGCTCTCGTAGCTCAGGGGATAGAGCACCGCTCTCCTAAAGCGGGTGTCGCAGGTTCGAATCCTGCCGGGAGCACCACGCCTCGCCTCGACGGTGAATGCGAGCGAAATGGCTGGAAGTGAGCGGCAGATCGCTCGTAGCCAGCCATTTCGCTCGCATTCGGCAGAATGCTCGGGCCCGCGAATTCGCCGCGGCGCCCCTCTGCGTCACCTATCCTCCGAACATGATCACCACATCGGCCGCGCTCGTATCGCTCATCAAGGCCCACGGCGACGTCGCCACGGATGCGAAGGTCGAGGCCCAGGAGGAATACTTCTATCCCGGCACCTGGCGGAAGTCCTGGCCACAAGGGCTCGACATGCCGGCCATACTCGCCGATGCGGTGCCTGGTGATGGTAAGAAACACCCCGTCACCCGCAGCGACATCTTCAAACGAGCCGAGAACGTGGACACCGAGGCTGACGCCCTCGATCTGTACGTGCTCATGTGCGGCTGGGGAGCCGGCTGGCAGGGCATCACCGGCTATCGGTGCCGTCGTCCTCTGCACTCTCCCGACGTGGCCGCCAAGCTTTTGGCCGCGCATCGGGCCATTCGCGCGGGCGAAGACCCGAAGGCCGTTTACGCCAGCCTGCAGCCGGGCGGTACGAACCACATCAAGTACTTCGGCCCGGCCTTCTTCACGAAGTGGCTCTACTTCTCCGGCTACGGGCGCGAGGGCGTCGGCGGCAAGCGACCCCTGATCCTGGATGCCCGTGTTGCCCGCAGCCTCGGCTGGGACTCCTGGGGTTGGACGAGCACGCAGTATGACCAGTACCTCGAACTTGCCGCTGCCGCAGCCAAAGAACTCGGTGTAGGGCCACAGGTCGTCGAATATGTCCTGTATTCGATGAACGGAACCCAGACGGGGACCAAGACCGACCCCGACGCGCAGAGCCTGATCATCGAGGACGTTCCCGACGCTCTGTACCGCGCGCTGATCGCCACCGCCAGCGCCCAGCAGGAGCCCATTCAAGACGTAGCGCTCACCTTGCTGGCCCGAGCGCTCGACGTCACGCTTGAGGGCAGCGGTGTCTGAGAGCGCATAAGTCCTTTCACAGTGGGCCGTGGACGCCGGAGTGGCGGCCGCGACGCGAAGACCGGCCCTGACCTGCAATGCAGGCGGGCCGGCCGTGGTGTGTCCAGGTCATCTCTGACGCGCGGCCGAGATGGGCGGACGTCTCCAGGGCGCGCCCATCTAGTCGGGACCCGCACAGAGGAGAATGACCGCACTTTCCGGTGACTGCAGAATGGCCAAGCGTCCCGCAATCGGCCAGACAGCACCTCGCCCGGGCGGTGAGGCGTGCACGCGAGGAAACACACACCTTGCGCCCAAATGCACCCGGGTGCATTTGGGCGCAAAGGGTGCTGTCGCCTCCCCGCTTGCGCGACGTGACGCGCAAGTGGGGCGGGCCGCAGGGCTCAGGCCGTCAGAGACCCTTCGTGCTCGCCGTGTTGGGCATGCCCTCCGGGCGGGTGCGCTTGAGTTCGTAGAACGCCGGGACGCTGACGAGGCCGACGAGCGAATCCCACAGGCGCAGCGCGTCTTCCTTGCTCGGCAGCTCCTGCAGCACGGGGCCGTAGAAGCCGCGGCGCTGACCGTCATCGGAGACGAAGACGATCGTCGGCACGCCCGTGTCATAACCGACCGCCTCGACAGCGGAGTCGATCGACGCCTTCAGACCCTCGTCGAGCGACGTGTCGTCAGCAGCCTTCGCCAGCCCCGCCGGCAGCCCGGCGGCGGCGAGAACGTCGGCGATCATCGCGTCGTCGTACTTCTCGTGGTCGAGGTGGAAACGACGCCCGAAGGCCGAGTACAGGTCGATGACACTCGCACCGTGCTGCTCCGCGGCCTTCGTGATGACGCGCAACACGCGATGCGACGAACGGTGCATCTCGCCGTGCTCGTTGACGGCATCATCGTCTCCGGCGAGCTCGTTGTTCTTCATCGCCAAGCTGAACGGACGCCACGTGACGTCGACGTCACGCTCCGCGCTCACCTCGAGAAGGAACCGGCTCGTGATCCAGCAGAACGGGCAACACGGGTCATAGAAGAATTCGATGCGCTCCATGACACGACGGTAGCAAGGCCTGTCATCGTCAGCCGAGCGTCACGAAGCGTCGCGTTCACGCGAGCAGAGGTATGAGGATGGCTCCGCCTGCGCGTCGAGGCTGGGTGCGACCTCGACGCGCGCGTGAACGCCACGACGCGCCCCGGCGTGCCTGGTGTGACGCCCGCACCTGCGTGCCCCGGCGCATACTGGACGAGGCGTCGCGCCATTCGGCGCCATGACCGCCCGGGTTGACGGCGGTTCGAGATTTGACGACCTGGGAGATCGACATGGCTGGCGAGGGCAAGGCGTACACCCGCGACACGCAGTACATCGAGGACCGCATCCTCGACGATCCCGACGCGCGGTGGCCCGTGGAGCCGGGGCGCTACCGTCTCGTCGCCGCCCGCGCGTGCCCGTGGGCGAACCGCGCCATCATCGTCCGGCGCCTGCTCGGGCTCGAGGACGTCATCTCGATGGGGTTGTGCGGCCCGACGCACGACGAGAACTCGTGGACGTTCGACCTCGACCCCGGCGGGCTCGACCCCGTCCTGCGCATCCCGCGCCTCAAGGACGCCTATGAGGCGCGCTTACCCGGCTATCCGAGGGGCATCACGGTGCCGGCGATCGTCGACGAGCGCAGCGGCGAGGTCGTGACCAACGACTTCGCACAGATCACCGAGGACTTCGCGACGCAGTGGACGCGCCACCACCGCGCCGGCGCCCCCGACCTGTGGCCGCAGGAACTGCGCGAGGAGATGGACGCCGTCAACAAGCGCGTCTACACCGAGGTGAACAACGGCGTCTATCGTTGCGGCTTCGCGGGGGATCAGCAGGCCTACGACGCCGCCTACGAGCGGCTGTTCACCGCCCTCGACTGGCTCGAGGAGCGTCTCGCCACGCGCCGCTACCTCGTCGGCGACGCGATCACCGAATCCGACGTGCGCCTGTTCACGACGCTCGCGCGATTCGACGCCGTCTACCACGGTCACTTCAAGTGCAATCGCCGCAAGCTCACCGAGATGCCGAACCTGTGGGGTTACGCGCGCGACCTGTTCACGACGCCCGGATTCGGCGACACGATCGACTTCACCCAGATCAAGCAGCACTACTACCTCGTGCACCGCGACCTCAACCCCAAGGGCATCATCCCCGACGGTCCCGACCTGAGCGTCTGGGCCGAACCGCACGATCGAGCGCGTCTCGGCGGCACCCCGTTCGGTGACGGCACCGCGCCCGGCGCGATCCCGGAGGCCGAACGCGTGCCGACGAGCGCCAACCCCCTCGTCGGGACCGACGGTCTCGTGCACTGACGATCGTGCCGACGGGTGGCGCGGGGGAGTGGCGCGTTGTCGGTGGCGGGGCATAGCGTCAACGGTGTGGATCAGGTAACTCTCGTTCTCGTGCGTCATGGCCAGTCGGAGGGCAACGTCGCAGCGGAGGCGGCGCTGCGCGATGACCTCGAGCGCATCGACGTGCCCGTGCGCGACCCCGACATCGAACTGAGCGAACTCGGCCGCCGACAAGCCGCCGCCGTCGGCACGTGGCTCGCGAAACAGCCCGCCGACGATCAGCCGGACATCACGTGGACGAGCCCGTATCGACGCGCGCGTCAGACGGGCCAGATCGCGCTCGACGAGGCGTCGCTCGAACTGCCCGTCCTCGTCGACGAGCGTCTGCGCGACCGCGACATGGGTGTCACCGACATGCTCACCGGGCGCGGCATCCGCGACGCCTACCCCGAGGAGGCGAAGCGCCGCGAATGGATCGGCAAGTTCTACTACCGCCCCTCCGGCGGCGAATCCTGGGCCGACGTCGCCGGCCGCGTCCGCGCCGTCATGGCCGATCTGCGCCTGCGCGCCGCGGGCAAGACGGTGCTCGTCACGGCGCACGACGTCGTCAACCTCATGTTCTGCTACGTCGCCGAGGGCATGGACGAGGGCGCCGTCATGGAGCGCGCCCGCACGAACGGAATGCGCAATGCCGCGATCTGCCGCCTCGTCAGCGACGACGAATCGCCGACCGGCTGGCGCCTGCTCGACTACAACCTCGACGAACACCTGCGCGACTCTGGCATCGCCGTCACCGATCAACCGGGCGCGGCCGACGACATCGACGCACATGGTTCGGCGCAGCGCGACGAGAAGCGCGAGTCCGACGACAGCGCGTCGAACGCCGGCGAGAATGAGACGTCCGCATGAGCATCGAGCGCCCCGAGATCCCCGATGTCGCACGCGGCGGTGACGCCACGTCGCCGACGACGGTGACGCCCAATCTGCTGCGCAGCTGGCCGCTGCCCGAGCCGACCGGCACGAAGTACAGCCGCGGCCAGTGCCTCGTCATCGGTGGCGATCGCTCGACGCCTGGCGCGGCGATGCTGGCCGGGCAGGCGGCACTGCGCGTCGGATCCGGGCGTCTGACGCTCGCCGTCGCAGCGTCCATCGCGCCGCACGTCGCCGTCGCCGTGCCCGAGAGCGGCACGATCGACCTGCCCGATGACGACGCCGGCGCCGTCACCGGTGACGGCGCGGGGGCGGTGCTCGAGCACGACCTCGGCCGTTCCGACGCCGTCCTGCTCGGACCGGGCATCAGCTCGCCCGAGGGCGCCGAACGGCTGCTCGCCGAGACGATCGACGCGCTCGGCGACGACGTGCCCCTCGTCCTCGACGCCTTCGGCGCGACGGTGCTCACGCAGATGAGCAAGACGCGCCTCGACGCGCTGCGCGGACGTCTCGTCCTCACGCCCAACCAGGGTGAGCTCGCCTACCTCGTCGAGGCCGACGAGTTGGGCGACGACGACGTGCTCGACGCGACCGCGGACGCCGCCGCGCGCTACGACGCGGCCGTCGGCTGCGCGAACTGGGTGGTCTCCGATGGTGCCGTGTGGCAGATGACGACCGGCGACACGGGGCTCGGCACCTCGGGCAGTGGCGACGTCATGGCCGGCGCCGTCGCGGGCTTGCTCAGCCGCGGCGCTGGGCTCGCGCAGGGCCTCGTGTGGGGCAAGCACGTTCATGCTGCGGCCGGGGATGTGCTCGCGGCCGAACACGGGCGCGTCGGCTTCCTCGCCGGTGAGATCCCGCCCCGCCTGCCGATGGCACTCGCCACCCTGCGCGGTGACTGACGCCCGGGCCCTGGCCGCGAAACTCGTTGCCGCGCACGGTGAGACGTTCGCCGAACGCGCCGGTGTGAGACTCGTCGACGAATCCGCGGCGCTGTGGCAGCTGCTCGTCGTCGCACAGTTGCTGTCGGCTCGCATCCGCGCCGAGGCGGCCCTTGCGAGCGCGCGCGAGCTGTTCGCGATCGGTTGCACGACACCGTCGGGCACCCGTGCGACGTCGTGGCAGCAACGCGTCGACGCCCTCGGCCGCGGCGGCTATCGGCGCTACGACTTCTCGACGTCGACGCGTCTCGGCAAGAACGCCGGGACGATCCGCGAGCGATGGGACGACGACCTGCGGCGTCTGCGCGACGAAGCGGGCGCCGACCCGAAACGGATCGTGAAGCTGCTGCAGGAGTTCGACGGCATCGGCCCGACGGGCGCGGGCATCGTCGTGCGCGAGGTGCAATCGACGTGGCACCTACGAGAACCCTTCGCCGACACGCTGACGGTCAAGGGCGCCCGGCTGGCGGGGTTACCCATTGACGCCGCAGCCCTGGCCGACCTCGTCGCACCTGACGAGCGCGCCGCTCTCGCCGCGGCACTCGTCGTCGTCGCTCGACAGCCGGGTGTGCTCGACGAGCTCGGCTGAGGGCGCGGGCTCGGCCGACTCGTCGCTTTCGATCGCCTCAGCGAGGTCGGCGCAAGCGCCCGCCACAACCACGATCGTCCTCGCCCGTCAGCAGTCGCAGCGTCGGCGGCCTTGCGACCAGACCATCCCGTCGACCCGCCGCGCGAGCGCCAGGCCGAGCACCCGTCATGTCATGGTGACCAAAAGGGCTGGTCGAAACGCCCCACGTGCGTCGTCCGCCTGCCACGATGAGCGCATGAGTACACCAGCTGACGCCGCAGCGTCGCGGCAGGCCACCACCGCGGCCGCATCCCGTCGCCTCTCCGTCGAGACCACGGGCATCGAGATCATCGACGAATCGGAGCGTACGGCGCGCCCGCGCGACCTGTTCTGGCCATGGTTCGCGGCCAACGTCAGCGTCTTCGGCATGGCGACCGCCTCGTTCGTCCTCGGCTTCGGTATCTCTTTCGCGCAGGCGCTCGCGGTGTGCGTCGTCGGCGTCGTCCTGTCGTTCCTGCTGTGCGGGCTCATCGCCGTCGCCGGCAAGCGGGGCAGCGCGCCGACGATGGTGCTGTCGCGCGCCGCGTTCGGGGTCCGCGGCCAGAAGGTGCCGGGCGTCATCTCGTGGCTGACGTCGATCGGGTGGGAGACGTTCCTGTCGATCATGGCGGTGCTCGCGACGTCCACGATCTTCGACCGGCTCGGCTGGGGCGGTGGCACGGCCACGAAGATCATCGCCGCCGTCGTCGTCGCCGCGATGATCGTGCTCGCCTCCGTCGCCGGCTACCACATCATCATGAAGCTGCAGTCGATCCTCACCTGGCTGACGGGGCTCGCCACCCTCGCCTACGTCGCCCTCACCCTCGACGAGGTGCACTGGAGCGCGGTGACGGCCGTCCCCGCCGGTTCATGGCAGGCGGTGACGGGCGCGCTCGTCATGGTGATGACGGGGTTCGGGCTCGGCTGGATCAACATCGCCGCCGACTGGTCGCGCTACCAGCGCCGTGACGCCTCGGGCGGCGCGATCGTCTTCTGGAACACGTTCGGCGGCGCCGTCGCGCCCGCTCTGCTGCTGACGTACGGTCTGCTGCTCGCCGCATCGAATCCGAAGCTCGAGGAAGGCATCGCCGCCGACCCCGTCGGCACGCTCGCGACGATCCTGCCGACGTGGTTCCTCGTCCCGTTCCTCGTCGCGGCCGTACTCGCGCTCGTGTCGGGCGCGGTGCTCGGCATCTACTCCTCGGGCCTGACGCTGCTCAGCCTCGGCGTGCGCATCCCACGGCCGGCGGCGGCGCTCGTCGACGGTGCGATCCTGACGCTCGGCACGATCTGGGTCGTGTTCTTCGCGCAGGACTTCCTCGGCCCGTTCCAGTCGTTCCTCATCACCCTCGGCGTGCCGCTCGCGTCGTGGGCGGGCATCATGATCGCCGACATCGCGCTGCGGCGCCGCGACTACGACGAGGCCGCGCTGTTCGACGCCCGCGGGCGCTACGGCGCGTTCGACTGGACGTCACTGGCCGTCCTCGCCGTCGCCTCCGTCATCGGGTGGGGGCTCGTCGTCAACAGCTTCGCCGCGGACGCGTCGTGGAACAACTGGCAGGGCTACCTGCTCGACCCGCTCGGCCTCGGCCACGAGACGACGGACGGTTGGAGCGGCGACTGGGCCTACTCCAACATCGGCGTGCTCCTCGCGCTCGTGCTGTCATTCGTCGCGACGCTGCTGCTGCGACGTGGGCGGGTGCGTCGTCAGGAACTCGACGATGACGCCGAACGCGGCGTTGTGGGCTCGGACGACCGGCGCGGGAAGGTGACGTCATGATCGCCGACGGGCTTCCCGACGACGCGTGGTTCGTCATCATCGACCCGCAGGTGGTGTTCGCCTCGTCCTCGAGCGAGTGGGGTTCGCCGATGTTCTCCGCCGCGCTCACGCCGATGCATGCATTGGCTGAGCGGTACACCGGCCGCACGATCGTCACGCGCTTCGTGCCGCAGCTGCCGCCGCAAGGATCGTGGGCGGATTACTACGCCGTGTGGCCGTTCGCGGCCCGCCCGGGCGACGACGAGATGTATGCCCTCGTGCCCGAGGTCGCCGACATAGCGGCGGGCGCCCACCATGTCGACGAACCGACGTTCGGCAAGTGGGGCGAGCAGGTGCGCGCACTCACAGGCGACACCCCGACGCTCGTGCTCGCGGGTGTCTCCACCGACTGCTGCGTCGTCGCGACAGCACTCGCTGCCGCTGACGCCGGGGCGCGCGTCCACGTCGTCGCCTCGGCCTGCGCCGGCTCGGACGTCACGAACCACGAGCGCGCCCTCGACCTCATGCGACTGTTCGCGCCGCAGATCACGGTGCACTGAAGCGTGTGCTGACGACGCGTCTCGACCTGACGTCGTGTCGTCAACAGGGTGCGTACTGCTCGACGGATGGGAGCAGCAGCCCCGCGCGGCGGCCTTCGAGCTCGAAGGCAACGACGCGCGCCCAGCAGGCGTCGAACTGCTGAAGAAGGCAGCCTGGGCCACCACCTCCCCGGTACATTGGGGCGTCATGGCCGAACATCACACGCCCACGCCCAGCGTCCCCACCCGTCGACGGGTGATGGCGCTCGCCGGGCTGGCCGGCGTCGTCGCCGTCACGGGAGCGGGGGCGACGAAGGTGGTCGCCGCGCACGGCGAGGGGCGTACGAACTGCTCGGCGCAGTCGGTCGTGCAGGTCGCGGCTCCCGCGGCGATCGCCGACGCCGTTCGTCACGCGGCGGATCAGGTCGAGGCGCGCGGTCACGTATGCGCGTCGTACAGCGTCAGCTCGCAGAACCCGGGCGACACGTACCAGTCGATTATCACGAGTTCGCCGAGCGAACCGCAGGTGTGGATCAGCGACTCGCCCGCGTGGACGCAGCTCATCGAGAAGAAGCTCGGCAGCGGCTGGGTGACGACGGGCGACACGATCGCGACGAGCCCCGTCGTCATGGGCGTGCCCGCGAGCCTGCGCAGCGCGGCGAAGAAGCCGAACAGCTGGTTGAGCGTGCTCGACAACAAGCTGCCCGTCAGTTTCATCGACACCGATGTCGCGACGGAGAGCCTGCTCGCCGTCGTCGCCGCAGATCAGCAGGCCAACACCAACGACGCGCGCTCCGACCTCATGCGCGCGGTGCTGCGCCTGTCGCGGTCGCTGACGACGGCCGCGACGATGGACGGCAACGCGCTGCAGGGCGCCGACCGCGCGCGCATCTACCCGGTGAGCGAGCAGCAGATGCTCGCGTTCAACAAGGCCCACCCCGACAAGCCGCTGACGCCGATGGTGCCGACGGGCGGCGCGAAACAACTCGAGTATCAGTGGGTGACGCCGGTGCGCGGCACCCAGGCCGACAGCGCTGCCCTCGATGCGCTGAAGCAGCAGTTGCTCAGCCCCGCGGAGAAGACCTACCGCAGCGAGCAGGGCTTCCGCAACGGCGGCAGTGACGCTCCGGCGGGCGGCAGCGTCCTACCGGCCTCGCTGCCGATGATGGCGCCTGCGTCGCAGGCGACGACCGTCAGCGCCGACACGGCCTGGACGAACCTCAAGAAGGACGCGCGGATGCTCGTCCTCATCGACGTCTCCGGGTCGATGCAGACGAAGATCGACGGCGGCCAGAGCCGCATCGAGTTGATGGAGAGCACCGCCACCGCGGCGCTCGACGTGCTGCCGAAGACCACGCGCCTCGGGGCCTGGGCGTTCAGCTCCGACCTGCAGAAGAACCACGTCGACTACCTGCCGCTGACGAACGGTGAGCAGCCGATCCTCGACGACACCTACCGAAACGGCCTCATCGCGAAGGCGCACACGCTGCCGGGCCTCGCAGCGAAGAACGGCGACACGGCGCTGTACGACACGATCGCGGCGGCGTACAAGAGCGTCACCGACACCTACGACCCGAACTACGTCAACTCCGTCGTCGTCCTCACCGACGGCACGAACGACGACCCCAACGGCGGCCTCTCGCTCGATCAGCTCCTCGCGCGCCTCAAGTCGCAGTACTCGGCCGACAAGCCCGTCAAGATCGTGACGATCTCGCTCGGCACGGGTACCGACCCCGACGCGCTCAAGCGCATCGCGAAGGCCACCGACGGCCTCAGCTACCAGACGAAGACACCCGAGCAGATCTCCGGAGTGTTCGTCGACGCGTTCCTGCGCCGCTCCGACTACTGAGCGCCGGGGAGCCTGGCGACGAACGCCAGGTTTCACCGATAACCTGCCGTGGTGACGAACGAACACGTGAACGCTGCGCACGAGACGATGAACGCGGCGGACGAGGACCGTCGTCAGGCCGTGCGTGACGCCGCCGCGGTGTGGCAGCGTCACCTCGTCGACCTCGGCGGGCGCAACTCGCTGCTGTGGCAGCGCACCGACGACTCCGTCGAGCTCGACCTCACGACGGCGCACCCGGCGGGCGTCGCGAAGCTGCTGTCGGGACGTAGCGTGCTGCTGTCGCAGATCGTGCGTTCGGAGCACGCGTACGCCGAAGCGTACGAGAAGGCGCTCGCGATCCGTGACCTGTCACGCGAACTGCTCGAGGAGCGCGGCATCCTCAGCTGTTTCCTCGCCCTCGGCCGCGCGACGTGGCAGATGAGCGGTGACGCGGTGCCGGCCGCGCCGATCCTGTTGCGCCAGTGCGACATCCACTTCGGTGGCCGCGGCGGTGACGATCTCGTCCTCGAGGTCTCGCGCACCGTCGAACTCAACTCGGCGCTGTCCACCTACTTCGCCTCACGCGGCATCAACATCGACCACGAGTACGTGACGGCGTCGTCGGCCGGCCCGCACGGGTTCGACCCGGCCCCGACGTACGCGATGATGCGCCGCGCGGGCGCGTCGATCCCGGGGTTCCGCATCGACGAGCGCCTCGTCGTCTCGACGTTCAGCTACGCGAAGCTTTCGATGGTGCGCGACGTCGCAGAGCAGGCGCCGCGCCTGCACACGCATCCCGTCGTCGCCGCGATGGCCGGTGACGAGGCGTCGATCTTCGACGTCGGCGCCGAGGCGCCCGCCGCTGGGCTCGACGCCGATCCGCGCGAGGAGTTCCTCGTCCTCGACGCCGACTCGGCGCAGCAGGCGGCGATCGACGCCGTCATGGGTGGCCAGCACCTCGTCCTCATGGGCCCACCCGGCACCGGCAAGAGCCAGACGATCGCAAATCTCGTCGCCACGCTGACCGCGCACGGCAAGAGCGCGCTGTTCGTCGCGGAGAAGCGCGCCGCGATCGACGCCGTCATCGGACGGTTGTCGGCGCTTGGCCTCGGCGACCTCATGCTCGACGCGCACGCCGGTTCCGGCACGCCCGCCGACCTCGTCGACACCCTCGCGCGACGCCTCGTCACCGCGCCCGCAGCGGGTGCCCCGCACGTCGGTGACGCCCTGCGCTCACCGCACGGCGACGGTCCGAGCGCGGACGGGCCGGACCCGCGCGTCATCGACGAACTCGAATCCGAGCGCGTCACCCTGATCGAGCACGTGCGCGCCCTGCACCGCGTGCGCGACCCGTTCGGCGTCAGCGCGCACGACGCGCAGAGCCGCATCGCCGAACTCAACGCCCTGCCGCACCCGCCACGCTCACGCGTGCGTCTCGAGGGCGAGCCGCTCAACCGTCTCGACACCGAGGCGCGCGACGAGACCGGACGCACGCTGCTCGGACTCGCGCAGGATCGCGCATGGAAGGGCGAGGGCGAACCCGACGCCTGGTTCGGCGCGCGCGTGCGCGGTAGCGAGCACAGCGAACGCGCTCGAGACCTCGTGCTGCGACTGGCCGGCGATGACGGCTCGGTTGACGACGGCTCGGTTGGCGGAGGCTCGGGCGACGACGGCTCGGCCGATGAGGCCGGCGGCGAACTGGCCCGCCACCGTGCGTCGCTCGCGGCCCTCGCGGACGCGGCCGGGTTGCCCGTGCCGACGACGATGACGCAGGCCTCGGACGTGCTCGAGCTGATGAGCCACGTGACGAAGACCCTCGACGTGTTCACCTCCGACGTGTTCGCGCTCGACCTCGACGCGGGCGTCGTCGCGAGCGCGCCGCGTACCGAGCGCAAGGGCGCCGAGCACCAGGTGGGCGCGATGGAGCGTCGCCGGCTGCTCAAGGAGGCCCGCGCGACGCTGCGTCCCGGGCGTCCGCCCGAGGATCTGCACGCCATGCTGCAGCGCGCCGCCGACGAGCAGGCGCGCTGGCGTGAGTTCGGCGGGCAGGGGCGCCCCTGCGTGCCGCCGATGACGGAGCAGGTGCGCGCCGCGCACACGCGCCTGACCGACGAACTCGACTGGCTCGGGCAGCGTCTCGAGGGCACGCGCGGTGCGACGAACCTCGTGACGCTCGACCTCGACGAGCTCGCCGCACGCCTCGAGACCCTCGCCGCCGACGCCGACCGTATCGAGGTCGCGGCGCGCTCCGGCTCGCAGATCGACCGACTGCGCGCTCTCGGCCTCGGACCGGTCGTCGACGACTTCGCGGCGCGGGGCGTGAACGAGGACGCCGTGCCCGCCGAGTGGGAGTTCATCTGGTGGACGAGCGTGCTCGAGCGCGTGCGCCGTCAGGATCCGGCGTACGAGGAGCACCGCGGCAACGACCTGCGCGCCGCCGCGCAGCGCTACGCAGCAGCCGATCGCCGTCATCTCGACGAGACACCGCACCGCGTGCGTCAGCGCGCCTACCGGCGCATCGACGCCGTCGCGCAGCACCTGCCCGAGCAGGTCGAGGCGATGGAGGCGGCTCTCGTCTTCGGTCACCACGCGGGCAGCGCCGACGCGCTGCGTCAGGCCTTCGCCGGTGCGCCGGATCTCATGACGGCGCTCGCGCCGTGCTGGGCGATGAGCCCGCTCGTCGTCGCGCAGACGCTGCCGCCGGGGCGCTGGTTCGACGTCGTCATCTTCGACGAGGCGAGCCAGATCCCGCCCGCCGAGGCGATCTCGGCGATCTCGCGTGGCGTGCAGGTCGTCGTCGCCGGTGACACACAGCAGCTCGCGCCGACGAGCTTCTTCCAGCGCACCTCGGCGGGGGAGGACACCGCGCACACGGGCGAATCCGTGCTCGACGTGCTCGCCGGCCTGCTGCCCGTGCGCCACCTGCGCTGGCACTACCGCTCTCTCGACGAGCGTCTCATCGCCTTCTCCAACGAAGCGGTCTACGAGGGTGAACTCATCACCTTCCCGCGCGCCGACGTCGAGAACGTGCTGCGCCTTCACCGCGTCGAGGTGCGCGAACCGTACCCCGACGAGGCGGCGCCGGATCAGGGCAAGGCCGAGGTCGAGGCCGTCCTCGACCTCGTGCGCCAGCACGCCGCGCAGCGCCCGCACGAGTCGCTGGGCGTCATCACCCTCGGCCTCACGCATGCTCGCCGCCTCGAACGCGCCGTCACCGCGCAGGCACGTGTCGACAGCGAGCTCGCCGCGTTCCTCGCCGCCCACCCGGAGGCGCCGTTCTTCGTCAAGAACCTCGAACGCGTCCAGGGCGACGAGCGGGACGCCGTCATCCTCTCCCTCGGCATCGCGCCGTACCCCACGGGCGCTCTCGTGCGCCGGTTCGGGGCGCTCAACCACGTCGGCGGTGAGCGTCGCCTCAACGTCGCCATCTCCCGCGCGCGCCGACGCATGGACGTCGTCTCCGCATTCACCGGCGACGAGGTCGACCCGGCCGCGCTGCGCTCGCGTGGCGCGGTGCTCCTGCGCGACTTCCTGCTCTACGTCGCCGAGTGCGATGAACGCCTCGACACCGGCGCGGGCGAGCCGGAGCTCGACGGTGACGAACTCGTCACCGTCGTCGCCGGGCGACGGCGCCGCACGTCGTCGTCGGGGTCGGTGGCGCTGCGCCGCGTCGGCGCGGACGCCGTCATCGTGCCCGTGCCATACGTCGTCGAGGACCTCGCGCGGCGCCTGCGCGCCGAGGGCCTCGTCGTGCACACCGGGTACGGGCACTCGCGGATGCGCGTCGACCTGGCCGTCGAGCATCCCAAGGAGCCCGGCCGCATGCTGCTCGCCGTCGAGAGCGACGGTGATGCCTACGCCGCGATGGGCAGTGTCCGCGAACGCGATCGGCTGCGCCCCGAGGCGCTGGAGCGGCTCGGCTGGCATCATGATCGCGTGTGGACCGTCGACCTGTTCCGCGATCCGGCCCGCGATAGCTCCCGCATCGTCGCGCTCGTGGGTCGCCTCCTCGCGGAGGAGAACGATGAGCGATTCTGAGCCTCGTCGTCGCCGTCCGCGCCGGGCGTCGGCGCCTGCGACGCGGACGGTGGACGGACAGACGAGGGTTGCCACGAGCCGCGACGGTGAGGTCGCCGCTGACGGCGCCGCGGCGCCCGCGTCGGCCACGCCTGACGCCGACTGGTCGCGCTGGTGGAGCCGTGACGACGACGCGCCGGGGCCGCGCAGCGCTCAGGATCAGTGGTACCTCGATCAGCGTCCGCCGCACTGGGGTTGAGCCTGGGCTCCGGGGGAGTGGCGGAGCGGACATGACGAAGGGCGTGAACACCATGGTGTTCACGCCCTTCGTGCGCTCAGAGACCGAGAGGCCTCATGCGCTCGGTGAGCCTCAGAGGCGGCGGCCGGCGCGCAGCTCGTCGCGGATCTCGGCCAGCAGCGACAGCTCGGTGTCCTCGGCGTCAGCCGGCTTGGCGAAGCGGGCCTTGGCAGCCTCGTAGGGCTTGACCATCGCGAAGTACACGACGAACGCGAGGACGAGGAAGCTGACGAGAACCGTGAGGAACGCGCCGACGTGGACGCCGCCCGGCTTGTAGGACGAGAAGTCCGGCGTGCCGCCGAGCTTGCCCAGCAGGTCCATGACGATCGTGATGAAGGCCTCGACGACCTTCGCGAACGCGCCGGCCATGATGAAGGCGACGGCAAGCTCGATGAGGTTGCCGCGCATGATGAAGTCCTTGAAGCCCTTCATGGCTTCTCCTAACTGCTCGGAATGCTGTGTGAAAGGTGCAGTGATGACAGTACCCAGATGGGTGGAAAGTCGGGAAATCAAAACGGCCCGGCGTGTCGTCGTGCGTGATATAAGGCCATCGCTCACAGGCAGCCGGTGACGAGGAGGCCGCTTCCCGAATCCGCGGCGTCTCCCAGATGTTTGGCCACGCGAACGGTCTCGGCATCGGTCATCGCGATCGAGACCGTGCTCGTCGATGTGTTCGACATCACATCGCGAGCGGGAACTCGAGTCGAGCCCGGGTAGGTCGGAGCGCAGCTGACGAGCCGCGTCCCGGAGGCGTCCCACACGTCGACGCGGGCGGCATCCTGTGGGTTCGGCCCCACCGGCGTGATGCGCACGATGTGGCGTCCCCGCAGGGCGGCCGGTGCGGGGCCGTCGGCTGAGGCGCCCGACGTGGCCGCGGACGCCGCCGGATCGGGGGCGCCGCCCGACGGTGTCGCGAGCGCCGCGCCGACGAGCAGGCAGGTGATGGCCCCTGCCTTGCGCAGCCGGCGGCGACGCGTCGCGGCCGCGCGCGTCGGGGCGTTGAGGCGGTGGACGACGTCGAGGGTGCGCAGTGAGGGCATGGCTCGACGCTAGGGCGAACCGCGCCGATGGTGGGCGCCGTCATGCCGCAGGCTGTGGATCAGGGTGCCCGGCCGTCACACCTGGGGATGGCCGTCAGGCGTCGGAGCTGCTCGAACCGCTCGAGCTCGAACCGGAACTCGAGCTGGAGCTCGTGCCGGAGGAACGGCTGTCGGTGCGGTAGAAACCCGCCCCCTTGAACGTCACGCCGACGCTGTTGAACACCTTGCGCAGCGGGCCGCCGCACTCGGGGCACGTCGTGAGAGCGGGGTCGTCGAACGACTGGCGCGCCTCGAAACCGTGGCCGCATTCCTTGCACGCGTAGGCGTAGGTGGGCATCGTCATTCCTTCTCTCGTGCCGGCGGGCGGCGCTGGTTCGACTGCGACATGGTAAGGCAGCGTCAGGGTCAGGCAGGCGCACGTCGCTCATGTGCGGGGCGCGGTGGGCATGCGCCAACCTGCGAGGCGTCCGCCCTCGCTCACCTCGCGGAAGCGGGCGAGGGTACGAGCGCGCACCGCCTCCTTCGTCACGACGAGCAGTTGATCGCCGGCGCGCAGCACGCTGCGCTCACCGGGCACGTAGCTGCGCTCGCCGTTGACGACGAGGGTGACGTTCGCGCCGACCGGTAGGCGCAGCTCGTACAGCATGACGCCCACGAGCTGCGAGTGCTCGCCGACCTTGACGTGCAGCATGTCGGCGCGCAGGTCCGTCAGCGGCGTGTTCTCGACCTCGAGCTCGACGGCGTGCGCGTCGTTGCCGATGCCGAGCACGCGGGCGACGAGCGGCAGCGTCGGGGCCTGCAGGAACGTGAAGACGACGACGAGGACGAAGACGAGGTCGAAGATCCAGCGCATCTGCTCGGCGCCCGCGGTGAGCGGCACCGTCGCGAGGACGACTGGCACCGCGCCGCGAAGACCTGCCCATGACAGGAACACCTGCTCGCGCCAGGAGAAGCCGAACGGCGTCATCGACGCGATGATCGAGGCGGGGCGGGCGAGCAGGAGCAGGACGAAGCCGACGACCATGGCGGGCACGAACTGGTCCATGAGGCGGCTGGGGGAGGCGAGCAGGCCGAGCAGGACGAACAGGCCGATCTGCGCGAGCCACCCCATCGCCTGCCCGAAGCCGCGCACGGCCTGACGGTGGGGGATCGGCATGTTGCCGAGGACGAGCGCCGCGAGGTAGGTCGCCATGAAGCCGCTCGTGTGGACGACGGACGCCGCGGCATAGGCGAGGACACCCCCGGCGACGACGCCGATGGCGAACAGACCTGACGAGCCGGGCGCGATGCGCTGCGAGAGGGCGCCGAGCACCCAGCCGACAGCGAGGCCGACGAGCGCGCCACCGGCGAGTTCGAACACCGCCATCCCGGCGAGGGAGAGGACGCCGTGGTGCTCGCCGCCGGGCACCACCTCGTCCGCGAGGGCGACGACGAGCAGCACGACGGGCGCGTCGTTGAAGCCCGACTCGGCCTCGAGCACGCCAGCGAGGCGATGCGGCAGCGGCACCTTGCGCAGCACCGAGAACACGGCCGCGGCGTCCGTCGAGGAGACGATGGCGCCGAGCAGCAGCGACGTCTTCCAGTCGAAGTCGAGCAGGAGGTGCGTCGCCGAACCGACGACCGCGACGGAGACGAGCACGCCGAGTGTCGACAGCAGCAGGGCCGGGGCGACGGACGCGCGGATGCTGCTCCACTGCGTCGTCAGACCGCCCTCGATGAGGATGAGGATGAGCGCGCAATAGCCGAGCACCTGCGTGAGGTTCGTGTTCTCGAAGCCGATGCCGAGCCCACCCTCACCGAGAGCGACGCCGATCGCGAGGTAGATGAGCAGCGTCGGCAGCCCCGAGCGGTTGGCGAGGCGGACGGCGGCGACGGCGACGAGCAGGACGAGCGAGCCGACGAGCAGCGTCAGCGGCAGGTCGGCGGTGTCGAACCCGGTGGCGGCGGCGGCTTCGATCATCGGGCCCCCTCCTCAGGTCGGCGTCAGCGGGTGCGTCGGCGTCGGCTCGGCCTCGTCGCGGGCCGGTGCCTCAGTATCCCAGGGCGTCGCCGAAGCGGACGAGGCCGTCCACGGTGAGGGCCGCGTCGACGCGTTCGTCATGCGCCTCGACCGGGATGCTGGGCGCATCGGGGCCGGTCAGCAGCTCGTCGGGAAAGACGACGGCGACGACGGGTGTGCCCGGCCGTCGGCGCGGCAGGGCGCGGTCGTAGCAGCCGCCGCCCTGGCCGAGGCGTTCGCCGTTCGGGCCGATCGCGAGCGCGGGCGCGATGACGAGGTCGGCGGCCGCGATGCCACCCGTGCCCAGGTCGTCGCCCGTGGCGGCGTCACGCCAGGACAGGTCCAGATCGGCGAGCGTGATCGGCACGAGCAGGCGCCCGCGCGCCCTGCCGGCGGCGTTGATCGGTTCGAGGTTCGACTCGCTCGCCAGCGGCTCGAACGAGGTGACGCAGGTGGCGCGTGCCAGCAGCGGTTCGAGGTGATGCAGCAGCGCGAGTCCGTCGGTGTGACGTTGCTCGGGGCTCGTCGCATCACGACGCTCTCGACGCGCGGCGCGAAGTCGTGTGCGCAACTCGCGCTTGGCGACGCGCTCGCGCTCGTCGGGCGTCGGCTCGACGTCGCGCGGAGGTGTCGCGCCGGTCGGTGCATCCGGGGCCCCGTTGTCGGTCATGAGGGCTAGCCTAGGCTCATGACTGAAACGCCGTCCTCCGCTCCTCGCCGTCGCGCGCGCAAGGCCGTCATCCCGGCCGCCGGGCTCGGCACGCGCTTCCTGCCTGCCACGAAGGCCATCCCCAAGGAGATGCTGCCGGTCGTCGACAAGCCGGCCATCCAGTACGTCGTCGAAGAGGCGGTGCGCGCAGGGGTTCCCGACATCCTCACGATCACCGGTCGTTCCAAGGCTGCTCTCGAGGATCACTTCGACCGCCACTGGGAGCTCGAGCGGGCCCTCGAGAAGAAGGGCGACGAGAAGCGCCTCAAGCGTGTGCAGAAGTCGGCCGACCTCGGTGAGGTCCACTTCATCCGCCAGGGCGAGCCGCGCGGCCTCGGCCACGCCGTGCTCGTCGGGCGCAACCACGTCGGCGACGAGCCGTTCGCCGTGCTGCTCGGCGACGACCTCATCGACGAGGACGACCACCTGCTCGAGCAGATGATCGACGTGCAGGCCAAGCACGGCGGGTCCGTCATCGCGCTCATGGAGGTGCCGGACGACCAAATCCACCTCTACGGCTGCGCGGCCGTCGAACCGATCGAGGGCGAGGGCGAAGACGTCGTGCGCGTCACCGGTCTCGTCGAGAAGCCGGCCGCGGGGGAGGCGCCGAGCAACCTTGCGATCATCGGCCGCTACGTGCTCGACCCGTCGATCTTCGCGGTGCTCGAGAAGACGGAGCCGGGACGCGGCGGCGAGATCCAGCTGACGGACGCGCTCGCCGAGCGTGCGAGCGCGACGGGTGAGGGAGCCGGCGTCATCGGTGTCGTCTTCCGCGGCAGCCGTTACGACACGGGCGACCGTCTCGACTACCTCAAGGCCGTCGTGCGTCTCGGCACGCGTCACAACGAGTTCGGTTCCGACTTCCGCTCCTGGCTGCAGGGCTGGGTCGAGACCGACGAGGGCAAGGGGCGCACTCGCACCGAGCGCGGCGCCTGACGCCATCCAGCATGGGGATGACGCCCCGTTCGCAACCGAATCCGGTTGCGAACGGGGCGTTGTCGGTGGTGGGTTGCACAATGGGGGCATGTCGCACGCCCCCGAACTCATCACCGATGCCGAGCACCTCGCGCGCATCCTCGCGGCCGTTCCACGGCTGCCTGCGCGGCGGGTGGCGCTGGCCGACGGCGGCTGGGTCGGTGACGTCCTCGGGCGGGCGCTCGCCGCTGACGTGTGCAGCGGCGTCGACCTGCCGGGGTTCACGAATTCCGCGATGGACGGGTACGCCCTGCGAGCCGAGGACGCTGCGGACGGCGAGCTACCCGTCGTCGGCGACATCCCGGCCGGTGACACACGTGAGCTGACATGCGCGCCGGGTGAGGCCTGGCGCATCATGACGGGCGCGCCGGTGCCGTCGGGGACGACGACGGTGGTGCCGGTCGAGCAGAGCGACGGTGGGCTGGAGCGCGTGCGGTTCACGGGCGAGGTGGAGGACGGGCGCCACATCCGCCGACGCGGCGAGGACGTGCGCATCGGCGACGTGCTGCTGCGCGCCGGGACGATCATCGCACCGCAACACGTCGCCGTCATCGCCTCGGCGGGGGTGGACCACATCGAGGTGGCACCGCGCCCGCGCGTCGTCGTGCTGTCGACGGGGGACGAGCTGCGTCCGGCCGGAGAAGCGCTGCAGCATGGGCAGATCCACGATTCGAACGGGCCGATGCTCGCTGCGCTCGTCGCTGCGGTGGGAGCCGAACTCGTCGAGGTCGCGCACGTGCGTGACGATGCCGGCGAGGTGGCGCGGGTGCTGGAGCGTGCCGTCGCGACGGCTGACGCCGTCATCACGACGGGTGGGGTGAGCGCGGGGGCCTATGACGTCGTCAAGGCCGCGCTGATCGAGGCGGGAGAGGTGACGTTCGACAAGGTCGCGATGCAGCCCGGCAAGCCGCAGGGTTTCGGGCTGCTCGGCGAGCGGGGAGTGCCGGTGTTCACGCTGCCCGGCAACCCGATGAGCACGCTCGTGTCGTTCTGGGTGTTCGTCGCGCCCGCGCTCGCGCACATGAGCGGGCGCCCGGCGCCCGTGTGGCGACGCGGCGTCGTGCGTGGCCCGGGGTGGACGTGCCCGCGTGGACGCGCCCAGTACGCGCGCGTCCACGCGGTGCGCGGCGCTGACGGTGAGCTGGCGATCCGTGCCAATGCGCGCCAGGGATCGCATCACCTCGGTGAGTTGGGCGAGGCCAACGCGCTCGCGCGCGTGCCGCGAGAGGCCCGCCAGGTCGAGACGGGTGAGATGCTCGACGTGCTCGTGCTCGACGGGCCGATCGACGCGCCCCTGGCGGGCGCCTACGACGAGAACGTGGCGGACGAGAAGGAGTGACATGAGCGACCTCACCCACGTGCGTGGTGACGGCAGCGCGCACATGGTCGACGTCGCGGCGAAGGCCGTGACGCGACGTTCGGCGTCGGCGGCGGGGCGCGTGCTGCTGAGCGAGCGCGCCGTGGCGGCGCTGCGTGACGGTGACGTGCCCAAGGGCGACGCCCTCGCCGTCGCACGCATCGCGGGGTTGCAGGCGGCCAAGCGCACCCCTGACCTCATTCCGCTCGCCCACCCGATCGCGGTGCACGGTGTCGAGGTCGACCTCGACGTCACCGACGACGGCGTCGACATCCGCGCCACCGTCGTCACCGCCGATCGCACCGGCATCGAGATGGAAGCGCTGACCTGTGTGAGCGTCGCGGCGCTCGCGCTCATCGACATGGTCAAGGCCGTCGACAAGCATGCGCGCATCACCGACGTGCGCGTCACGGCGAAGTCGGGTGGGCGCAGCGGTGACTGGCATGAGTGAACGGCGCGCCGCCGTCGTCACGTGCTCGACGCGGGCCGCGCAGGGGATCTACACCGACGCGACCGGGCCCGTCATCGCGGCATGGCTACGTGAGCGGGGGTGGACGGTCGACGCGCGACTCGTCGCCGACGGGCCGGCGGTGGGCGACGCGATCGGTGACGCGCTCGCGCTCGGGTGCCGCGTCGTCGTCACGACCGGCGGGACGGGCGTCTCGCCGAGCGACGCGACGCCGGAGCAGACGCGGCCGTACCTCACGACGCAGCTCAGCGGCGTCGAGGAGGCGCTGCGTGCGAAGGGTGTGGCCGCAGGGGTGGCGACGGCTGTCCTTTCGCGTGGGCTCGCCGGCATCGCGGACGGCGCCGCGGGGCGCGCGTTCGTCGTCAACCTGCCTGGCTCGCGTGGGGGAGTGGCCGACGGTCTCGACGTGCTCGACGGCATCCTCGAGCACGTCATGGCGCAGCTCGACGGAGGCTCGCACTGATGGGTCCGGGCACGTGGCCCGTCACGCTGCGGCGGCGTTATCGCGGCGGTGAGCTGGGGTTGCGTCCGTTGCATCCCCGTCGGGATCTGCAGGAGTGGAGTGCGCTGCGCGCCGCGAACCGCCGGTGGACGGGCCCCTGGGATTCGACGAACCCCTTCCCCGAGCCGGCGCTGGGCTTCAAGGCGGCCGTCAAGGAGCAGAACGCGGAGGCACGCGCGGGTCGGTTGTTGCCGTGGGCGATGACGTGGAACGGTGCCCTGGCCGGGCAGGTGCACATCTTCACGATCGTGCGTGGGGCGCAGCAGGGCGGCACGATCGGCTACTGGATCGGTGAACGCTTCGCCGGGCACGGCCTGACGCCCATGGCCGTCGCGATGGCCGCCGACCACGCGTTCGGTGTGGAGCGCTTGCACCGCCTCGAGATCAACGTGCGCCCCGACAACGCCAACTCGCTGCGCGTCGTCGAAAAACTCGGCTGGCGTGACGAAGGCGTGCGCCGCGAGTTCCTCCACATCGACGGCGCGTGGCGCGACCACCGCTCGTTCGCACTGCTGCGCCACGAGGTCGACGGCACGCTCGTGCAGCGTGTGCAGAATCTCGAGTGATCGGGCTCCGTCGACACTGTTGACACTGTCGACTCGCCACAGCGCCTCGCGCGCATCGACCCCGTCTGACCCGCCTTGAGCCTGCCTGACTCCTCGGACCCCCGACCCCCTCTGGCCCCCGAACCCGTCTGCCCCCCCCTCGAACCGCTGAACAGCGCCGTCGAAACCCACCTCGACGTGGCCCGTACCCAACTGCGATTCACGTTCACATCGGCGAACGGCATCCACATCGGCGATTCATGTCCACAACTGCGATTCTCGTCCACGTTCGCCGACGCTCCGCCATCCGCGCGCCGGAGCCGACCGCGCCGTGCACACCGACGATCGGTGCCGACGTCGGTCTGTGCCCTCCGTCGTCCGCCGGCGGCGGGGCATTGTTACCCCACGCAGTGAAGATTTTTTGCGCGACACGCGCGGCGTGGCTCACTCGTTGTCATGCCGCCGCGCCCTAGCCTGGTGTGCGTGAGTGCCAGCAGCCTGATCTTCTTCGTCATCATTGCCGTGTGGGCTGCCTACATGCTCAAGCACTGGGTGCGCCGCCGCGAGGATCTCGCGACCGCGCGCACCGTCGATCGATTCTCGGAGGCGATGAGGATGCTCGAACGCCGTACCCCGATCCAGGCTGACGTCTCGGCGCGCGCCGACGAGCCGTCGCGCACGATCCTGCGTCCTCAGGTCAGCGTCAAGGGTGCTTCGCGCGTGACGCCCGGCGCCCCCGAGGGTGACGCGCACGCGTCGACCGCTGAGCGCGCCGAGGTGACGACGACGCGGGTGCCCGCTCGTCTTCAGGGCGCGGCGCAGGGCCTTGCCCGCGTGCCGGCGGCGCTCGAGTCGCCGAAGGTCAAGCTGTTTGCCCTGCTCGGATCGTTCGGTTTCTTCGTCGTGACGGCGCTGCTCGCCCTGCTGACGCTCGTGCCGGCGTGGCTGCCGTTGCTCGGCCTGCTGGCGACGGCCGGTGTCGTCGTGTGGCTGCGCCGCTCGGCGATCGCAGCGCGGACGGCCAAGGCTGCGTCGACCACGGTGCGCCCGGTGGGCGTCTCAGCTCCGGCGCGTGCCGCGTCGCCCGCGCGTTCGAGCGCCACTGTGGGCGTCACCCGCGTCGAGGTCGAGGGGGCTGAGACCGCGGTGCCGATGACGAAGCGTTCGCCGCTCGTCGCGCAGCTGCCGGAGCGCGACGTCGACGCCGAGCCGGCCGTCGACGTCGAGCCTGACGAGGACGCCGTGGCGCGTGCGCAGGCCGAGGTGTTCGACGCTGCGGCATGGGCGCCCGTCGACGTGCCGCGCCCGACGTACACGATGAAGGCGAAGGCCGAGCGTGAACCTGTCGAGCCGGCGGCGACCGTCGACGAGGTCGATACGCGCCCGCTCGCCGCGCGGTACGAGAACACGCCCGTCGAGGATCTGCCGTTCGACGGCATGGCGCTCGACGAGGACTACGAAGAGCTGCCGCAGGTCTACCGCGCCGGCTGAGGCCGCACGCGAGGCTTTGACGACGGACGGCGGGTGCCACGGGGCGCCCGCCGTCTTCGTGTGTCTGAGGGTGCGTTTCCGGTGTGACGGGTTGCACGTGTGCTTTCGGTGGCACGAAGGAGCGCTTCTGCTGGTGGGGTAGTGGAGGGAGCAGGGAGCCGTGCGTGGGTCGCCAGGCCCGGTGAGCAGGGTGGGTGACGGCCGATTGGGGCGCCTCGTGTTGGTCTGTGCGCCGCTTGGTGGTAATGTGTCTCTCGCTTCACGGGGCTATGGCGCAGTTGGTAGCGCGTCTCGTTCGCAATGAGAAGGTCTGGGGTTCGAATCCCCATAGCTCCACCGAGATGAATACAGACAGCCACCCGGACAAGATTTTTGTCCGGGTGGCTGTCTGTATGCGCATCTGTCGAACACTGTGCTTCGAGGAGCCGCCGCAGCGGAGCGAGGATGGCGAAGTCCCCATGGCTCCGACGCGCGAAGCGCGTGCCGAGCCCCGCCTTTGGCGCCGACGCGCAAAGCGCGTCTCAAGTCCGGGTTCAGCCGCCGCCTACTTGCTCTTGATGTCTCCTCCGATGGAGTCCTTGATGCCGTCGAGGGCTGAGGTGCTGCTCATGACGTACCAGTTGGGGCCGGCGAGGACGGCGTCGTCGCCCGTCAGTTTGCCGGTCGCGTCGGTGATGGCTTTCTTGGCTGCGTTCTCGCCGTCGTAGACGACGAAGACGGCGTGGGTGCCGCCGACGCATTCGCCTGAGCTGGAGGCGCCCGCGGGCGGCGTCGTCGGGTTGTACCCGGTACAGTGCAGGCCTGCGTTGACGGCTGCGCTGCGCAGTTCCGTCGCGCTGTCGAAGCGGTGGGTCTGGGCGGAGCACGCGGTCAGAACGAGCAGGGGTGTGACGGTGGCGATGGCCCAGGTACGCATGGTGTCAGGCTACTCGCCCGCCCCGGCGCGCTGCGTGCTTCCCCCGTCCTCATCGATGCTGGCGTGGTCGGTGCAGTATGGGTCGAGACCGCCGTCAAGGGTGACGCTTCGCGCTGTGACGACGAATCCGCCCGACGCGTTGAAACGCCGCTCACCGACCGCAACGCCACAATGTCCGTTGAATGTGGCCGAAAATCGCCGATGTGGACGAGATTCGCGAAGGGGGACGAGCATCGCAGGGGGGCGGGGGTTACTTCGACGAGGAGCCGGTGGCGGGGACGACGACGGCGGAGCCCGAGGACGGCCAGCACGAGAAGCCGGCGGGCAGCGTCACCTTGCCGCCCTCGACCATGTCGAGGCACTTGGAGACGAGGACGTTCGGGTCCTTGCTCACCGACTTCGCGATCGCTTCGTTGGCCTTCGCCTGCTGTTCGGCCGTCTTGACGCCCTGCTCGGCGATGCGCGTCTGCGCGACCTGGGCGAGCAGCGCGTTGGCCTTCGACTGCGTGTTGTCGTCGAGCTTGATGACCGGGATGATCACCGACAGCACCTCGATCTGGTCGCCGATCTGGTCGCGCATGTCCTTCGTCGCGTCGTCTGAGAGCTTTGCGAGCGTCGGGGTCGTCGGGTTGCCCTTCTCGTCGACGGCGAGGGCGTCGTAGGACGCGAACTCCTTGTTGAGGCTCGAGGACAGCTGCCGGTCGACGAGGCTCGAGCGGATGCTCGAGAACTCGCGGTAGTTCTGGAACAGCGCGTCGGAGGCGTCGGGGCGGATGCGCCAGCGGATGGACGCGTCGACGCACGCCGTCGCTTGGTGGGCGATGCGCACGTTGATGCAGCTCTTGTCGTCGGCGGTGTGGCTGTCGGTCTGGATCGCGGCGTCCATGTACGTCACCTTCTGCCACGGCGCCTTGAGGTGGAAGCCATTGCTGAGGCTGCCCGTCGGCTTGCCGAACGTCGTCACGACACCGATCTCCTTCGTCGGCACGACGACGGAACTCGCGACCGCGAGGACGATGACGGCGAGCGTCGCGCAGGCCGCAGAGACGAGGTAGGCCAGACGCGCGCGAGCCCGCGTGCTCGGCGCCTCGGGACGCGCGGCGTGCAGGAACACGCGGGCGGGGGAGGCGCCGGCGTCGAGATCATCGCTGTCATCGGCGTCGACATCTTCTACACCGTCATCCGATGCGTCGAGATCACCCGCGCGGGCACGACCGGTCGTGCCCGCCTCGCCCCGTGAGTACGAGAGGGCGTGCTCCCGCCCCGCGTGGCGCAGGTGGCGCCCGTAGAGGAAGGCCGCGAGGGCGAGCAGAAGCAGGATCACGCTGAAGATCGTCGAGGCCATGGCGTGAGTGTAGAGCCGCGATGACGCCCGAATGGCGACGCGCCGCCCACATCGTCGTGGGCGGCGCGTCGCGCGAGCTTCGGGTCAGACGCGCGTCACGGGTGACGTTCGTGGCGTGCGAGGTCGCTCGTCTCGGTGTCGACGTGCGGCGATGCTTCGACCGCTTCGAGGATCGCTTTCTCGCTGCCGCCCTTCGCGCCGTAGCGAGCGATGCCGATGCCGACGACGACGGCGGTGAGGCCGAGCGTCAACCACAGGTTGAGGCGCTGGTCGGCGCGCAGCGCCATCGCGACGATCGTGAAGACGATGAACGCCATCGTCACGTAGGTGAGGACGGGGAAGGCCCACATGCGTACGGCCGGGCGGGCGCCGACGCGGTTCATCGCGGCGCGCGAGCGCAGCTGCGTCGCGGCGATGACGAGGTAGACGATGAGCGCGATGGCGCCCGACGTCGACAGCAGGTACGTGAAGATCTTCTCCGGCAGCAGGTAGTTGCCGAACACGGCGACGAAGCCGACGACGACGGAGACGAGGATCGCGACCTGCGGCACGCCGCGTCGGTTGATGCGCGCGAACGCCTTGGGTGCGTCGCCGCGCTGGCCGAGGCTGAACGCCATGCGACTCGCGGTGTAGAGCGCGGAGTTGAGGCAGCTCGCGACGGCGGTCAGGATGACGAAGTCGAGCACGTTCGACAGGTTCTTCAGGCCCATGTTGTTGAGCGCCTCCTGGTAGGAGCCGTTCTCCTGCAACGAGGGGGAGTTCCACGTCGTCAATGCGATGACCACGAAGATCGAGCCGAGGTAGAACAGCGAGATGCGCCAGATGACGCTGTTGACGGCCTTGCGGATGCCCTCGACCGGGTTCTTCGACTCGGCCGCGGCGATCGTCACGATCTCGGTGCCCATGAACGTGAACATCGTCGTCAGCATGGCAGCGAGGACGCCGCTCCAGCCGTCGGCGAAGAAGCCGTGGTCGGTGAATCCGTGCAGCCCCGAGGCGTGCGAGCCGGGAAGGATGCCGAGGATCGCGAGCACACCGAGGACGATGAACCCGACGATGGCAATGACCTTGATGAGCGCGAACCAGAACTCGAACTCGCCGTAGTTGGCGACGGAGAACAGGTTCGTCACCGTCAGCAACGCGGTGATGATGAGAGCGAACACCCATTGGGGCCAGTCGATCCAGTCCGAGAGGATCTTCGCGCCGGCCGTCGCCTCCACGGGGATGACGAGCACCCAGAACCACCAGTACAACCACCCGATGGAGAAGCCCGCCCACTTGCCGAGCGCGCGGTCGGCGTAGACGGAGAACGAGCCGGAGTCGGGGTTGGCCGTCGCCATCTCGCCGAGCATGCGCATGACGAGGACGACGAGCGTCCCGGCCAGCGCGTAGGCGATGAGGACCGACGGGCCGGCGAGCTTGATCGCCGAGGCCGAGCCGACGAAGAGGCCGGCGCCGATGACGCCGGCGATCGAGATCATCGTGACGTGGCGCGGTTTGAGGCCGCTGCTGAGAGCTTCGCCGTCAGCGGGCGGATGGGGTGCGTTCATGTGGAGCACTCTGACGGCTCGTATCGCATCCGACAACCGCCCCGCCGCGCGTCACCCGATTCGTACCCAGATCGTGACCTGGGTCATAGCACGATGAGAGGTCGCGCATTGCTGATCGGCGAAGCCGCGGGCTCCTCAGCAGGCATCGCAGGCTCGACCGCCGGTCGGTACGCGACCCGCGCCGGAAGCCCCCGTCAGATCCAGGACGGCAGCCACATCCGCCAGCTCCAGTGATCGTGGGGGATGACCTGCGCGGTGTAGATGGGCCAGAAGAAGACGAACGTCGCGACGGCGAGCACGACGTACGCGCCGACGACGCCGGCGCCGATGCGTCGCCGTCGCAGGCTCGCGGTGGCGGGTCCGAGGATCAAGCCCAGGCAGTACGTGACGGCGAGGATGACGTAGGGCGCGAACACGACCGCGTAGAAGGTGAAGACGGTGCGCTCCTGGTAGCTGAACCAGGGCAGCCATCCGGCGAGCACGAGTGCGATGAGCGTCCCGGCACGCCAGTCGCGGCGCAGCGCCCACATGAAGACGCACACGAGCAGGGCGGCGATGCCGAACCACCAGATGCTGACGTTGCCGAGCGAGGTGATCGCCTTCGAGCATTCCGTGACCGAGCACCCCTGATCGCCCTTCGCAGGCGCCTCGTAGAAGAACGAGGTGGGGCGTGTCTGCGCCATCCACGACCACGGGTTCGACTGATACGTGTGTGGCGACGTGATGCTCTCCGCCGAGTCGTACATCTGGATGTGGTACTGCCACAGACTGCGCAGGCTGTCGGGCAGCCACGAGAACAGGCTCGAATCGGGTGCGAACCCGGTGTTCTTGGTCGCCGGGTTGCTCGCGGCCCAGTTGCGTCCCCAGGCGTCGTTCGAGTGGAACCATCCGGCCCAGGTGAGCAGATATGTCAGGCATGCCGTGGGGACGATGATGAGCGCCCCGGTGACGGCGTCCTTGATGACGGTCGCCGAGAGCCAGCGGCGGACGCCGACGGCGCGGCGCGCTCCGAGATCCCAGAACACGGTGAGCAGACCGATCGCGGCGAGATAGAACCCGTCGGACCACTTCGTCGCCATGCCGAGGCCGAGGCACACGGCGGCGACCCAGCGCCACGGGCGCAGGCCGAGCGACGGGCCGGCGAGGCGCTGCTTCGCATCGAACGACCAGTCGCCGTCACGACGCAGCTGCGCGACCTTGCGCGCGAGGATCCGACGGCTGCGGTCGCGGTCGGCGAGGATCGCGACGAACCCGGCGAGAGCCCAGAAGCTGACGAGCCCGTCGAGGATCGACGTGCGCGACATGACGAATTCCATGCCCTCGAACGCGGTCAGCAGCGCCGCGATCGTCGCGAGCGTCGCCGAGCGGAACAGGTGCCAGGCGGCGCGCCCGACGAGCAGGATCGCGAGCGTGCCGGTGAGTGCCACCGCGATGCGCCAGCCGAACGAGGAGGTGATGCCGAACAGGTGCTCGCCGGCGCCGATCATCCACTTGCCGAGCGGCGGATGGACGATGAAGTCGGGTTCGGTGCCGTACACGGTCGGCACCTGGCCGTGCGTGAAGAACGCGTCCGGCTCCGGCATGTTCGCGGGCGTCTTGCGTTCGTGGCCGTACAGGATCATCGACCAGCCCTGCTTGACGTAGTACGTCTCGTCGAAGATCAACTGGTGGGGGCGACCCAGATCCCACAGCCGCAGCAAACCGCCGATCAGCATGACCATCAGGGGGCCGAACCAGCTCCACAGCTTTTGCTGCGCACTCGCCGGGGCGCCGAGCAGGCGCTCACGCAGCATCAACTCGTCGCGGTCGGGACGGCCGTCGGTGTCGACGCGGGTGGCGGACGACGGGGCGTCGGTCAGTGTGGCGTTCACCGGTGGCGTCCTCGATCCTCGCGGGCGGGCGGTGGGACGGTCTGCCCCGATTGGTCAGCGTAGTCGGTGGCACTGACAGGAGGGGCCCGCTCCGACGTCAGGCCTCGAGACCCAGGTCGACCCGCGGCGGGCACGAGGCGCGTCCGCGCCGGCGTGACACCATGGCCGCGTGAGTACCGAAGCCCCCGTCCCCGCCCTCGTTCTCGCCGCGACGCCGATCGGCGACCCGGCGGACGCGGCACCGCGTCTCACGCACGAACTCGCGAGCGCGCCGCTGATCCTCGCGGAGGACACGCGGCGGACGAAGCGGCTCTGCGACGCGCTGGGGGTCACCCCGAGCGGGTCGATGATGAGCTACCACGAGCACAACGAGGCCCAGCGCACGGGCGAGATCGTCGAGCGCATCGCCGCAGGCGAACGCGTCCTGCTCGTCACCGACGCCGGGATGCCGAGCGTCAGCGACCCGGGGTACCGCCTCGTCGCCGCGTGCGTCGAACGCGACCTGACGGTGACGTGCGTGCCCGGTCCGTCGGCCGTCCTCATGGCGCTCGCGGTGTCAGGGCTGCCCGTCGACCGGTTCTGCTTCGAGGGGTTCCTGCCGCGCAAGGCCGGCGAACGCGCCCGCACGCTCGCGGCGCTCGCCGACGAGGCACGCACGATGGTGTTCTTCGAGGCGCCGCACCGTTTGGCGGTGACGCTCGAGGCGATGGCCGACGCGTTCGGCGACGAGCGGCGCGGCGCGGTCTGTCGTGAACTGACGAAGACGTACGAGGAGGTCCGCCGCGGCGGTCTGCGCGAACTCGCGGTGTGGGCCCTCGACGGGGCACGCGGCGAGATCACCGTCGTCGTCGAGGGTGCCGAACCTCGTGAGGCGTCGCTCGAGGATGCGGTCGCGACGGTGCTCGATCTCGTCGCCGGGGGAGTGCGGCTCAAGGACGCGTGCGGCCAGGTCGCCCAGGCGAGCGGCCTGTCCAAGAAGACCCTGTACGACGCTGCTCTCGCGGCGCGCTGACGGTTAGCGCCCCCGAGCAACCGCAGGCCGGGTCGTCAGTCCTGGGCGTCGACGAAGTACACGCAACCGGGGTCGAGGGGCGTGCGCAGGCTGCCGCGTGCCGGGTCGTTCGGGGGGTAGCAGGCCCACAGCGCATGGGTGAGGTTCCACGTCGCGGTCGGGATGACGGCTTCGAGTTCGTGTGAGGTCGCATCGACCGACGGCGCGTCGAGTCGCGCCCGCACGTGGACGCCGTCGTCACGCGGTTCGGCGGCGATGAGCGTCACCGTCTTCGTCGCGACGTGCGGGTTCTGACCCGGGGCGGTGACAGCGTGCCACGTCCGCATCACCCCGAACACGACGAGCGCCATGACGAGCGCCGCGACGATGTTGCGCACGAGACGACGGCGCCGAAGGCGGTGTTCGGTCGCGGAGTCGGCGGCGAGGGCGGAAAACGACATGGGCCGGGCGCTCTCAGACCGCGGCGCGCGCGGCGCGGCGCTCACGCATTGCGACGACCCGGCGCCACAGCCGCCACATCACCCACGCGACGACGGCGAGCAGCACGAGCGCGAGGATCGGCGCGAAGACGGCCGCGAGGCTGAGCAGGATCGACGTCGCGTCCTCCGCCGTCGACAGGACGGGCGCGGCGAAACCACCCGTCCCGACGTTCGCGACGGGGCGTGCGGCGGCCTTTCCCGTGTGGAAGATGCCCGCGACGATGGCGCCGCCGATGAGGCCGACCCACGGATGCTGCGTCATCCACGGCGAGTTGTCGAGGTTCGCGGCGGCCGCCGTCCCCGCGAAGACGACGGCGCCCGAGGCGGGGCGCACGATCGTGCCGAGCGCATCGTTGACGCTGTCGAGGGCCGGGATCTTGTCGACGATGATCTCGCCGACGAGCAGGATCGACGCGATGACGATCGACGGCGTGCTCTCGACCCACGAGAACCCGGAGGGCAGCGTGATCACGTCGGTGAAGCGCGCGAGCAGAGCGACGACGAGATACGGGATGTAGGCGTTGAGACCGGCGGCGGCCGACAGGCCCGCCCCGGTGAGCGCTGCGAACATGGCACGTCCTTCGGGTCAACGACCGCCGGCGCCTCCGGCCCCGGCGAAACACTGCGTCAACTCTGGCACAGCCGCGGGCATTCCCCCGAACGACGCCGGTGCAACTGAGTCACATGATGCGCGTCGAGTCAGTCAGGACTGACGCAGCGCGCATCACGTGACTCAGCCGTCGATGAGGGCCGTTAGAATGGTGCCGACCGAGGAGGTGGCGCGTGGGCACACGACACGAATCGCATGACGGGCGCGAGGCCCATGAGCAGCAGACTGCGCATGACGGCCACGGACATGGCGGCCACGCCCACAGCCACGCTCCGAGTGCTGACGCCGACCGGCGCTACCTGAGCGCAGCCCTCGCGCTGCTCGTGCTCTACATGCTCGCCGAGGTCGTCGTGGCCTTCGCGACGGGTTCGCTCGCGCTGCTGTCGGACGCGGCGCACATGCTGACGGACGCCGCCGCCATCGCGTTGGCCCTGTGGGCGATCCACCTCGCCGCGAAGCCCGCCAACGCGCGGTTGACGTTCGGGTTCAAGCGCGCCGAGATCCTCTCCGGCCTCGGCAACGGCATCACGTTGTTGCTGCTCGGGGCGGTGCTGCTCGTCGAGGCAGTGCGGCGCCTCGTCGACCCGCCGCAGGTCGAGCCGAAACCCGTCCTCGCGGTCGCCCTGGCGGGCGTCGTCGTCAACGTCGCCGCGGGCATGCTGCTCGCCCGCGCGAACCGGACGTCGCTCAACGTCGAGGGCGCGTACCGTCACATCATCACCGACCTGTACGGGTTCATCGGTACGGCCGTGGCCGCCGCCGTCATCTGGGCGACGGGGTGGATGCGCGCCGACGCCGTCGCGACACTCATCGTCGTCGCTCTCATGTTCCACGCGGGGGCAGGGCTCGTCGCGCAGGCCGGGCGCGTGCTGCTCGAGGGCGCGCCAGACGGCACGGACGTCGAGGCGATCCGCGCGCACATGCTCGAGGTCGATCACGTACGCGACGTGCACGACCTGCACGTGTGGAGCGTGACGAGCGACCTGCCGGCATTGTCGGCGCACCTCGTCATCGACGACGAGTGCTTTCACGACGGGCACGCCCCGCGGCTGCTCGACGAGGTGCTCGAGTGCCTGGTCGGCCACTTCGACGTCGACCACTCGACGCTGCAGTTCGAGCCCGCGAGCCACGCGGCGCACGAGAGCGGACTGCACTGAGTCGACCTCGTCGGCGTGCGCTCCTCGCCGGGGCCACCTCGGGGCGCGGCAGGGGAGATGACACGAGAGAGCGGTTGTCGGCGGCGGCTCCTAGGATGGGCCCATGACCAAGGTTCTCTCCGCTGTTGCCTGGCCGTACGCCAACGGCCCCCGCCACATCGGGCACGTCGCCGGTTTCGGTGTGCCCTCCGACGTCTACAGCCGGTACATGCGCATGGCGGGTCATGACGTGCTCATGGTCTCGGGCACCGACGAGCACGGCACGCCGATCGTCATCATGGCGGAGAAGGCGGGCAAGACGCCGCAGGAGTTCGCGGACGAGAACGCGAGCATCATCGTCGACGACCTCGTCGGCCTCGGCCTCAGCTACGACCTGTTCACGCGCACGACGACGGCGAACCACTACGAGGTGGTGCAGAAGCTGTTCCTCGCGCTGCACGAGAACGGGTACATGGTCGAGCAGACGACGTCGGGCGCCATCAGCCCGTCGACGGGGCGAACCCTGCCGGATCGGTACATCGAGGGCACGTGCCCGATCTGCAAGTACGCGGAGGCGCGCGGCGATCAGTGCGACAACTGCGGCAACCAGCTCGACCCGACGGATCTCATCGATCCGCGGTCCAAGATCAACGGTGAGACGCCGGAGTTCATCGAGACGCAGCACTTCTTCCTCGACCTGCCGGCGCTCGCGGACGCGTTGTCGTCGTGGCTCGACGGGCGTGAGGCGACGGGCACGTGGCGCCCGAACGTCATCAAGTTCAGCCAGAACATCCTCGAGGAGATCCGTCCGCGCGCGATGACGCGCGACATCGACTGGGGCATTCCCGTGCCGCTCGACGGGTGGCGCGAGCAGCCGACGAAGCGTCTGTACGTGTGGTTCGACGCCGTCGTCGGCTACTTGTCGGCCTCGATCGAGTGGGCACGTCGCCTCGGCGAGCCCGACAAGTGGCGCGAGTGGTGGAACGCGCCTGCGAGCACGGGCGACGCGACGAGCGCAGCGAGCACGGGCGACGCGACGAGCGCAGCGAGCACGGGTGGAGATGCGGAGCTCGCTCGGGCGGAGCGTGCGACGTCCGACGAGGGCAGCGTCGGAGCCCAGAAGGCATCGGAAGCACTTGGAAACAGCGACGGAGTCGCGGTTTCCAAGTACTTCATGGGGAAGGACAACATCGTCTTTCATTCGCAGATCTGGCCCGCTGAGCTTCTTGCTGCGAATGGCGAGGGCGCGAAGGGCGGGGTGGAGAGTCCTTTCGGGCATCTCAACCTGCCGTCGGAGGTCGTCTCGTCCGAGTTCATGACGATGGAGGGCAAGCAGTTCTCGACGAGTCGGGGGCATGTCATCTACGTCAAGGACGTGCTGGAGCGCTACGGGCCCGATCCGTTGCGGTACTTCATCGTCGCGGCCGGCCCCGAGAGTCAGGACGCGGACTTCACGTGGGCCGAGTTCGTGCAGCGGAACAACTCGGAACTCGTCGCGGGCTGGGGCAATCTCGTCAATCGTGCGGCGAGCATGATCCACAAGAACTTCGGTGAGATCCCGGCGCCGTCCGAGTTGGCCGATGTCGACCGCGAGGTGCTCGACGCGGTGCGCGGCGGGTTCGCGACGGTGGGTGCGCTCATCGAGCGCAACCGTCTCAAGGCGGCCCTCACGGAGACGATGCGTCTCGTCGGCGAGGTCAACCGGTACGTCGCGGTGACGGAGCCGTTCAAGCTCAAGGGTGAGGACGAGCGCGCGCGTCTCGCGACGGTGCTGCACACGCTCGCGCAGTGCGTCGTCGACCTCAACACGATGATGGCGCCGTTCGTGCCGTTCTCCGCGAATCTCGTGCACGAGGTCATGGGCGGTGAGGGGGAGTTTATGCCGATGCCGGTCGCGAAGGAGGTCACCGACCTCGACGACGGACGTCCGTACCGCATCATCACGGGCGAGTACTCGGCCACGCCACGCTGGCAGCCGAGCGACGTCGCGCCGGGCACACCGATCGTGAAGCCGAAGCCGGCGTTCAAGAAGTTCGACCCTGCGGTGGTCGAGGAGGAACTCGAGCGAATGAACATCTCGGCGTGAGCGACCCCAACCTGCGCCGCAGCGACAAGCCGGCGCCGCCGCAGCCGCTGCCGTCACCGGTCGTCGACAATCACACTCACCTCGACATCTCCCGTGACGGCGGCGCGCCACCCGACGTGCGCGCCGTCATCGACGAGGCCGTCGCGGTCGGCGTCGATCGGATGGTGCAGGTGGGGTGTGATCTTGCGGGCGCGCGCTTCACCGAGCGCGTCATCGACGCCCACCCCGAATTGCTCGGCGGCGTCGCGCTGCACCCCAACGAGGCGCCCAAGCTGTACGCCGCGGGCGAGCTCGACGCCGCATACGCCGAAATCGAGCGCATCGCGGCCCACCCGCGGGTGCGTGTCGTCGGTGAGAGCGGGCTCGACTACTTCCGCACCGGTCCCGACGGCATCGCGGTGCAGCAGGAGAGTTTCCGGTGGCACATCGAGCTCGCCAAGCGCCTCGGCAAGGCGCTGCAGATCCACGACCGTGAGGCGCACGAGGACGTCATGCGCATCCTCGCCGAGCAGGGCGCGCCGGAGAAGACCGTCCTGCACTGCTTCAGCGGTGATGTCGCGATGGCGCGCGAGTGCGTCGAGCGCGGCTATTACGTCAGCGTCGCCGGCGTCGTGACGTTCAAGAACGCCCGCGAACTGAGGGCGGCACTCGCACAGGTGCCGCTCGAGCAGCTCCTCGTCGAGACGGATGCGCCGTACCTGACGCCGTCGCCGCACCGCGGAGCGACCAATGCGCCGTACCTCGTGCCGCTGACGGTGCGAGCGCTTGCCGAGGTCAAGAACGTCGACGTCCCGACGTTGTGTGCGGCGTTGTCGGAGAACTCCGAGCGCGTCTACGGGCCGTGGTGAGCGTCACGCGCGTGATTCCATAGCGCAGCGATCGACGCAAGGGGCTGGCACCGCGTGTGACGAATCCCACTGCAGCGGCGGATTTCCCGGGATGCCGCGCCTGACGCCCCATCGCGTCGCAGTATCCGTTACGTTTCCGTTATCTGAATTTGACCCTCGCGGGTTGCCTCGGCAGTGTTGTCCGGGTTAACCCGAGTCTGGATCACACGGACGTGCCCTCGACCTCATGGTCGACGGGCTGGAGCGCAGGCCTGAGCCGAGCGCTTCGCACCGAGCCTTCGGTGCTCTGCGCGCCGCCAGTGAGGGACCTTCGACATCGGAGCATGATGACGTTCTCGACCACCCGCACCACTTCTCGTACGATCGCCGCGGCCGCTGCCGTGGCAGCCGCTTCGACGCTGGCCGCTTGCGGTTCGAGCGACTCGAAGACCGCGTCCGACGTTCCCTCGATCTCCTCGAGCTCGACGCCGACGAAGTCCGCGACCTCGACGCCGTCCACGACGAAGGCTGCGCCGAAGCCGTCCACGACGAAGGCTGCGCCGAAGCCGTCCGCTTCAAAGCCTGCGCCGAAGCAGACGCAGGCCGAGCGCGCCTCGCGTTCGCAGGCCCGTCAGGCTCTGCCGGCCAAGCCCGCCAAGCCCGCCACGCCCGCCAAGGCCGCTGCTCCCGCCGTCACGTACGTCAACTGGAGCCAGGTCCAGACGATCCCGGCGAAGACGAAGTACGTCTACAGCGCCGACATGCTCAAGGGCACGTCCAAGGTGACGCAGGAAGGCCGTTCGGGCGCTGAGACGGTGACGTACCGCAGCGCCAAGAAGGGCGAGAAGGTCGTCTCCTCCAAGGTGATCGACACGACCGTCACGCGCAATGCCGTGCGCCGCGTCGTCACGATCGGTACGAAGCAGGCCGTTCAGCAGGCGCCGCAGCAGTCGCAGCAGACCCAGGTGTCGCGTTCGACCGCCCGCAAGGCCGTGACGCAGCAGAGCGCGCCGAAGCAGCGCACCTACGCCTCGTCGGCCCAGCGCACGCAGAAGAGCGCTGCCGCTCCGGCCGCCGCCAACTCGGGCATGTGGGACCGCATCGCTCGTTGCGAGTCGACGAACAACTGGCACATCAACACGGGCAACGGCTACTACGGCGGCCTGCAGTTCGACAACCAGACGTGGCTCGGCTCCGGCGGCGGCGCCTACGCCCCGCGCGCCGACCTCGCGACCCGTGAGCAGCAGATCGCCATCGCGAACAAGGTCTACGCCCAGCGCGGCCTGCAGCCGTGGGCCTGCGGCCACGCAGCCTGATCGACACCTGACGCGCACCGCGCGCCCGGTCATGGAGACCCGGCTCGTCCCCTCGTGGGGCGGGCCGGGTCTTCGCATGTGCCGATAGGGTTGGCGTCATGCATGACGACGACGCGACGCCCGCAGGCCGTGACGACACGACGGGCCTGTTGAGTGCCGCCGACATCCGCGAGCTCGCCGAGCGTCACGGGGTGCGTCCGACGAAGACGTGGGGGCAGAACTTCGTCATCGACCCGAACACGGTGCGCAAGATCGTCCGCCTGGCAGGGGTCGGGGCCGACGACACCGTCGTCGAGGTGGGCCCGGGGCTCGGGTCGTTGACGCTCGCGCTGCTGCCGGCCGTCGCGCATCTCAGCGTCGTCGAGGTCGACCCGAACCTGGTGGCGCAGCTGCCCGCGACGGTGGAGCGGTTCGCGCCGCAGCACGCATCGAAGCTGAACGTCGTCCAAGCGGATGCGATGACGGTCGACTCGCTCGAGCCGGCACCGACCGCGCTCGTCGCGAACCTGCCGTACAACGTGTCGGTGCCCGTGGTCCTCAACTTCCTCGAGCATTTCCCGTCGCTGCAGCGCGTGCTCGTCATGGTGCAGCTCGAGGTCGCGCAGCGCCTCGCTGCGGAGCCGGGCAGCAAGGTCTACGGCGTGCCGAGCGTCAAGGCCGCCTGGTACGCCGACGTGCGTCTCGCCGACCGCGTCGGACGCAACGTCTTCTGGCCGGCCCCGAACGTCGATTCGGGTCTCGTCTCGCTCGTGCGTCGTGACCCGCCGACGACGGAGGCGACGCGCGCGCAGGTCTTCGCGTGCATCGACGCCGCGTTCGCGCAGCGCCGCAAGACGCTGCGGGCTGCCCTCGCCGGCTGGGCGGGCGGCGCCGACCGGGCCGAGGCGGCACTCGTGGCGGCGGGCATCGACCCGCGGACGCGAGGCGAGCGCCTCGGTATCGACGAGTTCGCCGCCATCGCCTCCGCCCACGCGCCGGCGACGCAGGACTGAGTCGTCCTCCGGCCGCAATGCCCACCCAACACTGTGGCGGACGGCGCCTGTTGGCTCGGGTGGCTGCCCGGAGAGCGGTCCATGCATAGGGTGGGGGCATGACGGCTTCGAGCGCACAGATCACCCGCGTCAGCGTGAGGGTGCCTGCGAAGGTCAACCTCGAGCTGTGCGTGGGGCCACGCCGAGCCGACGGGTTTCACGACCTCGCGACGACGTTCCACGCCGTCGACCTGTTCGACGAGGTCGACGTCACGTCGGCCGACGAGTTCTCGCTCACGGTGACGGGGCTCGGCGCGGACGTCGTGCCGTGCGACGAGTCGAACCTGGCCTGGCGAGCGGCGCAGCTCATGGCCACCTCGTACGGCGTCGACGGCCGCTGCGCCATCGCGATTCGCAAGGCCATCCCGGTGGCTGGTGGCATGGCGGGCGGATCGGCCGACGCCGCCGCGACGCTCGTCGCCTGCGACGCGCTCTGGGGGCTCGGCCTGTCGCGCGCGACGCTCGAGGAGCTCGCCGCGCAGCTCGGCTCAGACGTCCCGTTCGCCCTCACCGGAGGCACCGCGCTCGGCACCGGGCGCGGGGAGAAGATCGTGCCGGTGCTCGCGACGGGCACCTACCACTGGTTGTTCGCGCTGACGCACGAGGGGCTGTCCACGCCCGCCGTCTACGCCGAGTGCGACCGGCTGCGGGAGGGCCACCGCGTGCCTGAGCCCTCTCCGTCGGACGGCCTGCTCGCGAGCGTCCGCTCCGGTGACGTCCACGGCGTCGCCGTCGCCATGCACAACGACCTGGAGCCTGCGGCGCTGTCGCTCATGCCGAGGCTGCGCGCCCTGATGGAGTTCGGCCTGGAGATGGGTGCCCTCAACGCGATGGTCTCGGGTTCGGGCCCGACGGTGGCGTTCCTCATGGCGAGCCGCAAGGACGCCGTCGCGCTGCGCAACGTGCTCGCTGCCGGTGACCTCGCGGACGACTACGTCCTCGCCGCCTCCACTCCCCACGGCGCCCAGATCACCTCCGCCTCCTGACGCCCCGACCGAACCCCCGCCCCGCCCCGCCTTGCCACCCTGCGATTTTCGTCCACCCTCGCGATTGCCATCCACATCGGCGATCTACGTTCCCATCTGCGAACTACGTCCACATCTGACGGACGGCGTGGCGAGCGCTCGTCTCGGTCCGGCACCTGCTCTGACGGGCGCCGCATCATCAGCTTTGGGCGACGTGCCACGGCGGTGAGACAATCGCGGGCATGGCCAACCTCCTGTCCGCTGAGAAGATCTCGCTCGCCCTCGGCACCCAGCAGTTGCTCGATTCGGTGTCGCTCGGCATCGGCGGCGGTGAGCGCATCGGCATCGTCGGCCGCAACGGTGGAGGCAAGTCGACGCTGCTCAAGGTGCTCGCGGGTGTGCACGAGGTCGATTCGGGGCGTCTGACGATGGCGAACGGCGTCACCGTCGGCATGTTGACGCAGGCGGACACGATTCCTGCGGAGTGGACGGTGCTGCAGGCCGTCGTCGGTGATCGCGCCGAGCACGAGTGGGCGGGGGAGGCGCGCATCCGCGAGGTCATCAACGGGTTGTTGCCGGGCATGGATCTGCACGACGTCGTCGGCCCCAAGTCCGGTGGCGAGCGCCGTCGCATCGCGCTCGCGAAGCTGCTCGTCGACGACCCTGATCTGCTGCTGCTCGACGAGCCCACCAACCATCTCGATGTCGAGGGCGTGCAATGGCTCGCCGACTTCCTCAACGCACGCCGCATACGCAGCGACTCGGCGCTCGTCACGATCACCCACGACCGGTGGTTCCTCGACGCGACGAGCACCAACACGTGGGAGGTCATCGACGGACGCGTCGAGCAGTACGAAGGCGGTTACGCCGCGTTCGTGCTCGCGAAGGCCGAACGGGCACGCATCGCGGCCGCGACGGAGGAGCGTCGCCAGAACCTGCTGCGCAAGGAGCTCGCGTGGCTGCAGCGCGGTGCCCCGGCCCGCACGAGCAAGCCGAAGTTCCGCATCGACGCGGCCAACGCGCTCATCGCGAACGAACCGGATCCGCGCGATGACGTCGAACTCGTCCGGTTCGCGACGACGCGGCTCGGCAAGGATGTCATCGACCTCGTCGACGCGTCCGTCACGCTCGGCGGGCGCGAACTGCTGACGAAGCAGACGTGGCGGCTCGCGCCGGGCGAGCGCACCGGCATCGTCGGCGTCAACGGCGCGGGCAAGTCGACGCTGCTGCGCGCCATCGCGGGAACCCAGGAGCTGTCGGCGGGCAAACGCAAGCAGGGCAAGACCGTCAAGATCGCGTACCTGACGCAGGAGGTGCGCGAGCTCGACGACGTCGAGGGCTGGCGCGTCATCGAGGCGATCGAGGACGTGGCGAGCTACATCATGCTCGACGGCAAGGAGACGTCCGCCTCGCAGCTCGCGAAGCGGCTCGGCTTCTCCGGGGGACGTCAGCAGGCGCGGGTGTCGGAGCTGTCGGGTGGCGAACGTCGACGACTGCAGTTCCTCCGCCTGCTCATGAGCGAGCCGAACGTGCTGCTGCTCGACGAGCCGACCAATGACCTCGACATCGAGACGCTGCAGTCGATGGAGGACGTCCTCGACGGCTGGGCCGGCACACTCGTCGTCGTCAGCCACGACCGGTACCTGCTCGAGCGCATGTGCGATCGCCAGGTCGCCTTGCTCGGCGACGGCAAGATCCTCGACCTCATCGGCGGGGTCGAGCAGTACCTCGAGCTGCGTGCGCACCACCTGCAGGCGCAGGCGGCGTTCGAGCGCCAGGGCGCGGCGGCAAAGGGGGTCGATGCGACCTCGCTCGCGGCTGACGACGCAGCAGGCGCTGGCGCCGGCGGACGCGTGGTGAGCGCCGCCGAGGAGCGCGAGGCGCGCAAGACGGTGGCGCGCATCGAACGTCAGCTCGCGAAGCTGGCCGAGCGCGAGACCAAGCTGCACGACGAGCTCGCCGCTGCCGCAAGCGATTACGGCAAGGCCGCGGAGATCGACGTCAAGCTGCGTGCCGTGCTCGCCGAGAAGGACGAACTCGAGATGGAATGGCTCGAGGCCGCCGAGATGCTCGCCTGAACTGAGCGCGTGTTACCGTCGCGCGCGGCGCCTGGCCGCGCTGCGCCGTTTGCCACCAGGCGCCGTGAACGACTGTCTAGGAGGGCTCTACGACCCCGCGCGCCGTTGAACGTGTTCAACAGCGTGGTTGACTGAGCGCATGACCACGAAGTCGGAGCAGACGCGTGAAGCCCTCGTCGAGACGGCGTTGGCGATGTTCCGCGAGCACGGATACGAGAAGACGACGATGCGCGCGATCGCCGCGGAAGCCGGCGTCTCGCAAGGAAATGCGTACTACTACTTCGACGGCAAGGACGCGCTCGTCCAGCAGTTGTACCTGCGCCTCCAGGCCGAGCATCGCGACGCCGCGCTGGCCGCCATCCGCGACGGAGCGCCGCTAGCCGACAACCTATGCGCGCTGTGGCGGGCGGGCATCGACGTCATGGAGCCGTACCACGGCTTCGGTTCGACGCTGCTGACGACGGCGCTGCAGGCGTCGTCGGGCACGAGCCCGCTGTCGGGAGCGTCGGCGCAGGCGCGCGACGATGCGATCGGCCTCGTCGCCGACGTGCTCGGACGCTCGAAGGGCGTGCCGGGTGGCGCACTGCGACGCCAGTTGCCGATGTTGCTGTGGCTCGTCTATCTCGGCGTCACGCTGCACTGGGTGTGCGATGACAGCGAGCAGCGGGCGCGCACGATGACGCTCATCGACGGCGTCGCCCCCATCCTCGCGCGCATGCTGATGCTCGCACGGCTACCGGTGGGATGCGGGCTCGTCGCGGACATCACCGCCCTCGTCGAGAAGCTGGCGCCGACCGGATCTCTTCCGACGGCGCTGTCGGAGCCTGCATCCAGGACGTCGAGCACCGTCCGCACCGAAGACGACTGAGGTGCCTCGCGGTCAGCTCTCGACGGCCGTGAGCAGCGTCCGCAGCGACGCGGCGAGGTGAGCGCGAGCGTCGTCGTCCATGCCGGCGAGCAGGCGGCGCTCGTGGTGCAGCAGCGCGTCGAACGCGGCGTCGACGGCCCGCAGTCCCGCGGGGGTCAGCCGGACGAGGACGCCGCGGCGGTCGCTCGGCGATGGTTGACGGGAGACGAAGCCGCGTCGTTCGAGTCCGTCGACGCGATTCGTCATCGTGCCGGAGGTGACGAGTGTCTTCTGCACGAGGGCGCCGGGGGAGAGCTCGAACGGTTCGCCTGCGCGGCGCAGGGCGGACATCACGTCGAACTCCCAGCCGTCGAGTTCATGCTCGGTGAAGACGGCGTTGCGCGCCTGGTCGAGGCGCCGCGCGATACGGCTGATGCGCGAGAGCACTTCGAGCGGCGTCGTGTCGAGCCCCGGGCGGACGCTGGCCCAGGCATCGACGATGACGTCGACCTCGTCATGGTGCGGCTTGCCGTCGGGAGCGGTCGACGCCGTAGACGCGATGTCGTCGGCGCCTTTTGGGCCGAAGGCACGGTTCGAGTCGGCGGGGCGCGGCGAACCGGTGAGTGACATGCGGTCATTCTATCGCTCGTCAAGAAACTTGATGTCGAGAGACTTGCCCGCGGCAGACGGCGTCTGCCCTCGTCACGCGATGTCGTCGTCCGTCTCGTCGTCGCCCAGGTCCATCGGTGCCACCATGTTGTCGACGTCGGGCTCGCCGTCGGCCACCGGCGCGGCCGCGACGAGCGTGGGCGTGGCGTCGAGGCCGGTGAGTCCGTTCCAGCCGAGGTTGACCATGTGGGCGGCCATCTCCGTGGCGTCGAATTCCTGGCCGTGCTCGATCCACCAGTCGCCGGTGAGGGCGGCCATGCCGATGAGCATCTGCGCGTAGATCGGCGCGAAACGGGGGTCGATCTCGCGGCGCGACATGACGCGGGAGAGTTCGTTCTCGATCTTTGTGGCGATGTCCGACATGAGGCTCGCGAGGGAGCCCGTCGAGTGCCAGGACGGCGCGTCACGGATGAGCACACGGAAACCGTCGGGGTTGGCGCTGATGTAGTTGAGTTGGGCGGTCACGGCGCGTTCGAAGAGTTCGCGGGGTGTGCCGTCGTCGGTCAGGGCGCTCGCGATGTGGTCGAGGAAGCTGCGCGTCTCGCGGTCGACGATGACGGCGTACAAGCCTTCCTTGCCACCGAAGTGCTCGTAGACGACGGGTTTCGTCACGCCCGCCGCGGCCGCGATCTCCTCGACGGTGGCCGCCGCGACGCCTTGTTCCGCGAACGCGCGGCGCCCCACGTCGATGAGCTGTTCGCGACGCTGGGTGCCCGACATGCGCGTGCGGCGAGGAGTTGTCATGCCCTCCATTGTGCCGGGTGGGCGCGAGGTCGCAGCCGAGACCTGGGGCGCCTGGGCGGGCTGACGCGGCCTGAGGCGCGGTCCGCGCCGTCGATCGCGGGGACGCGTCGGTGCGTCGACGGAGTGCAGCGCGGCCCGGCGTGAACTACTCTTGTGCGGTCCGCGCTTCGCGGACGTTCCCCGGTTGCTCTGCTGGCAGGGGCCGCCTGACTTTGAATCAGGACTAGCGACGTTGGTTCGATTCCAAC
This sequence comes from Dermacoccus sp. BD5, assembly GCF_044878485.1. NCBI lineage: Bacteria > Bacillati > Actinomycetota > Actinomycetes > Micrococcales > Dermacoccaceae > Dermacoccus > Dermacoccus sp. BD5. Next base: position 23,671 of record NZ_JANJER010000007.1, on the reverse strand, counting down.
CCGGGGAGCCTGAACGCCCGACGATCATCGCCCGAGAGCGCGTCATCGTCGGCGCGTTTCCGGGCGGAGAACACGCGGGGCGTGACGCCAATCAGCGACGACGAGACGTCACGACACCACCGGCGGCAATGGCCGCGAACGCGAGTCCGGCGAGGCCGATCTCACCGGACGTCGAGGAGCCCTGCGCCGCGACGAGGTGCGTCTGCACCTGCGGGCCGATCGGCTTCGGGGCGGGCTTCGTCGGAGTGGGCGTGCCCGGCATCGGCTTCGTCGGCTGGGCAGGGGGAGTGACGGTGCCGTTCGGCTGAACCGTCGGCAGACCCTTGCACGTCGCCGGAATCGTGCCGGTGACGCTGAACGCCGACCTGCTCGTGTTGCCCTTGACGGTGATCGTCGCCGTCTTCCCGGCCTGGTTGATCTTCGAGAAGATGACGAGCGGCTTGTCGTGCGTCACCGGGCCCATCGTGTGCGTCTCGTGCAGCTGCGGCTCGCTCTCGCTCACCGTCACCGTCGCCTCTGGCGTCTTCACCGTGCGGACGGCGATGACTTAGGTCGGCATCCCCTTCGAGCACCAGAACTCCATCGGCGTGTGCTGCAGGTTGCCGACGGTCGTCGACTTGCCGTGGTGCCCGGTCGTGCTGGGCGTCGCAGGCGAGTCGGCCGCCACCGACGGCGCGGCCGCGGCCAGTTTCAGGGCACCCAGGCCGGCAGCGGCGAGAGCGGGGAACGTCTCCATGGGGAACTTCTCAAGACGAATGCGTGACGATGGCGCTTCCCTCCGCGCGACATCGGCCGCGAGAACCGCAGCTCAGTGCGGCAACGACCCACTTCTGCGCGGAACCCGGTTGGGTGATCCATACTTTCCCAATGCGACAAATGCATGTCGCCGATACAGTCACGTACAAAACAAGCGGTCGGCCATCAGGCCGGCGCACCTGGCACCGACGGTGACACGTCGATGAACGTCCACTTCCCCAACTCCACCTCGAACCGCGGCACGCCTATCGCCGTCGACGACATGCAGCACTCGTCCAGCGGCGACGTCGCGCTCGCGCACCTCAACGAGCCGGCCCCCGTCAACCAGTACATGCCACTCGCGGACTCCTACGACGCGACGGCGGGCGACTCGGGCGTCATCGACGACTACGGCCTGCGCGCCACCCTCGTCCCGACGTCGGGGCTCTACAAGGCCGACGTCTCCATCCTCGGTGAGAGCACCGACGCCTACGGTGGTCGCGCTATCCACCTCGAGGGCGCCGACGGCCCGCGTCGTCGTGCGAACGGAGGTCGCGGTCAGCGGCCTACCGGAGGTTGCTCAGACCGCACAGTACAGAACGCGAGGTGGCAGGGTCTGCAGATGCTGACGCGCTACGACGCCGCGCTCGAGCAGCACCGTGAGCGCATCGTCGAGCGCGGCCCGCTGTGCCGGCGGCCACGCGGCCTCGAGCGTCTCGCGATCTGCTGGGCCGCTCCGAAGAGCCGCCAGGACGTGACGCGCGGTCGTCGATTCAGTCGGGGTCTGAGGGCTCTCTCGCGTGGGCCACGGTGCTCGTGCATCGCGAGCTGACGGCAATGGTGGTCCGCCTGTGGCAATGGCGCTCAGGGTGCAGCGGGCAGGGATGGGCCCTGGCGGCGCCGAGTAACGCCCTCGTGGACAGCGAGTGGTCGACGAACGACGCGTGCCCCGCAGCCTTTGGGGCTACGGGGCACGCTTCGTTACGCAGTTGGCGGATGATCAGGCCGGCCAGGTGTCCGACATGCGGTGCTCGCCGGTCTCCACCACGAGGTGGTGAGCGGAGCTCGCCTGCGCTGCGTCAGCCGAGTTGGCGGCGACGATGGCCACCGTCGGGGCCGCGGCGGCAGCCACGAGCGCAACGGATGCGGAAAGCTTCTTGAAGATGGCCATGGTCACTCCTGGATAGGATGCGTAATGTAGAGGGTTCAACAACTCGGCCGTTGATGGGTCAAGTTGTAGGTCAAGTATGCCTCGTCCTGGGGGCTGGAAGTAGTTACCGATGAGTTTTGGTGAACGCCTGAAGGCGGCGCGCAAACAGGCGGGCCTTTCGCAGACAGAACTGGCGGGCAACAGGTGCAGCGTCAGCTACGTCTCTCACCTCGAATCGGGCCGTCGGACCCCGACTCCGGACATGCTTCGCTACTTCGAGACCAAGCTGAATCTCGAGCCCGGCACGCTCGGGAGTGCCTCAGATCTGTCCGGGTTCGGGCGCCGCAAGGCGGGAGAGGCCGAGGCGGTTGCTCTTTACTCCGAGGCCGTTCTCTCGTGGCGCCAGGGTTCATTCGGCCTTGCCTTCGAACAGGCGCAGGACGCCCGCCGCCAGCTGTCGACGGTCGGACGTTCCGACATCACACTTCTCATCGGTGCCTTGCTCGTCGAGATCAACATCGACCTCGGGCACTACCGCGAGGCAGTCGCTGAGGCCACGGCTCACTTGACAGCTGCGCGCGCGGTCGGCTCCAGCTTGCTCGAAGCGCGGGCCGGCATCCTCACCTCCAAGGCGGCGCGTCTCGACGGGGACGCGCGGCTTGCCGCGTCGAGTGCTGCCGACGCCGTGCGACTCTGCCAGTCCGCGCACCTCCCCATGATCGTGTCGGCGCAGGCACTCATGGCCGCCATCTCAGCCGGGCATGACGATGCCGGCGCCTACGCCCACGAGCTCGAAGAGTCAGCCGCAGCGCTCGAGGAGACCCCGACTCGCGGCCTGGCCGAGTGGGTTCTCGGCAACGTGGCGTGGCACAGCGGTGACGTCGAGGCCGGCAAGGCTGCGCACGATCGAGCGAACCAACTCCTGTCGCCCACCGCCGACTTCCGCAACTGGGCTCGTTTCCCGCGCGTTGCGGCGGAAGAGCGACTCCAGGCCGGCTGCGAGGACGGGGTCGCGGAACTGTTACGCGAAGCGAAGAGCCGCCTCGACCTGCTCGAGAGCGCGGACGAGTTGGCGACCCTCGCCATCGTGCGTGCACGGTTCGCGCGGGCGCAGGGGCACGTGGATGAGGCGCTCGACGACATCCGCGCCGCCCTCGAGGATGCCGACCTGCCGCCGAGCACGCAGGGGCGCCTGTACCTCGCCGCCGCCCACGCCTACGGTGAACAGGGCGACATGACGCAGGCGACGGCCGTCGCACTGCAGGCAGCACGCCGCTTCACCGAGGCCGGCGACGTCAACCAAGCCCGTACTGCCTGGGAGTTCGTCGACGAGACCGCGCAGGCCGCAGAGCAGGCGAACGCCTGACGTCAGGGCGTTCGCAGCCGCGCCAGCAGTGATTCGATCGCGGCCGCGAAACCTGCCGGGTCGGCGACCACCGACAGGTGCCCGGCTCGGGGGATCGTCACCGTCGGCGCGCCCGTGAAGTTCTGTTGCGCGACCTGGAGCGAGCCGCCGGACGTCGCGTCCTCGGCGCCCCAGACGATGCCGCGCGGCACGCGGATGGCGCGCACTTGCTCGGGGCTCAGGTGCGTCATCGAGTGTGCGGCCATGACGCGCATGGCGTCCTCCGCGTCGCGCGAGCGCAGCGGCCGCATCCACGCGTCGATCAGTCGGTCGGCGTCGGGGCCCTGCAGGCCGCGGCACGTCGAACCGCACTGGTCGTCGAAGATCGGGCGCGCGAGCACGTTCGTCTGCGTGCCGGGTCGGTAGAGCGTCGTGACGTACGGCAGGCGCGAGACGACGCCCGTCCACGCACCAGGGTCGGCCGATCGTCCCTCGTAGGCCATGGCGTCGCCGTCGGCGAAGATGACACCGCCGATGGCGCCCGGGGCATCCAGCGCCGCGTGCCCGACGACGGCCGCGCCCAGCGAGTACCCGACGAGCACCGGCCGCTCGATGTGCAACGCCTCGATCAGACCCGTGACGGCGCGCGCCTGATCCTCGATCGAGTAGTGGCCCGTGTACTGGGAGTAGCCCGCCCCGGGCAGGTCGATGGCGTAGACGACGTGGTTCTTCGCGAGCTCCGGCGCCGTGAGTGACCACGCGACCGTCGACTCGGCGAAACCGTGGACGAGCACGATCGGCGTGCCGTGCGAACCCCACACGCGGTAGTGAACGCGCGCGCCGTCGACGACCACGTCGCGCCCCTCGGGCGCCTGCAGCGTCTGCGGCGGCCGCACGAGGGTGTTCAACGTCAGCGATGCGATCGTCACGACGAGAAACAGTTTGACGACGACGCGCGCCACCCGGCGCATCAGCCGGCGCACCAGCCGTCCACCACGCCCTGGAGCGGGCCGGCCTCCAGGGGAGGCGCCGCCGTCGGACGCACTGGCGGCGGTGCTCATGAGCGGCTCATTCGGCGCGGCCGTTCGTCGCGTCGTCTGCAGTGCTCGCGCCGGCAGCGCGCGCGACGTCCCCACCGACAGTGCCGGTACCACCGGCAACCCCGCCGGAGCGCATGGTCTCGACATAGGCCGTGATGCGGCGCTCGCCGTACCCCTGCACCCAGATCGCCGCGGAGATGCAGAGGAACAGCAACGTGATGACGATCCACGGCGCCCAGTGACCGCCGAGCCACCATATGACGACGGGGACGAGATACGTCGCGAGTTGCGTCAACCCGCCGAGGATCGCGTGCCAGGGGCCCTGCGGGTCGTGCGGCGCCCCCGTTGCATCGCGTGCCCGCTCTTCGCGGACCGCAGCCTGTTCGCGACGCATCTGTGCACGCTCAGCGGCCGTCTGCGGGCGGCGTCGCGGTTTCAAACCGAGGTTGGTCGCGAACGCCTGACGGGTCAACGACTGCGTGCCGACGTGCACGAGAATCATCCCGAGGCACAGGCACGTCAGCGATCCGGGGCGACGCTCTCGCCGAGCACGATCATGACGAACAGGCCGATGCGTTCGACCAGGTGCGGGCCGCTGAGGCGCGGCGCGTCCGACTCCTTGACGTCCGGGCGCCGCAGCGACAGGCTCATCTCGAGGAGGGCGAGGGCGGCGAGCGCCCAGCCGAGCAGGTGCTCGGGCACGAGCGGGGTGAGCAGCCACAGGGCGCTGACGCCCGGGCCCCACAGCAGCGGACGCAGAGCCCCGGCGCCGCGTCGTCCGCTCCACCACAGCGGCCACACGGCCGTGTGCGCGATGACGTAGCCGACGGCGAACAGCCACGGATGGCCGTCGATGAGGGGTTCGACGCCGAGTGCGAGCACGCCGACGCCGGCCATCGGTGAACATGAGCGGGCGTCCGCGTGGGCCGATGCCGCCGCGCACGTTCGTCAGCGCCGTCACGTTGACCACGCGAACCACACGAGCATCGTGAGCCCGATCGTCGCGGCGATGCGCCCGCGACCCGGGTCGCCGTGCAGCAGGTGGGTGAGGCGCTCGATGGCGACGACGAAGACAAGGTTGCAGAACAGCTCCACCCACCCGACGTGTTGGTGCCGCACGGTGGTCTCGCCGATCGCCTGTGACATGCACCCAGCATGAAGGCGTGCAGGTGTGCGCGACGAATGCACGCAGCGCCTCTGGCGGTGGTGGGCGGTAGAGTCACCCTTATATGCCCCGTCGCCCGCACCGGGTGGGCCGCCGGGGCGGGCCAGACCACCGATCGTCGATCCGCAGGGAGTCACTCGCGTGAGCGCACCCCGTCCCGCAGCCGTCATCGTCCTCGCCGCAGGCGAGGGCACTCGCATGAAGTCCGACATCCCGAAGGTGTTGCACACGATCGGTGGCCGCAGCCTGCTCGGCCACGCCATCGACGCGGCACGCGGCACGCAGCCGCAGCACCTAGCGGTCGTCGTGCGTCACCAGCGCGACGTCGTCGCCGCGAACATCGAGCAGTTCGAGCCGGGCGCGACGATCGCCGACCAGGACGAGATCAAGGGCACCGGCCGCGCCGCCGAGTGCGCTCTCGCCGCACTGCCGGGCGACCTGAGCGGCACCGTCCTCGTCACCTACGGCGACGTTCCGCTGCTCGCGACGCAGACCCTCGTCGACCTGACGAGCGCACATGAGGCGGGCGGCAACGCCGTCACCGTGCTGACCGCGGAGGTCGAGAACCCGACCGGCTATGGCCGCATCCTGCGCGACGAATCCGGCTCCGTCGCGGGCATCATCGAGCACAAGGACGCGCTCGCCGCCCGCGAGGCCGGTGACGCGAAGCTCGCGCACGCGCTCGACATCCGCGAGATCAACTCGGGCATCTACGCCTTCGACGCGATCGTGCTGCGCGAGAGCCTCGCGAAGGTGACGACGGACAACGCCCAGGGCGAGAAGTACCTCACCGACGTCCTCGCCCTGGCCCGCGCGGCCGGTGGGCGCGTCGAGGCGCACGCGATCACCGACCTGTGGCAGACCGAGGGTGTCAACGACAAGGTGCAGCTCGCCGCGATGGGCCGAGAGTTGAACCGTCGCGTCGTCGAGCAGGCCATGCGTGACGGCGCCATCGTCATCGACCCGGCGACGACGTTCGTCGACGTCGACGTCTCCATCGGCCGCGACACGGTCGTCCAGCCGAACACCCAGCTGCGCGGCGCGACGACGATCGGTGCGCGCTGCGAGATCGGCCCCGACACGACGCTGGTCGACACCGAGGTGGCCGACGACGCGTCCGTCGTGCGCACGCAGGCCAACCTCGCGACGATCGGCGCCGGCGCGAGCGTCGGCCCGTTCAGCTACCTGCGCCCGGGCACCGAGCTCGGCGCGAAGGGCAAGATCGGCGGGTTCGTCGAGACGAAGAACGCACAGATCGGTGACGGCGCCAAGGTGCCGCACCTCACGTACTGCGGCGACGCCGTCATCGGTGAGGGCGCCAACATCGGCGCGGGCACGATCTTCGCCAACTACGACGGCGTCAAGAAGCACACGACGCACGTCGGCGCCCACAGTTTCGTCGGCTCCGACTCGGTGCTCATCGCGCCTGTCACGATCGCTCCGGGCGCCTACGTCGCGGCCGGCAGCGCCGTCGACGGTGACGTCGAGGCCGGCCAGATGGCTGTCGCACGCGGCCGTCAGCGCAACATCGACGGCTGGGTCGAGCGCCGCCGTGCCGGGACGAAGACCGCGGACGCCGCGCGTGACGTCGCGCACGCCTCGCCCCGGGCCGCCGCCGGTGAAGCGGCGTCCACTAGTGTTGACGAGGAATCCTCCGCAGACGAAGGGATCACGAAGTGAGCCTGTCCATGAAGCGCACCACCGAGAAGAACCTCATGGTCTTCTCCGGGCGGGCCAACCCCGAGCTCGCGAAGGCGGTCGCCGAGGGCCTCGGCACGCAGCTCGTGCCGATGCAGGCGTACGACTTCGCGAACTCCGAGACGTACGTGCGTTACGACGAGTCCGTGCGCGGCTGCGACGCGTTCGTCATCCAGAGCCACACCGCTCCCGTGAACCAGTGGATCATGGAGCAGCTCATCATGGTCGACGCGCTCAAGCGCGCCTCCGCGAAGCGCATCACCGTCGTCGCGCCGTTCTACGGGTACGCGCGTCAGGACAAGAAGTCGCGCGGTCGCGAGCCGATCTCGGCGCGCCTGGTCGCGGACATGTTCAAGACGGCCGGCGCGAACCGCCTCATGGCCGTCGACCTGCACACCGACCAGATCCAGGGCTTCTTCGACGGCCCCGTCGACCACCTGCAGGCGCTGCCCGTCATCACCGACTACGTCGCCAAGAAGTACGGCGACGAGAACCTCGCCGTCGTCTCGCCGGACGCGGGCCGCATCAAGGTCGCCGAGGCGTGGAGCAAACGCCTCAACGGCGCGCCGCTGGCGTTCATCCACAAGACGCGTGACGTCACGCGCCCCAACCAGTCGGTCGCGAACCGCGTCGTCGGCTCCGTCGAGGGCCGCACGTGCCTGCTCGTCGACGACATGATCGACTCCGGCGGCACGATCTGCCACGCCGCCGACGCGTTGATGAACGCGGGCGCGGAGTCCGTCGTCATCGCCTCGACGCACGCGATCTTCTCCGACCCGGCGCTCGAGCGGCTCGCGAACTCGGTGGCGCGTGAGGTCATCGTCACCGACACGCTGCCGATCACGGACGAGAAGAAGTTCGACAAGCTGACGGTGCTGTCGATCGCACCGCTGCTGTCGCAGGCGATCCGCGAGGTCTTCGAGGACGGCTCCGTGACGAGCATGTTCGACGAGATGGAGTGATCTCACCCTGACGAACGCGGCGCCGCGCATCCCACCCGGGGTGCGCGGCGCTGCGCGTTTACGCCGTTTCGTGTTCGCGCTCCGCCCCGCTAGACTGTTCCGGTTGCCTCGGCGAGGGACGAGACGGGCGCGCGCAGCGAGCCCCGAGCGTCCGTGATCGACGCGGTGGCGCTCGTCTGCGAGATCCCGCGGCCCCAGGCCGCCCGCGCCGACCTGCGTCGACGCGCCCGCATCGTGTCCGCACGTCACGTCCTGATGAGGCCACCGACCATTCCGGCGGCACGTGTCGTCGGTCCTGACGCACCGAAGGGCACCACCATGGCTGCTGACCAGATCGTTCTCGAAGCTCAGCTTCGCACCGAGTTCGGCAAGGGCGCCGCGCGCCGCATCCGCCGCAACGACATGATCCCCGCCGTCCTCTACGGGCACGGCGAGACGCCGGTTCACCTCGAACTGCCCGGCCACGACACGATGATGGCCGTCAAGAACCCGAACGCGCTGCTCACGATCCGTTTCGACGGCAGGGAGGAGCTCGCGCTCGCCCGCGACGTCCAGCGCGAGGTCATCCGTCGCTTCATCGAGCACGTCGACCTCGTCATCGTCAAGAAGGGCGAGAAGGTCGAGGTCGACGTTCCGGTCCACGCCGAGGGTGAGGCCGCTGCCGAGACCGTCGTCACGACCGAGAACGGCATGCTGACGGTCCTCACGCCCGCCACGGACATCCCCGAGGCGTTCACCGTCTCCGTCGAGGGCGCCGAGGCCGGCACGCAGATCCTCGCCAAGGACGTCACGCTGCCGTCCGGTGTCGAGCTCGTCTCCGACGAGGAGATGCTCGTCATCAACGTCACCGAGCAGATCTCCGCCGAGGCCCTCGATGCCGAGCTCGCCGAGGCCGGCATCGAGCACGAGGAGTCCGGCGAGGAGACCGAGGGCGACGACGCTGCCGAGGCTCCCGCCGAGGGCGACGCCGCGGAGGGCTCCGAAGACTCCGAGTGATCCGCCGCCCGCCTCCACGCGGGCATCGGATCTTCACGACGACGGGCCGTCGCTCACCGATCCTGGTGAGCGGCAGCCCGTCGTTCGCGTTCCGTCGCGGCGCGGTCGTCGGCTCGATCGCTGGCCCGATCGCGGATGAGGGCGCGAGTCTCGTCGACGTGCCCAGCGTGCGCCCATGCGCGATCCGGCATACTTGGGCCTCGTGGATAAGGCGCGCACGCAACCCTGGCTGGTGGTCGGGCTCGGCAACCCCGGGCCCCGGTACGCCGGCAACCGGCACAACGTGGGCGCGATGGTCGTCGAGCGCATGGCCGCTGACTCCGGCGTCGCCCTGCGCGCGCACAAGGCGCGCGCTGCCGCAGCAGAGATTCGGTTGGGGACGCTGCCGGGCGAGCTGCCCGGCCCGAAGGTCGTCCTCGCCGTGCCGAGCACGTACATGAACGAATCGGGCGGGCCCGTCAGCGCGCTCATGAAGTTCTTCAAGATCCCCGCCGAGCGCCTCGTCGTCATCCACGACGAACTCGACATCGACTTCGGCGCGGTGCGCCTGAAGTTCGGTGGCGGCGAGGGCGGCCACAACGGGCTGCGCTCGATCAGCAAGAGCATCGGCACGAAGGACTACCTGCGCGTCCGCCTCGGCATCGGGCGCCCGCCCGGACGCATGGACGTGAGCGACTTCGTACTCAAGGACTTCTCCGCGACCGAGCGACGCGAACTCGACTTCCTCATCCCCTCGGGCGCGGAGGCGGTCGAACTGCTCGTCCACCGCGGTCTCGACGACGCGCAGAACCTCGTGCATGCTCGCTGAGGGCGTGAGCCGCCGGCTCGCGTTGCACACCTGGCTCGCGACCGCGGTGGTCGCGCTCGCCGGCGTGCTCTTCGTCGTCGTCGCCCCCGGTGTGGGCGACATGTGGGCGGCGCTCGCGCGCGCTCAGGCGGCGCGGGACGGCGTGGGCCTCGGCTACTGGTTCAGCTGGTACAGCGGCGCCCACCCGCCGGGCGGATACTCCGTCCTCGTGCCCTGGCTGTCGGCCGCCCTCGGTGCCCACGCCGTCGTCGCGCTCGCGGCCACGGCCATTCCATGGGCTGTGGCACTCACCGTCACGCAGGTGCGGCGCCCGATCGTGGCCGTGTGGGTCGCGACGCTGAGCGCCGTCATGACGCTCGGCGCCGGTCGCACGACGTTCCTCGTCGGTGCCGTCATCGCCCTCGGGGCGCTTGATGCCGCCATCCGCGACCGTCGCTGGACGGCGTCGCTGCTCGTCATCCTCAGCGGCCTCGCCTCACCCGTTGCGGTGGCGTTCGTGCTCGTCGGATTCGGGGCGGGGCTGCTCGCCCGTCGGATCTCGCTCGTTCCCATCCTGGTCGGCATCGCCTTCATGGGCGTCTCGTCGCTCGTGTGGGGTAGCAGTGGGCCAGAGGGGTATGGCTGGGGCAGAGCACTCACCTCGCTCGTCCTTCTCGGCTTGTTCCTGCTCGCCAAGCCTGCGAAACCGGTCGTCCTCGCCATCGCCATCACCGCCGCCGCGGTGCTCGTGTTCTCCGCCGTCCCCAACGCGCTCGGCTCCAACCTCGCGCGCCTCGTCTTCGCGGTGCTGCCCGTCGCCGTCGCCGCGACGGCCCGCCGCAGCAACCGGATGACGGCGTGCGCCGTGCTGCCGGCCCTGGTCTGGTCGGGGTACTTCACCGCTCACGATCTCGCGGACGCCCGCGCATCGGCGTCGTCGGTGACGGTGTACAGGCCCCTGTCGGACGCTCTCCAGGCGTTGCCCGGCATCGAGAACAGCCGCATCGAGGTCGTCGCCGACGGCACGCACACCTCGGCGTTCGTCATGGCAGAGGATTTCTGGTTGGCGCGCGGGTACGAGACGCAGGCCGACCGCAGCCTCTCCGACGCGTTCGTCGACCGCGAGGCGCACATCTCCGACGCGGAACTCACCGGGTGGCTGCAGGATTCGGCGGTGCGCTACGTCGCTCTCAACCGCCATCCGGTGAAGAAGACGGGGCAGTGGCGTACCGTCGCCGCGACGCCCCCGGGCTGGCACGAGGTGTGGTCGAACGACCAGTGGCGCGTGTTCGAGGTGCCGGACGCCAAGCCGCTCGTCACCGACGGCGCCACGATCACGGACAAGACCTCCTCCCACCTCATCCTGCGGGTCGAACCCTCACGCGACGTCATCGTGCGAACGCGCTGGTCGTCGTTCCTGCACGCCCGGGTCATCGAGGAGCGCGGCCCCAGCGACCAACGAGCCGGGTGGGATGACGCGCCGCGCGTCGTCCTCGAACCGACGCCCGACGGGTGGACGCGCGTGCGTCTTGACGGCTCGTCGACGGCGCGTGACGTGGAATTGTTCGGACGGCCGTGACTGCCCCCGGCGTATCCCTCCATCGTTCGTGCCCCGCGGGGTGATGAGGGGGTGAATGCCCGGAATTCCGGGGTTGTCGCCGCTCCGTTCTAGACTTCACGCGTCGCCCGCCGACGAAGCCGTCGCCCTTCCGGGCGCGCGCGGCGTTTACGTGCGTCGTCACCGATTCGACGAAGGAGCCCGCATGCCCGAGGCCGCCCACCTGCCGCTCGCGCCCCTGCTGACGCGCGTGTGCGCCGACGAGTCCGTCAAGCGGCTGCTCGCGCTGGCCGCGGACGAGTCGCTCGTCGACATCGCGGCCGCGGCCGGTCTGCGCGCTCCTCTCGTGGCGGCTCTGCTGCAGACTGGCGGCGACGCGGCGGGGCCGATGCTCGTCGTCACCGCGACGGGGCGCGAGGCCGACGACATGGCGACGGCCCTGCGCAACTTCGTCGACTACGACGACGTCGCCGAGTTCCCGTCGTGGGAGACGCTGCCGCACGAGCGCATGTCGCCGCGTTCCGACACGGTCGGGCGGCGTCTCGCCGTGCTGCGCCGCCTCAGGCACCCGGAAGCGGGCGGGACGTACGGGCCCGTCCGCGTCGTCGTCGCGTCGGTGCGCGCCCTCATGCAGCCCATGGCGAAGGGCCTCGGCGACCTCGAACCCGTGAGCCTCGCCGCCGGTGACGAGCGCCCGCTCGAGGACATCGTGGAAGCCCTCGTGGCCGCGGCCTACACGCGCGTCGACATGGTCGAGCGCCGCGGCGAGTTCGCCGTGCGCGGTGGCATCCTCGACGTGTTCCCGCCCACCGAGGATCACCCGGTGCGCCTGGAGTTCTGGGGCGACACCGTCGAGGAGATCCGCTGGTTCAAGGTGGCCGACCAGCGTTCGCTCGAGGTCAACCCGCACGGGCTGTGGGCCCCGCCGTGCCGCGAACTGCTGCTCACCCCCGAGGTCCGTGAGCGCGCGGCTGAGCTCGCGCCGAGCCTGCTGGGCGTCGCCGACATGTTGACGAAGGTCAGCGAGGGCATCGCCGTCGAGGGCATGGAGTCGCTCATGCCGGCGCTGCTGCCGGCCGGCATGGAGACGCTCATCGACGTGCTGCCGGATGCTGCGCGCGTCGTTCTCGTCGACCCCGAGCGCGTCCGCACCCGCGCGCACGACCTCGTCTCGACGTCGCAGGAGTTCCTCGAGGCGAGCTGGACCAATGCGGCCGCCGGCAACGCCGTCCCCGTCGACCTACGAGGCGTGCTCGACGGCGCGTCGTACCGCAGCCTTCTCGAACTGCGTGAGCATGCGCTCGCGACCGCTCACCCCTGGTGGTCGTTCAGCTCGTTCGCGGCCGACGACGAGTTGCACGAGTTCCTCGAGGACGACCTGCCGGGTACCCGCGTCACGATCGACTCGCAGGACGTGCCGAACTACCGCGGCGACACCGAGCGCGCGTCCGCCGAGGTCGCGGCTCACGTCGCGGCCGGGCGCAGCGTCGCCGTCGTGACGGACGGCCCGGGCTTCGCCAAGCGCGTCACCCAGGTGTTCGCCGAGCACGACCTCGCCGCGCGCCCGATGACGCAGGTCGCCCCCGGTGTCGAGGTCGCGACGGGTTCGCTCGGCCGCGGCTTCGAGATGCCCGCTGCGGGGCTCGTCGTCCTCACCGAGGCCGACCTCACCGGCTCGGCGGGAACGGCGAGCACGAAGGACATGCGACGCATGCCGTCGCGCCGCCGCAACGTCGTCGACCCGCTGCAGCTCAAGCCGGGCGATCACGTCGTCCACGAACAGCACGGTGTCGGCCGGTTCGTCGAGATGATGCAGCGTACCGTCGGCGGCGCGACGCGCGAATATCTCGTCCTCGAGTACGCGGCGAGCAAGCGCGGTCAGCCCGGCGACCGGCTGTTCGTGCCCACCGACCAGCTCGACCAGGTGACGCGCTACGTCGGCGGCGAGATGCCGACGCTGTCGAAGATGGGCGGCTCGGACTGGGCGGCGACCAAGTCGAAAGCCCGCCGTCACGTCAAGCAGATCGCCGGCGAGCTCATCCGCCTGTACTCGGCTCGACAGGCGACGCCGGGTCACGCGTTCGCGCCCGACACGCCGTGGCAGCGCGAGCTGGAGGACGCCTTCGCGTACGTCGAGACGCCCGATCAGCTCTCGAGCATCGAAGAGGTCAAGGCCGACATGGAGAAGACGGTGCCCATGGACCGTCTCGTCTGTGGTGACGTGGGCTACGGCAAGACCGAGATCGCGGTGCGCGCGGCGTTCAAGGCGGTGCAGGATTCCAAGCAGGTCGCGGTCCTCGTGCCGACGACGCTGCTCGTCAAGCAGCACTATCAGACGTTCGCCGAGCGTTACGCGGGCTTCCCCGTCAAGCTCGCGTCGCTGTCGCGTTTTCAGAGCGACAAGGAGGCGCGCGAGGTCCTCGCGGGGCTCAAGGACGGCTCGATCGACCTCGTCATCGGAACGCACCGGTTGCTGAGCAAGGAGATCGAGTTCAAGGATCTCGGGCTCGTCATCGTCGACGAGGAGCAGCGCTTCGGCGTCGAGCACAAGGAGCAGCTCAAGCAGATGCGCACGGCCGTCGACGTGCTTGCGATGTCGGCGACGCCGATCCCGCGCACGCTCGAGATGGCTGTCACCGGTATCCGCGAGATGTCGACGCTCGCGACGCCGCCGGAGGAGCGTCACCCCGTCCTGACGTTCGTCGGGGCGTACGACGAGAAGCAGCTGACGGCGGCCATCCGACGCGAGCTGATGCGTGAAGGTCAGGTGTTCTACGTCCACAACAAGGTCGGCAGCATCGAGAAGCAGGCTGCGCGAATCCGCGTACTCGTGCCCGAGGCCCGGGTCGCGACGGCGCACGGCAAGATGGAGGAGGCGCGCCTGGAGGAGGTGGTCGTCGACTTCTGGGAGCGCAAGTTCGACGTGCTCGTCTCGACGACGATCGTCGAGACGGGTCTCGACATCGCGAACGCCAACAGCCTCATCGTCGAGCGCGCCGACCAGCTCGGCCTCAGCCAGCTGCACCAGCTGCGCGGACGCGTGGGGCGCGGTCGCGAGCGCGCGTACGCCTACTTCATGTTCCCGGCCGAGAAGCCGCTGACCGAGACGGCGCACGACCGGTTGCAGACGATCGCGAGCAACACCGACCTCGGCGCGGGCATGCAGATCGCGATGAAGGATCTGGAGATCCGCGGCGCCGGCAACCTGCTCGGCGGCGAGCAGTCCGGCCACATCGCGGGGGTTGGATTCGACCTGTACGTCCGCATGGTCGGTGAGGCCGTCGCCGACTACCGCGGCGACGACACCTCGTCGATGCCGGTCGAGATCAAGATCGAACTGCCCGTCGACGCCCACCTGCCGCACGAGTACGTGCCGGGGGAGCGGCTGCGCCTCGAGGCGTACAAGAAGCTCGCGAGCGTGGAGAACGAGGCAGCCCTCGACGAGATCATCGCCGAGCTGAAGGACCGCTACGGCGAGCCGCCCGCACCTGTGCTCAACCTGTTCGACGTGGCCCGGCTGCGCACCATCGCGCGGCAAGCGGGCATCAGCGACATCGGGGTGCAGGGCAAGTACGTCCGTTTCGGCCCGGTCACCGAGCTGCGCGAGTCGCAGCAGATGCGCCTCGAGCGCCTCTTCCCGGGCACGCTCATCAAGACCAACCAGGAGCGGTTGCTCGTGCCTATGCCGATGACGAAGCCCGTCGCCGGCAAGCCGCTTCGCGACCAGGCGATCCTGCAGTGGGCGGCGCAGCTCGTCCAGGCCGTGCTGCTCGACGACATCGCCGCCGCCGCGGCGGCGCAGGAGATGGCGCGCGCGGGCGGAGCGCGACGATGAGCGGCAGCATCGCCCTGCTTGTCGTCAGCCCGCGGGTGCCCGCCGGGCTGATGACGCGCGACGCCTGGCGGCGTGTCGAAAGCGCTGACGCCGTCCTGGGCCGCGCGGGTGACGAACCGCTCGTCGAGGTCGCGCGCGACGAGGGCTTCGATGTCGAGATCCGTGACGAGCCCCCGGCCGCCACGGCACATGCCCTCGTCGCGGCGGGGGTCGCCGGGCGTCACGTCGTCTGGCTGGGTTCGGCGGACGCCGATCCCGGCCTCACCGACGCGCTCGCCGGCGAGCTGACGCGTCTCGACGACCCGCCGCCCGTCGAGGTCGTCGTCGGGTCGTGGGACGCCCCCGGTTCGCGCCTGCTCGACGCCGTCGCCGTCATGGACACGTTGCGCTCGCCCGGCGGCTGCCCGTGGGATGCCCAGCAGACGCACGCGAGCCTCGCACCGTACCTCGTCGAGGAGGCGTTCGAGGTCACCGAGGCCATCGCCGAGGCGAGCGGCGAGCACCTGAGGGAGGAGCTCGGCGACGTGCTGCTCCAGGTGCTCTTCCACGCCCGTGTGGCCGCGGAGCGCGAGGAGGACGGCTTCGACGTCGACGACGTCGCGGCGACGCTCGTCGAGAAGCTGGTCAGGCGTCACCCGCACGTCTTCGCCGACGGTGCCGTCTCGAACCCCGAGGAGGTCGAGGCCGAGTGGGCGAGGATCAAGGCGGCCGAGAAGCCGGAGCGTGACGCGAACGACCCGCTGGCCGGCATCCCGGCCGGGCTGCCGCCGCTCGAGCGGGCCGTCAAGGTCGTCGGGCGGTTGACGAAGGCGGGGCAG
The DNA here is from genome assembly GCF_044878485.1 of Dermacoccus sp. BD5. Classification (NCBI taxonomy): domain Bacteria; kingdom Bacillati; phylum Actinomycetota; class Actinomycetes; order Micrococcales; family Dermacoccaceae; genus Dermacoccus; species Dermacoccus sp. BD5. The sequence continues at coordinate 7,582 of NZ_JANJER010000007.1, read as the reverse complement.
GCCGAACGCGTGGAGGCCCTCGCCGCCGAGGATTCCATCGGGGCGGCGCTGCTCGACCTCGTCGTGCAGGCCCGTGGCCTCGGAGTCGACCCGAGCGTCGCGCTCTCCGCCACGCTGTCGCGCCTGCACGCCGCGCCCGTCGGTGATCACCTCGGGGGCATCGACCACGCTGAGCACGCCGACCCCCACCCCGCCCCGCCGGATGCCGACCTGCCGCGAGGCGGCGGGTGACGCGCGTCCCGTTCTCGACAGACCCCACGTTCCTACCCGGCAGTACCGCAGCGGTTCGTTAGGCTCGACACTGACGCGGGTGATCAGACCCGCTGCCCGAATCAACCACGTGTATCGGAGAGTTCTGTGGCAACCATTGAAGGCATCGGCGCTCGCGAGATCCTTGACTCGCGCGGCAACCCCACGGTCGAGGCCGTCGTGCTCCTCGACGACGGCACCAACGAGAGCGCGGCTGTCCCTTCGGGTGCCTCGACGGGCGCCTTCGAGGCGGTCGAGCGTCGTGACGGCGACAAGAAGCGCTACGGCGGCAAGGGTGTCGAGGACGCCGTCGACGCCGTCATCGAGCAGATCGCGCCGCACCTCGTCGGTTTCGACGCGGATGAGCAGCGCCTCATCGACGCCGAGATGATCGAGCTCGACGGCACGGACAACAAGGGCAAGCTCGGCGCGAACGCCATCCTCGGCGTGTCGCTGGCCGTGGCCAAGGCGGCCGCGAAGTCTGCGGGTCTCCCGTTGTACCGCTACGTTGGTGGCCCCAACGCGCACGTTCTGCCGGTGCCGATGATGAACATCCTCAACGGTGGTTCGCACGCGGACACGAACGTCGACATCCAGGAGTTCATGATCGCGCCGATCGGTGCGGAGAGCTTCAAGGAGGCCCTGCGCATCGGCACGGAGGTCTACCACGCGCTCAAGGCCGTCCTCAAGGACAAGGGTCTCGCGACGGGCCTCGGCGACGAGGGTGGCTTCGCCCCGAACCTCGAGTCGAACCGTGCGGCGCTCGACCTCATCCTCGAGGCCGTCGAGAAGGCCGGGTACAAGCCGGGTGAGCAGATCGCGCTGGCGCTCGATGTCGCAGCGTCCGAGTTCTACGACGGCGGCACGTACACGTTCGAGGGCCAGAAGCGCGACGCGGAGTGGATGACGAACTACTACGCCGAACTCGTCGAGGCGTACCCGCTCGTCTCCATCGAGGACCCGCTCAACGAGGACGACTGGGACGGCTGGGCGCACATCACCGACAAGCTCGGTGACGCCGTGCAGCTCGTCGGTGACGACCTGTTCGTCACCAACCCCGAGCGTCTGCAGAAGGGCATCGACAACGCGGCCGGCAACGCGCTGCTCGTCAAGGTCAACCAGATCGGTTCGCTGACGGAGACGCTCGACGCCGTCACCCTCGCCCAGACGAACGGTTACCGCTGCATGATGTCGCACCGTTCCGGTGAGACGGAGGACACGACGATCGCCGACCTCGCCGTCGCGACGAACTGCGGCCAGATCAAGACGGGTGCCCCGGCGCGCTCGGAGCGCGTGGCGAAGTACAACCAGCTGCTGCGCATCGAGGAGGACCTCGACGACGCGGCGGTCTACGCCGGTCGCAAGGCCTTCCCGCGCTTCTCGAACAACTGAGCGGCGTCTTGGCGAATCGCAATTTCCGTACCTCCCGCTCCGGTGATGACACCGGGGCGGGAGGTTCGCGCGCCCGCACCGGCTCGCGTCCCGCCGGCCGCGATCTTTCCCGCCCACGCGGCTCGAGTCCGCGTGGCTCGACACGTCCGACGCTGCGTCAGCAGCTCGACGAGGCGCCGGTGGCGCGTCGTCGAGCCGACCCGGGCACGGTTCGCCGTTTCATCACGATGAGCGCTCTGCTCGCCGTCATGCTCGTCGTCCTCACGCCCACGCTGCGTAGCTATCTGCAGCAGCGCAGCGAGATCGCGGAATTGAAGCGGGAGAAAGTCGCCGGTCAGCAGCGCGTCGACGCGCTGACCGCCGAGCGCAAACGCTGGGACGACCCGGCGTACGTGAAGCAGCAGGCGCAGGAGCGGCTCGGGTACGCGATGCCGGGCAAGTCGATCACGGTGTACGTGGACGATGCCGGCACGACGCACGCGACGACGCCGCGCAACGGCGTGGCAGATGCCACGGGTCTGTCATCGCACCCGTGGTACGGGCAGATCTGGGGTTCGATCTCGACCCCGGCGGAGGGCGAGAAGTGAGCACGATGGACATGAACGAACACTCGGGCGTCAGCCCGCAGGACGTTGCGGCGATCGAGAAGCAGCTCGGACGGGTGCCGCGCGGTGCGGTCGAGGTGTCGGCGCGTTGTGCGTGCGGGTGTCCGACGGTGGTGCGCACGCTGCCGCGCCTGCCGGACGGCACTCCGTTCCCGACGTCGTTCTACGCGACGTGCCCCCGCCTGACGGGTGCCATCTCGACGCTCGAGTCGCAGGGTGTCATGAAGGAGATGAGCGAGCGTCTCGAAGCCGACGCCGACCTTGCGGCCGCCTACCGCGCCGCCCACGAGGATTATCTGAGGCGCCGCGGCGAGCTCGGCGACGTGCCGGAGATCGACGGCATCTCCGCCGGCGGCATGCCGACGCGCGTCAAGTGCCTGCACGTGCTGGTCGCGCACTCGCTGTCGGTGGGCCCCGGCATCAACCCGCTCGGTGACGAAGCGCTGGCGTTGCTCGGCGATGCGTGGTGGAAGAACGGCTGTTGCGGTGCGGGAGACCAAGGAGACGATGACCATGAGTGAGCGTCGGGTCGCGGCGATCGACTGCGGGACCAACTCGATCAGGTTGCTCGTGGCGGCCGACGGCGGGTCGGGGCTCACCTACCTGGCGCGGCGCAGCGAGATCGTGCGCCTCGGCCAGGGCATCGACGTCTCGGGCCGCATCGCCGACGCCGCGATGCAGCGCACCCTGCTCGTCACGCGCGAGTACGCCCAGCTGTGTCGGGAGTACGACGTCGACACCGTCCGCTTCGTCGCGACGTCGGCCTCCCGCGACGCCGCCAACGCGGATGAATTCACCGACGGCGTGCGACGCGCGTTCGCCGCGTTCGGGGACGACGTCGTCCCCGAGGTCGTTTCCGGGCTGGAGGAGGCGGCGCTCAGTTTCGCCGGCGCGACGGCAGGCCTCGGTGCCGAGGCGCGCGCGCCGTATCTCGTCGTCGATCTCGGCGGCGGGTCGACGGAGCTGGTGCGCGGCTCGCAGGATGTCGAGCAGTCGATCTCCCTCGACATCGGCTCCGTGCGCCTGAGTGAGCGTCACCTGCGCAGCGATCCGCCGACGCAGGCCGAGATCGACGCTGCCCTCGTCGATATCGATGCCGCCCTCGACGAGGCGGAGGCCGCCGTCGACCTGTCACAGGTCGCGACGCTCGTCGGCCTCGCCGGTTCGATCACGACGGTGACGGCGCACGCGCTGGGGCTGTCTGCGTACGACTCGTCGCGCATCCACGGTGCGTGCCTCACGAGCGAGCAGGTGATCGGCTCGTGCGACGCCGTCCTGGGTGCGACGCGCGCCGAGCGCGGCGCGATGGGGTTCATGCATCCGGGTCGTGTCGACGTCATCGGCGCGGGTGCGCTGATCTGGCGCACGATCGTCGAACGCGTGCGCGAGCGCGCGGGCGTCACCACGTGCGTGACGAGCGAGTCGGACATTCTCGACGGCATCGCGATGAGCATGCTTTGAGGCAGAGCGCATGACTCGGAGGCGCCCCGGGGAACACCGCGTTCTGCCGGGGCGTTGTCATCGTGAACGAGGTCATGTCATCCGCAGGGGCGTCATGACCCTGTCGTTAGGATGAGGTGCCCTCGTAGCCCAACGGCAGAGGCAGGCGACTTAAAATCGCTTCAGTGCGGGTTCGAATCCCGTCGAGGGCACCACGTCACGTCCTTGAGGAGGGGCCCCATGGCCGGTAATCCGGTGTTCAGCAAGTTCGAGCGTGACATGCGTTCAGGTCAGGCCGCCAGCTTTCAGGCGGGTGGGCAGCAGCAGGGGTACGGCTTCCCGCAGCAGCCGGCGTCCGGGCCCATGTACAACCCGACGTTCGGTGCGCCACAGGTGCAGCCGGAGCGGATGACGCTCGATGACGTCGTGACGAAGTCACTCAACCTCTTCGGGCTGCTGCTCGTCGTGGCGGCGGGCACGTTCGTCTTCGCAGATCGGGCGATCGACTCGCAGACGAGTTCGACGGCCCTCGGCCTGTGGGCCGGCGGTGGCATCGTCGCCTTCGTGCTGTCGCTCGTCATCGCGTTCCGCAAGACGATCTCGGTTCCGCTGATCCTCGCCTACACGGTGTTCGAGGGGTTGTTCCTCGGCGCCGCCAGCGCGTTCTTCAACTCGGCCTACCCCGGGGTGGTCGGGCAGGCCATCCTCGCGACGCTGTGTGTCTTCGGCGGGATGTTGCTGGGGTACAAGACCGGCGTCATCCGCGTGACGGCGCGCTCCCGTCGCATCTTCGCGGGCATGCTCATCGGGTACCTGCTGTTCGCGCTCGTCAATTTCGTTCTCGTCCTGACGGGGCTGCAGAGCGGCTTCGGCATCGGCGGCAGTGGCGCCCTCGGCATCGGCATCTCGCTGTTCGCGGTGGCACTCGCCTCGTACTCGCTCGCGATCGACTTCGACTCGATCCAGCAGGGCGTCAACGCAGGCGTTCCGCGCCAGACGTCGTGGCTCATGGCGTACGGCCTGATGCTGAGCGTGGTGTGGCTCTACGTCGAGATGCTGCGTCTCATCGCCCGCTTCCGCGACTGACGATGACGGCGATTCTTCCTGGCGCCGGCGACCCGCTCGAGGATGAACTCGGGCGGGTCGTCCGCACGTTGCGGGCGCTGCCTCCGGGCGCGCCGGCCGACCATGCAGCCTGCGCGCTCGCACGGTTCGTCCGCATGGTCGCGGGGGAGGACGAGGAGTCGGAACGGCTGGCGGCGCGCACGGCGCAGTTCGACGGCGCGTGGGCTGCCGCGGTCATCGCGACGCTCGTCCACGACGTGGTGAACCCCGCGACAATGGCTGACGGCTCGTCCAGCGCATCCGACGGGCAGCGCCTGGCATTGGCAGATGAGCTCCGTCGGCTGAGACGCGAACTCGACGGCCGTGGGTGCTGCCCCGGGGGCGCTCGCAGGAGTCGCAGGGCGTCGCACGGGCGTGGCGCCCCGCCGCGTTGATCTCAGGAGCTCCGTATGACCTCGCGCATGAACCCCTACATACCGTTCCGCGACACCGCGAAGGACGTACTCGAGTTCTACGCCCGGGTCTTCGGCGGCGAACTGACGATCTCGACGTTCGGTGACATGGGAGTGGAGGGCGCCGGGGCGGACAAGGTCATGCACGGCATGTTGAAGACGCCGTCCGGTTTCACGCTCATGGGCTCGGACACGCCGGAGCAGATGGAGCACACGCCCGGTGGCAACATCACGATCTCGCTCTCCGGCGACGACGCCGACGACCTGCGCGGATGGTTCGCAGCGCTCTCTAAAGGCGCCGACGTGACGCTGCCGCTCGCCGTCCAGAGGTGGGGGGACGAGTTCGGAATGCTGACCGACAGCTTCGGCGCGAACTGGATGGTCAACATCGCGACGTCGCAGGCCCGTGCGCAGGCCTGAACCCGGGCTGGGCATGGCCGGCACACCCTACGAGATCGATCGCGGCGTTCATCCACCCCGCGGTACAGCCTGCACACGCGCATCCCATGGGCACGTGCGCATGACGACCACCCGCATGCGATGCCTCGGCCGAGCGTCACCACGGGACGAGTGCCACAGCATGACGAACGGCGGGCCCCAAAGGGCCCGCCGTTCGTGTCATGCGGTGTCTTGATCGCCAGCGCCGCTCGGCCGCGCCGAGCAGCGGGGTCGATCAGTTGAGGCGTTCGTAGATGATGGCCATGCCCTGGCCGCCGCCGACGCACATCGTCTCGAGGCCGAACTGGCCGTCGGTGGACTGGAGTCCGTTGAGCAGCGTCGTCGTGATGCGCGCGCCGGTCGAGCCGAAGGGGTGGCCGAGAGCGATGGCGCCGCCGTGAACGTTCAGCTTGTCGAGGTCCATGCCGAGGTCGTGGGCGCTCGGCAGCACCTGCGCGGCGAAGGCCTCGTTGATCTCGTACAGGTCGATGTCGCCGATGCTCATTCCGGCGCGAGCGAGGGCCTGCTTGCTGGCCTCGACGGGGCCCATGCCCATGATCTCGGGGGAGAGGCCGCTGACGCCGGTGGAGACGACGCGGGCGAGCGGCTTGAGGCCGAGCTGCTGGGCCTTGACGTCGCTCATGACGACGAGCGCCGCGGCGCCGTCGTTGAGCGGGCAGCAGTTACCGGCGGTGACGGTGCCCTCCTCGCGGAAGACGGGCTTGAGTCCGGCGACCGAGTCGTACGTGACGCCGGCGCGGGGGCCGTCATCGGTGGAGACGACAGTGCCGTCCGCGAGCGTGACGGGGGCGATCTCGCGGGCGAAGAACCCGTCGGCGATGGCCTTCTCCGCGAAGTTCTGCGAGCGGACGGCCCACTCGTCCTGCTCCTGACGGGAGACGCCGCGGTAGGTGGCGACGTTCTCGGCGGTCTGGCCCATCGCGATGTAGACGTCGGGAAGCTCGCCCGACTCACGGGGGTCGCTCCAGCGTGCGTTCGTCTTGGCCGTCTCGAGGGTTCGGGCCATGGCGTCGGCGAAGCGGGGGTTGAGGTCAGCGTCGTCCGAAGCACCCGCACCGGCAAAGTTCGTGTATTGGGAGACGCACTCGACGCCGGCGGAGATGAAGATGTCGCCCTCGCCGGCCTTGATGGCGTGAGCGGCCATGCGCGTCGTTTGCACGGAGCTGGCGCAGAAGCGGTTGACGGTGGCGCCCGGCACTGTGTCCATCCCGAGCAGGACCGAGACGACGCGAGCCATGTTGTTGCCGTGGCGCCCGGAGGGCTCGGCGCACCCCAGGTACAGGTCCTCGACGAGCGAGCGGTCGAGGCCGGGCACCTTGGCGAGGGCGGCGTCGACGACCTGGGCGGCGAGGTCGTCGGGTCGGACATCCTTGAGTGAACCCTTGAACGCGCGCCCGATGGGCGTGCGTGCGGCGGAGACGATGACGGCTTCAGGCATGGGGTGTTCCTTCCGGCTTTGGGCGCGGTCGCCCACGGTTTCCGATGCGAGTCTAGGTGCCACGCTCCCGCCGCGGAGGGGAACGGCCCAAGCGGCTCGGCCGGCCCGATTTGCACGCTCCGAAGAACCTGGGCTAATGTTTACGAAGTCAGCCCGACAGGGCGGGCACCGGAAGCGAAAACCCCGCTTCGATCCACGATCGAAGGTCCGGCAGGTACACGACGGTGCGGCCCGGCTGATGCTTCATCTGGAGCCAAGTGCGCGAGATGACGGTGAGAGCCGGAATTGACGCCCAAGAGCCGGATGGATTACGGTTAAGAAGTTGCCCCGAGCGGGTGGCGAGCGAAAGTTCGTCGCTTCGTGTGGTGTGCGATGGTGTTTTGAGAACTCAACAGCGTGCCGATGTGATCATCGCCAAACATTTTTGTGGCACTTATGGAGTGTCGCGTGTTGTGGCTGAGTGATTAATGATTGTACAGAAC